>JAUNWP010000083.1 GCA_030540255.1 Eubacteriales bacterium | reverse complement strand
CAATTTTTTATCTTAGCGGTCAATCTTTATTATATCAATACGGATTTTATATATTACATTGTTTATCATATCAATATAACATTTATATATTACAATCTGCTTACTTTGGTCTATAATAGCAAAGCAATATTTAAACCAATGCCGAATCAGTCGGTTCAATATAGAAAAGACTTTATTGCTTTAAAATATAGACAGACTTTTTAGACATTTGGCAGTATAATGTACAAAAACTTTAAAAGGAGTCAACAAAAATGACAGAACACACAGCATCACGCCCGATAACAGGCATTGCTGCCATCAGCTATTGCGCTGTATTCGCGGCTATTATCGCAGTTCTTGCACAGATAAGTATTCCGCTTCCGGGTGGTGTACCGCTTACCCTTCAGACCTTCGGAATCATGCTTGCAGGCATTGTATTAGGCGCTAAGAAGGGCTGTTTATCGGTTATTATCTACATACTTTTAGGTCTTGTAGGTCTTCCGGTATTTGCAGGCTTTAAGGGCGGTGCAGCATCGGTTTTCGGACCTACCGGCGGATTTATAATTTCTTTCTGGGCAGTATCGCTTTGCTCAGGAATCGGTTATTTTCTTGCAAAGCGTGCATATGCCAATACAAATAATAAAGCTTTGCTCTATGTATTAACACTTGCAGGCATCCTTGTCGGAGCTGTTCTGAATTATATTGTTGGTGTAGTTTGGTTTTCATCTATTACAGGCAATACCATGACAGCAGCACTTCAGATGTGTGTACTTCCGTTTATCGTAACCGACCTTATCAAGGTAATACTCGCACTTTTCATCGGTCCGGTATTAAACCGTGCGCTTGCAAAAAACGGACTTATCTAAGCTCATTCATAATTAAAGACTCCGATACATTTTTTCGTATCGGAGTCTTTAATATTATTATTCATTCTGTTCTCAAATACATCACAGCTGATTCATTCTCGGCATTATAAGCTGAATGATCTGTTAAGCTCGAACTTAATAGTGTGACAAAAACTTTCTTGTTCGTTCCTCCTTAGGATTATCCATAACCTCCGAAGGAGCTCCCTGCTCAACAATATATCCGTTATCCATAAACACAACTATATCCGATACATCATGTGCAAATGACATTTCATGTGTAACTATGATCATAGTCGTATCTGTTTCGGCAAGTCCCTTTATAACCTTAAGTACCTCGCCTGTAAGCTCCGGATCGAGTGCGGAGGTAGGCTCATCAAAACAAAGTATATCCGGTTCCAATGCAAGCGCACGTGCTATAGCTACTCTCTGACACTGACCTCCGGACAACTGATGCGGATAGTTATTCTCACGGTCCGCAAGTCCCATCTTCTTAAGCAGCTCATGTGCCTGATATTCTATAGCCTCATTGATTGCCTTTTTATTACTTGCATAGTCGGGCTTCTCTTTCGCCATAAGCTGTTTCGCAAGCATAACATTCTGCAGAGCCGTGTACTGCGGAAAAAGATTGAATGACTGAAATACCAGCCCGAAATGAAGCCTCTTCCTCCTTAGTTCTTTCTCTGATGCATTTCCGGTAAGGAGGTTTTCTCCGTTAACTATGATTTCTCCGGAATCCGGGGTCTCAAGAAAATTAAGACAGCGCAGCAAGGTCGTCTTTCCGCTTCCGGATGAACCTATAAGAGTAAGCACCTGTCCTTTCTCCATAGTAAGATTGATATCCTTAAGTACCTCAGTTTTACCGAAGGACTTGCGTAAATGACGTAATTCAAGTATTGACATAACATTTTCCTCCGATCATCTGAAGTAATTAAGCTTGTTCTCAAGTTTGCTCAAGAGAACAGTGAGTATTCCGCTGAATATAAGATAATATATTGCTGTAAAGAACATAGGCCATATTGCTCCGGAAATTCCCTGAGAGCCCTTCATGAATGCCTGTCCTGCCCATATTATCTCCTGAAGCGCAATGATACGTGCAAGAGAGGTATCCTTAACCAGAGTTATTATCTCATTTGACATAGGAGGAACTATACGCTTGATCATCTGAAGGAGTTTGATCTTGAAAAATATCTGTCTCTTGGTCATACCGAGTACAAGTCCGGCCTCCTCCTGGCCTATAGGAACAGACTGTATGCCTCCTCTGTATATCTCAGAGAAATAACATGAGTAATTAAATATAAATGATACAGACGCGGCAAAGAAACGACCGCTTTCGCCTGTTCCCCAAACCGGAGTTCCGAATACAAGTCCCGGAAAATAATATATGATCAGAAGCTGTATCATCAATGGTGTGCCTCTGATTATCCATACGATCAGCTTACACAACCAGCTTAATGGTTTGAATGATGACATAGATCCAAAGGCTATAACAAGTCCTAACGGAGCCGCTCCTATAAGTGTCACAAAGAACAGCTTAAGTGTCTGCAAAAAGCCTACATTAAGTGACGATATTACTATGGGCATTTGTTCCAAAATAAGTGCCATCTCAAACCTCTCAAACCAATCAGGCGGAAAACATCTTAAGCAGACACAATATTGAAAGCTTTCTTATCAATGCATTTCCGACCCTATAATCATACTTATGCCGGATGAAGAAGTATATCCTCATCCGGCATACACAGTCATCCCGACCGACGATCATTGTACCATATGATGCAAAAGTATCCTAATAAATTTTTCAGATCAAAGATCCTAATCTATATCTGGATAAAATATTTTACTGTTCTACTATAGCGGCCTGTACACCGTATGACTCTGCACACTCAAGCATCGAACCGTCATCATAGCTTGTCTTAAAGAACTCATTAAGTGTATCTGTAAGATCTGAGCCCTTTCTGAAGCCGACACCGTACTCTTCTGAATTAAGTCCGATAGTATATGTAAGATCAGCATATCCTGTTCCCTCACCAACCATAGCAGCTGCCATGAGAGAATCGATAATTGCAGCATCAGAAGTACCTGCAGCAACCTCCATAAGAGCGTCTGACTGTGCCTTAACCGGTGTGTACTCAAGTCCGAGTGCCTCTGCCTGTGCCTCTCCTGCACTTCCTGCCTCTACTGCAAATGTGAGATCCTTAAGGCTCTCCTCATCCTGATACTTGTCGGCAACATCAGATTTAACGATAACGACCTGTGCATTGTTGCAGTATGCATTAGATGTAGACATTGCGCTCTTAACCTCATCGGTAAGTGTCATTCCGTTCCACAGGCAGTCAACAGTCTTGCCGTCAAGCTCAAGTATCTTGTTGTCCCAGTCGATCTCTACAAACTCCGGCTTAACTCCTATGCTCTCTGCAAATGCTGTAGCCATATCTGCATCAAAGCCGATCCAGTTGCCGTTGGCATCCTTGTAATCCATAGGCTCAAAGTCTGTGATACCTACTACAAGTGTTCCCTTACCCTTGACATAGTCCATGTCACTCTCTGAAGCATCGGCTGTGCTTTCTGCCTCCGATGACTCTTCTGATGCAGCCTCTGTCTCAGTCTCGGCTGCTGAGGTAGCTGCAGGCTCACTTGATCCGCAGGCTGTAAGTGTAAATGCAGCCAAAGCAGCTGCCGATATAAGTGCAAACATTGTTTTCTTCATAATGTCATTCTCCTTAAACTTTTTTATTCTCCCGCTTTCATATGCGATGCATTTATTAGCATGGCAGTATATTAGCATACTAAAGTTTTATTGTAAAGACGTATATTGAAAAAAATGAATTTAAACCCGACATTCTCACATCTCCGGATTGCCTTTCATTTCCCGATTACGTATTTTAAGAATTTCCAAATATTCATCTTGACGTCTGTTCACTATTAAAACTATATTTAGCTTAAGATTTATCTGATGATCTTTAACTAAATCGACAGATAGGAGGTATTTAGATATGAAGATTATAGATGTCGCAAAAAAATTCAAACATACACATTTTGGCATTAATAAAAGATATAGGCACCGCACAGCCGCAGCTTTAATTGCTTTTTGCTGCATATCCGGTCTGACTGTTGACTCCTTTGCATTTTATCAGCAGCCGGCAAGCAAAAAAGGCCTTCTTATCTCTCAGCAGAGCATGTTCGATGATATACAGGCACTCGGAGTTGACCAGGTAGTTTGTAATCTGAGCTCTGCCCAGTATATTGATTCTTTTGCGCCTCTTGCAAGTAAATGTCGTAACAATAACATAACTCTTACCATGATATTGCTTAACAGCGCAGATTCCGGCAACAAAGCCATGCTACCGGTAAGCTCACCTGTATCCGGTGTAGGCTATTATGCTTTCAATGCTGACACTGCAGAGGGCGAACAGGCCGTAAGAAACTATGCGAAAGAAGTTGCATCCTTTTATGCCGATACAGTATCCAATTGGGTTATAGGAAATGAAGTCAACGACGGTGCCGTATGGGATTACAGCGGCATTGCCGATATTGATGCACATGCTGCAAGCTATGCCAAGGCTTTCCGTATATTTTATGAAGAGATAAAATCAGCAAATCCCGAAGCAAGAGTATATATACCTTTTGACATGAGATGGAAGGCGGACGACGGAAATCCTCTTAAATATACCGTCAGTGACTATCTTCCTAAGCTCAACGCTCTCCTTAAGGACACTGACTACGGCATAGCCTGGCATGCATATCCGGTTCATTTCTTTACCAAACCCGAATTCATGGATGATGACGGTATAAGCGAAGATCCGAATACAACACCAAACATCAATATGAAGAACTTGCATGTTCTTACAGACTATCTGCAGAGAAGTGACATGCTGACGCCATCCGGTAATGTAAGACGTGTCATTCTGACCGAACAGGGCTTCACCTCAGCCTGTGACAACGGTGAGGAGCGTCAGGCAGCTGCAATTGCCGAAGCTTACAACATTGCCAAGGCTAATCCGTATGTTGACGGATTTTACCTGAGTCGTCAGGTAGATGCTGCATCGCAGCTCGCCGCAGGCGGTGCCTTCGGTCTGTGGACACGTGATGAATCTGCAGGACGTGATGAGACACCGAAGAGTAAGAAAAAAGCATGGTATACATATCAGGCTCTGAAATAATACAAACTAATTAATCGAGTTTTTTGATAATATTATATAAAGGGGTTGTCGTTTGACAGCTCCTTTATTT
>JAUNWP010000020.1:26467-32918 GCA_030540255.1 Eubacteriales bacterium | reverse complement strand
GAAAAACCAAGGAGAAACTAAGGAGAAAATAATAGAATTACTTAGAAATAATCCTTATATTACGCAGAAAGAAATGCGTGAATCATTAGGTTTATCTCAAGGTGGAATAGAGTATCAGATTAGAAATCTTAAACAGGACAGCGTTATAAAACGAGTTGGTGGCGATAGAGGTGGTCACTGGGAAATACTATAGGTACAAAATAACGAGACTGATTAAGTAAAAATTGAAATTACTACGACAATTTTTGATGAGTAATTTCAAAAAGCTGTAACAATAGAGAGGAACCAATCATGTACGATTATCTTATAGTAGGATCGGGTCTTTACGGTGCGGTGCTTGCACATGAGGCTAAGGCAGCAGGCAAGTCTGTGCTTGTCATAGATAAGAGAGATAATATAGCGGGCAATGTGTATACGGAGAAGGTAGAGGGCATAAATGTGCATAAGTACGGTGCGCATATCTTCCATACCAATAACAAGGAGGTATGGGATTATGTCAACAGCTTTGCCGTGTTCAACCGTTTTACCAATTCTCCTGTTGCAAATTACAAGGGAGAGCTTTATTCGCTTCCTTTCAATATGTATACCTTTAACAAGATGTGGGGCGTGCTTACTCCGGAGGAGGCTGCGGCTAAGATCGAGGAGCAGAAGCGGGAGTATATTGCGAAGAAGCAGGCAGAGCGCGGACTTGCGAAAGATGCACCGTTTGAGCCTGCTAATCTTGAGGAGCAGGCTATATCGCTCGTCGGACAAGACATTTACGAAAAACTCATCAAAGGCTACACGGAGAAGCAGTGGGGACGTGACTGTAAGGAGCTTCCGTCGTTCATAATCAAGAGACTTCCGGTGAGACTTACCTTTGATAACAATTACTTTAATGCGCTTTATCAGGGAATCCCTGTCGGCGGATATACCAAGATGGTCGCAAATATGCTTGACGGCATAGAGCTGCGTCTCGGCGTGGATTATCTTGAGCACAAGGCGGAGTATGATGCCATGGCTGACAAGGTGATCTATACGGGTGCGATCGATGCATATTTTGATTATAAGCTTGGCAATCTTGAGTATCGTTCTGTTCGTTTTGAAAATGAAGTGCTCGATAAGCCTAATTTCCAGGGAAATGCGGCAGTGAACTATACAGACAGAGAGACTCCGTGGACTCGTATCATAGAGCATAAGTGGTTTGAGTTCGGTAAGGATGAGGCCGGCAATGAGCTGCCTAAGACCGTTATCAGCCGTGAGTACAGCTCTGAGTGGAAGCCGGGAGATGAGCCTTATTATCCGGTAAATGACGATAAGAACGGTAAGCTGTACAAAGAGTACAGGAAGCTTGCCGATGCGGAGTCCGAAGTAATATTCGGAGGCCGCCTCGGAGAGTATAAGTATTATGACATGGATCAGGTTATCGCAGCCGCACTTGATAAGTGCAGGGAGCTTGGATTCAGGAAGTAATTTATTATTAGTGTTGAAAGAGCAAAATGAACAAAAACATACTTGTTACAAGATCGTCAATGCCTGACTTTGACGAGTATATAGATGAGATAAGGGAGCTGTGGGATACGCATTGGCTCACCAATATGGGCGTAAAGCATCAGGAGCTTGAGCGGGAGCTTAAGGCGTATCTCGGCGTGCCGGGGCTGCAGCTTTTTACGAACGGACATATGGCGCTTGAGATGCTGCTGCAGGTCATGAAGCTTGAGGGAGAGGTCATTACCACGCCGTTTACCTTTGCTTCGACCACTCATGCTATAGTAAGAAACGGTCTTACTCCGGTATTTTGTGATATAAGAGAGGATGACTATACCATAGATGCTGACAAGATAGAGAGTCTTATCACGGATAAGACCTCGGCCATAGTTCCTGTGCATGTTTACGGAAATGTCTGTGAGGTGGAAAAACTTCGTGATATTGCGGACAGATACGGACTTAAGCTTATATATGATGCTGCACATTGCTTCGGGGTAAAGTATAAGGATAACGGAGTGGCGAACTTCGGAGATGCCTCCATGCTTAGCTTCCATGCAACCAAGGTGTTTAATACCATCGAGGGCGGTGCGGTATGCTTTAATAACGAGGCACTTCGTGACGAGCTTTATTTTGTCAAGAACTTTGGCATAGTTGATGAATTGCATGTCAAGACTGTTGGCGGCAATGCCAAGATGAATGAATTTGCGGCTGCCATGGGTATCTGTAACCTGCGTCATGTGGATGCCGAGATAGCAAAGCGTAAGATAGTGTATGAGCGCTACATGGAACGCCTGGACGGTGTACCGGGACTTAAGCTTCCTGTTACTCAGCCGTTTGTTAAGAAGAACTATGCATATTTCCCTGTGGTATTTGATCCGGAGGTCTTCGGAGAGTCAAGAGACAGAGTTTATGACAGACTACTTGCAGAGGGCATACATGCAAGAAAGTATTTTTATCCGCTTACGAGTGCTTTTGAGTGCTATGAGGGACATTTTGATCCTAAGGATACTCCTGTTGCACTTAAGATATCCGAGAGTGTGCTGACCCTTCCTTTATACAGTGATCTTGCGCTTGAGGATGTTGACGGAATCTGTGAAGTTATACTGCGCAGAGCATGATATTGAGCGAGAGGACGCACAGAAGCTGATGCGGGACAGATGACTGCACATATAAGCGTGCATATGGAATTTAAATATATGCCTTGCAGCAGAAGGCTATGCGGTGTTTTCCGCAGGAAATCATGCAGCAGCCCGACATAAATGGCATTATTCTTAGCCATTAGAAAAAATGAGACCTCAGAGCCTATGAGTCTGCCCGTAGTTTCTTGCATAATGACTAAAATTCTGCTATATTGTTAGGCAGTTTAACTAATTTGACTTTAAGCTTTGTTCGTCAATGTACGGGCAGAGGCTATATATGAAAACAAAGTCACAAGCCATAAGACCGTATCCGTATTTTAAAGGGGATGGTCCTATGGCTTACTGACTCGTTCAAATATATTCACACCATTATCAGAGGAGGAATGAAATGGCGATGTACAAGAAGGTCGACACGTCTATGGACTTTGTCGGCAGAGAGAAAGAAGTAGAACAGTTCTGGAAGGACAATGACATCTTCGAGAAGTCAATCAAAGAGCATGAGGGTGATCCGAGTTATGTTTTCTATGACGGACCGCCGACTGCCAACGGTAAGCCGCATATCGGACATGTGCTTACACGCTGCATCAAGGACCTGATTCCGCGTTATCAGACTATGAAGGGTAAGATGGTTCCGCGTAAGGCAGGCTGGGATACACACGGTCTTCCGGTAGAGCTTGAAGTCGAGAAGCAGATAGGCATTAACGGTAAGGAGCAGATAGAGTCCTACGGTATCGCTCCCTTCGTTGAGCTTTGTAAGGAGAATGTCTGGAAGTATAAGTCTATGTGGGAGGATTTCTCATTTACAGTAGGCTTCTGGGCAGATATGGAGCATCCTTACGTTACATATTATGATGATTATATCGAGTCTGAGTTCTGGGCTCTCAAGGAGATCTGGGACAAGGGACTTTTGTATAAGGGCTTCAAGGTAGTTCCTTATTGCCCGCGCTGCGGAACTCCGCTTTCTTCGCACGAGGTTGCTCAGGGTTATAAGGATGTCAAGGAGCGTTCTGCTATCGTTCGCTTTAAATGCGTAGACGAGGATGCATATATCCTTGCATGGACAACAACACCTTGGACACTTCCTTCCAACGTTGCGCTCTGCGTAAACCCGGAGGAGACCTATATCAAGTGCAAGGCTGAGGACGGCAGGGTTTATTATCTTGCAGATGCTCTTAAGTCAAAGCTTGGTGAGAATATCGAGATACTTGAGACCATGAAGGGTACAGACCTTGAGTACAAGGAATATGTACCGCTCTTTGAGACTGCTGCCAAGCTCGCAGAGAAGCAGCATAAGAAGGCTCATTTTGTAGTATGTGATGATTACGTTACCATGAGTGACGGTACCGGAGTCGTACATATTGCTCCTGCCTTCGGTGAGGATGATGCCAAGGTCGGCAGAAAGTATGATCTTCCTTTCGTACAGCTTGTTGACGGTAAGGGCAACATGACCGACGAGAGTGAGTGGAAGGGTGTATTTGTCAAGAAGGCAGATCCTATGATCCTCAAGAACCTTGAGGAGAGAGGCCTGCTCTTTGATGCGCCTGTATTCGAGCATAGCTATCCGCACTGCTGGAGATGTAATACTCCGCTTATCTATTATGCAAGAGAGTCTTGGTACATCGCTATGAGCAAGGTTAAGGATGATCTTGTACGTAATAATGCAACTATCAACTGGATACCTGAGACTATCGGTAAGGGTCGTTTCGGTGAGTGGATAGCGAACGTTCAGGACTGGGCGCTCTCACGTAACCGTTACTGGGGTACTCCGCTTCCGATCTGGGAGTGTGAATGCGGACACAGAGAGTGTGTCGGAAGCCGTAAGCAGCTTAAGGAAGAGAGCACCAACTATGATGAGGTGCTTGCAGAGCTTAAGGCAGCAGGAGATAAGGGCTGGAGCGAGAAGGGCGGCATAGAGCTGCATCGTCCTTATATCGACAGAGTTAAGCTTAAGTGCCCTGAGTGCGGCAAGGAGATGACCAGAGTTACAGACGTTATCGACTGCTGGTTTGATTCGGGTGCAATGCCTTTCGCACAGCATCATTATCCGTTTGAGAATCAGGAGCTCTTCCACAAGGAGTTCCCGGCACAGTTTATCTCTGAGGCAGTCGATCAGACCCGCGGATGGTTCTATTCACTGCTTGCAGAGTCTACATTGCTCTTTAATAAGGCTCCTTATGAAAATGTTATCGTCCTCGGTCATGTTCAGGATGAGAACGGACAGAAGATGTCAAAGTCTAAGGGCAATGCGGTAGATCCTGTAGATGCACTTAATACCTACGGTGCGGATGCTATCAGATGGTATTTCTATACCAACTCGGCTCCGTGGCTTCCTAACCGTTTCTACGGCAAGGCAGTGGTTGAAGGACAGAGAAAGTTCCTCGGGACTTTGTGGAATACTTATGCATTCTACATTCTCTATGCAAATATAGATAACTTCGATCCTACAAAGTACGAGCTTCGCAAGGAAGGTCTCTCTGTTATGGACAGATGGATACTTTCAAAGATGAACACTATGATCAAGGCCGTTGACAGCAATATGTCTGCTTACAAGATACCTGAGGCTTGTGCGGCTCTTGAGGACTTTGTAGACGATCTCTCCAACTGGTATGTAAGACGTTCACGTGAGCGTTTCTGGAGAAAGGGCATGGAGCAGGACAAGATAGATGCCTATATGACACTCTATACCGCTTTGCTTAATACCGTGCTTTGCGCAGCTCCTTTCATACCGTTCATGACAGATAATATCTACCGCAACATGGTTTGCTCAGTGGATAAGACTGCCAAGGAGTCGATACATCTGTGCGACTTCCCGGTATATGATGAGTCACGTGTTGATACTACGCTTGAGAAGTCCATGGACGAGGTGCTCAGTATAGTTATCCTCGGACGTGCGGCAAGAAATGCTTCAGGACTTAAGAACCGTCAGCCTATCGCAGGCATGTTCGTTCGTTCGGATATGGTTCTCGGAGACTATTACAAGGATATACTTAAGGACGAGCTCAACTTGAAGACTGTTGAGTTTAAGGATGACTTGAGAGAGTTCACGGCTTACACCTTTAAGCCGCAGCTTAAGACTGTAGGACCTAAGTATGGCAAGAACTTAGGCTTCATCAGACAGTATTTAAGCGATATCGACGGCTCTGCAGCTATGGATACTCTTAACAGCGAGGGTGCTCTTAAGTTTAATGCTCCTGACGGAACAGCCATTGAGCTTACCAGGGATGATCTGCTTATCGATTCGTCAAAGAAGGGTGGCTTTGTAACGGAGGAGGATGCTCATACTACAGTCGTTCTTGATACAAACTTAAGCGAAGAGCTTGTAGCCGAAGGACTTATGCGTGAGATCATCTCCAAGGTACAGACTATGCGTAAGGAAGCAGGCTTTGAGGTAATGGATCATATCGTGATCAGCATCAAGACCTCCGGCAAGCTTGAGGCAGCGGCAGAGCAGTATAAGGATGTTATCCTTCACGACTGCATGGCCGACGAGATCGAATTCGGTGCACCGCACGGATATACCAAGACCTGGGATATCAATGGTGAGGAAGCCGAGATCGGTGTTGAAAAGAAGTAATTATTGATTTATAGCCGAGCGTATGCAAGGAGGCATGCGGGTGCTGAGAATGCCCCGAATATGCCAAGCTGCAGACGCTCGGCATACGTGCCTTAAAGAAGCTGTGAGTTTAAGCTTCGCTGTCGCAGCGGACAGGCTTTTGAGGCATGATAGGTGATTATCGATATAAGACAGATTTTTATAAGAGTAAATGTTTGCAATAGATAAGGAAGTGATTATATATGACTAAGATAGATGTCATATCGGGATTTTTGGGAGCAGGTAAGACTAC
>JAUNWP010000020.1:0-26367 GCA_030540255.1 Eubacteriales bacterium | reverse complement strand
TATATATGACTAAGATAGATGTCATATCGGGATTTTTGGGAGCAGGTAAGACTACCTTCATCAAGAAGCTTGTAGGCGAAGTCCTTAAGAATGAGAAGGTCGTACTTATCGAAAATGAATTCGGTGAGATCGCCATTGACGGCGGATTCCTTAAGGATGCCGGCATTGAGATCAAGGAAATGTCACAGGGCTGTATCTGCTGTTCTCTTGTAGGTGATTTCGAGAAGGCACTTAAGGAGGTTATAGAGACCTTTACACCTGAGCGTGTTATCATAGAGCCTTCGGGAGTGGGCAAGCTCTCTGATATCATGAAGGCTGTAACAGATGCTTCGGCTCATCTTGATGTAGTGCTTAACTCTGCCGTTACAGTGGTAGATGCCAAGAAGTGCAAGATGTACATGAAGAACTTCGGTGAGTTCTTCAACAATCAGGTTCAGTATGCGGGTACGGTCGTACTCAGCAGAACAGATATAGCCGATCAGGCTGTTATCGATAAGGATGTTGAGCTTATCAGAGGACTTAACCCTCAGGCTGAGATCATCACAACTCCTGTAAGCGAGCTTAAGGGAGAAAGACTGCTTGAGATCATCGAAAAGCGTGACGATATGCTTGAGGAGATGCGCAAGGAGGCTCTTAACGAGCCGGACGGAGAGAGTGAAGAGGAGCATATGGCTCATCATCACCATGACGGACATTGCTGCGGACATCATCACCATGATGAAGATGAGGAGCATGAGCATCATTGCTGTCACCACGACCACGAGGATGATGACGAGGAGCACGAGCATCATTGCTGTCACCACGACCACGAAGATGATGATGACGATGACGATCATGAACATTGCCATCATGACCACGAGCATGAAGACGAAGAGCATGAGCATGAGCACCATCATGAGCATGAAGATGAGGAGCATGAGCATCATTGCTGCTGCGGTCATCATCATGACGAGCATGAGGGACATCATCACCATCATCACGGACATGATGCGGATGAGGTATTTGAGTCCTTCGGCTGGACCAATGTACCGCCTGTTTCCAAGGATAAGCTTGAGAGCATCCTGAATAAGCTTTCAGAGGATGAGGATGTTGCCATACTCAGATCAAAGGGCATGATCAAGGCTTCGGATGCCGATACCTGGTATTATTTCGATATGGTTCCGGGTGAGTACGAGATCAGAAACGGTGATCCTGATTACACAGGTAAGGTATGCGTGATAGGAAGCAAGCTTAACGAGGATGAGCTTAAGGCTCTGTTCTTCTAAGAGAATTGATATTTATACAAGAGACTGATATTCATCAGAGGATCTGAATAAAGGAAACATTTATATGGTTGATGAAATTAAGATCGATGAGATACCTGTATTTCTCGTAAACGGATTTCTTGAGTCGGGCAAGACTGCCTTTATCGTTTATACCATAGGCGAGGAGTATTTCCATATTGAGGGCAATACTCTGCTTATAGTCTGCGAGGAGGGCGAGGTCGAGTATGACTCCAAGCTCCTCGGACGTGAGAAGACCTTTATGGTGACAGTTGATGACAAGGAGCAGCTTACTAAGGAATTTCTTGCCGAGCAGCTTAAGAAGAATCGCTGCGAGAGAGTTATTATTGAGTATAACGGTATGTGGGGAGATCCGGGCGAGATAGATTTCCCTGACGACTGGGTGCTGTATCAGCAGATAACAGTAATGGACGGAACTACTCTCGGTGCATATCTTGGCAACATGAAGGCTCTTATGGGCCCTATGCTTAGGAATACAGAGCTTTGCATAGTTAACCGCTGTGACGACAAGACGCATGAGGAGCTGCTTGGATTTAAGAGACAGTTAAGACCTATGATGCAGCAGGGGTCTCTCCTTGTCATGGAGAATAAATACGGCGAGATCGAGCTTGAGACTCTGGATGAGGAGCTTCCGTATGATGTTAAGGGAGATGAGGTCATCATCAAGCCTGAGCATTACGGAACCTGGTATCTTGATGCGAGAGATTATCCGGACAGATATGTTGGCAAGACTGTTGATTTTACGGCAAGGATCATGAGATCGCCTAAGTTTGACAAGGGCATGTTCGTGCCGGGACGTATGTCTATGACCTGCTGTGAAAATGATATGGCTTTCCTCGGATATCTCGCTCATTATAAGGATATCGACAAGTACAAGAACGGCGAATGGGTACACCTTAAGGCTAAGTTCTCTGTACAGGATCGTCCGGAATATGAGGGAGAGGGACCTGTGCTTGAGGTTATCTCCATGGTTATCACGGGCGAGATCAAGGAGCCGGCAGGCTTCTGATGAGCCGGAAGCTGTCTGTAAAAATAAAGTGTACAGCTTATTATATACCTATACTTACAGATAAAGCAGGGCTTTGAAACTCACAGCCTTTTAAAGCTGATACTTTAGCTGTGTATGAGGCTGTGCGTTTTCGGCTGAGCTGCCTTGAAAATTGCTGCGGACAGTAGATGCTCTGCGCATGAATAGGCATACCGAAACATAGACACTTAGGAGTAGAACGGAATATGGCAAATGAGAAAAAGCACAATATAATAACGCTTCCGGGAAGCTCCGATGTGGAGGTCAGGAAATCACATTTTCTGTGTGCATTAAGGACAGTAAGAAGTGAGGATGAGGCTCGTGCCTTTATCGAGGAGATACGCAAGAAGCATTATGATGCGAGGCATAATTGCTTTGCGATGCGTATAGGTGATCCCGATAATGTATTTGAGCGTTCGGGTGATGACGGAGAGCCTCAGGGAACTGCCGGCAAGCCTATGCTGGAGATACTTAAGGGTGCGGATCTCTATGATGTCTGCGCTGTGGTTACAAGATATTTCGGAGGTACTCTGCTCGGAACGGGAGGGCTTGTGAGAGCCTATTCCGATTCACTTAAGGAGGGACTTGCAGACTCGGAGATAAGCGAGCTTACAAACGGAGTCGAGCTAAGGCTTAGCTGTGACTATTCTCTTGCGGAGAAGGTCAAGCGTCTTGCCGCAAACTTAGGCATTCATAGCTTGAATGAGGAGTACGGTGCGGACTGCACGCTTACTTATCTTGTGAGACTTGATGCGGAGGCTGACTTTAACGCCAAGCTTACAGAGCTTAGCAACGGAAGGCTTATTCCGGAGAGAGTAAGAGAGCTGTTGTACGCAGACGGAAGCAGTCCGGTGATATACTGACAGCCTGTGCAGTCTGTTGTGTCTGCGGTTTCCGGAAGGAAGGACGCTGTGCAGTCTGTTATGCTTGCATTTTCCGGAAGGAATGCCGCAGCTTGAGCCTACAAATCATTTTTATATATCCGCTTTTGCTTAAAATTCTGAGTAAAAGCGGATCCGACGGGTAATTATATGATCAATTATCAGGAAGAAATAAAGCACTTCAAGCCGTCGCTTGATGTGGACAATATCGAGGATGCTATAGCAGGCATGAATCTTACGGATATGAACGATCTGATGATGCAGCTTGTGAAAAATGTGGTTTCTCCGGCAGCAGAGAAGAGCTACGAGGTGCCTCCTGAGACTGTACATGGCAATGCCGACGATGGTTATGTGAATGAAGGTTAAGACGAGCTTTAGAAAAATTGCAAATGCATACTATAATGTCGGGCTTGAGAGGGCGCAGCTCAACGATTTGAGCGGTGCTGCCGTCTATCTTAAAGAAGCGCTTCATTATGACAAGACCTGTACGGATGCGCGTAATCTGCTGGGACTCATCTTTTACGAGATGGGAGAGACTGCGGATGCTCTGGTTCAGTGGATCATAAGCTATAATTTTGATCCGGATCCGGTCAATAACAGGGCAGATCATTTTCTGGATGAGATACAGCGTAAGGCTGTTGTAATAGAGCAGGATTCGGATCTTGTCAAGCGCTTCAATCAGGCACTCTACATAGCGCAGCATGACGGAGAGGATTTCGCCGTTATAGAGCTTAGGGATATTACCAAGAAAAAGCCTAATTTCGTCAAGGCGCAGCTTCTGCTTGCCGTGCTCTATATGCAGTCCGGTGATTATATCAAGGCCGGACGCGGACTGCTTGAGGTACTGCGTATAGATCACAACAATCCGCAGGCGAGTGTACTGATGGAGGAGGTCAAGCGTTCCACGGGCAAGGCGGATATAGAAAAAGCCAAGCTTAAGAATGCATTTTCCCACAGAGAGCTTGAGGACGGAGATGTTATCATTCCCAAGCAAAGCGGCAATGTAGGTACAGACAGGATAGTGCTGCATATAACTATAGGCGTGCTGCTCGGCATACTGTGCTTCTATATACTGGTGCTGCCGACTATAAGACGCGGCTATAATGACGATCTGAACAAGGCTGTTGCCGAAAACAGTGCCGAGCTCAGCGAGGTCAATGCCAGATATACGGAGCTTAATTCCAACTATGATTCACTTAATATCCAATATAATGATGTCAAGCAAAAGCTTGATGCATATGAGGCTGAAAATGCCGCATTTACGGATATGTATGAGAAGCTTAACAGCATTGCCTCGGATTACAATGCCGGAAATATAGAGGAGGCCGTAGCGGAATATACCTCTATAGATCGTTCACTGGTTACTTCCGAACCGCTCCTTAGTCAGCTGCAGTCTGTGGACCGTATCATGATGAATGATGCATTCAACTCCATAGTGGAAAAGGGTACGGAGAGCTGGAACGGCGGCAGCAAGGAGAGAGCGGAGTATTACTATAAGCTCGCACTCACGATCAAGGCCGATGATCCGGAGGCCATGTACCTGCTTGCGAGACTCTATCAGTCAGACGGACGTGTGGCTGAGGCTAACAGCCTGTTCGACAGCATAGTCGGAGAGCATCCGGAGAGTAATTATGCGCAGAGAGCCATAGAGGCAAGAGGCTACTAAGTCGGGATAAGCTTAGTTAAGCCGGCCGGCGGAATAAACCGCCGAAGGAAACATTTGCAGAGAACAAAGAACAATATTTAGTTTTAAGATACAGAAGGGCTATATGATTACAAAGAGAGAAGACATCAGAAACGTAGCAATCATCGCACACGTCGATCACGGTAAGACAACACTTGTTGACGCACTGCTTCATCAGAGCGGCGTTTTCCGTGAGAATCAGGAAGTTGCAGAGCGTGTAATGGACTCCAATGCCATAGAGCGTGAGAGAGGAATCACCATCCTGTCCAAGAACACAGCCATCAATTATGCTGATCACAAGATCAATATCGTAGATACTCCCGGCCATGCCGATTTCGGAGGAGAGGTTGAGCGAGTACTTAAGATGGTAGACGGAGTCGTACTCCTTGTTGATGCATTTGAAGGACCTATGCCGCAGACAAAGTTCGTTCTCGGACGTGCCATGGAGCTTGAGCTTCCTGTTGTGGTTTGTGTCAATAAGATAGACAGACCGGGCGCAAGACCGAGAGAGGTGGTTGATGAGGTACTTGAGCTTCTTCTTGATCTTGGTGCAAATGACGAACAGATCGACTGTCCGTTTGTATTTGCTTCGGCAAGAGCCGGTATCGCAAGCATGGATCCGGATGTTCCGGGTACAGACATGAAGCCGCTGCTTGATACTATCATTGATCATATTCCTTGCCCGACAGGTGATCCGGACGAGCCGCTTCAGATGCTCGTTTCTACTATTGACTATAATGAGTATGTAGGACGTATCGGTGTCGGTAAGGTTTCAAACGGCAGCATAAAGGTCAACCAGCAGGTCGTTATCTGTAACCACCACTCAAGCGACAAGCTTATCCGCACCAAGGTTTCCAAGCTCTATGAGTACGAGGGACTTGCAAGAGTTGAGGTTGAGGAAGCAGGTATCGGTTCTATCGTTGCGATCTCCGGTATTCCTGAGATCCATATCGGAGATACCGTATGCGCACCTGAGAAGGTCGAGGCTATTCCGTTCCAGAAGATCTCAGAGCCTACAATTGCCATGTATTTCATGGTAAATGATTCACCGCTTGCAGGTACCGAAGGAAAGTTTGTTACCTCAAGACATATCAGAGACAGACTCTTCAGAGAGCTTAACACTGATGTATCTCTTCGTGTTGAGGAGACTGCAAATGCAGACTGCTTCAAGGTTTCCGGACGTGGTGAGCTTCACCTCTCGGTACTTATCGAGAATATGAGACGTGAGGGCTTCGAGTTTGCGGTATCCAAGGCAGAGGTACTCTACAAGACTGACGAGAACGGTAAGCCGTTAGAGCCGATGGAGATAGCATATATCGACGTTCCGGAGGAATACAGCGGAGCTGTTATCCAGAAGCTTAACCAGAGAAAGGGTGAGCTTATCGGTATGGCACCTACAGGGGCAGACAGTACAAGACTTCAGTTCTCTATACCGTCAAGAGGACTTATTGGATACAGAAACGAGTTCCTTACAGATACAAAGGGCTCGGGTATCATGAATACAGCATTTGACGGATATGCTCCGTACAAGGGAGACTTAAGCTACAGACCTACAGGCTCCATCATTTCCTGCGAGACAGGTGTTGCGGTAACCTACGGACTCTTCAATGCTCAGGAGAGAGGCGTACTCTTCATAGGGCCGGGCGAGAAGGTATATAACGGAATGGTTATCGGTCAGTCACCTAAGACAGAGGATGTGGAAATCAATGTCTGCAAGACAAAGAAGCTTACAAATACACGTGCTTCGGGATCTGATGATGCATTGCATCTTACACCGCCGAGAGTTATGTCACTTGAGCAGTGCATGGACTTCATCGATACAGATGAGCTCCTTGAGGTTACTCCTGATTCGCTCCGTATCAGAAAGAAGATCCTTGATCCGCTTCTTCGTAAGAGAGCTTCCTTCAGAAAAGGCTGATAAGCTGAATTTATGGACGGCAGAAATAAAAAATTCATACTTGAATTACAGAAGAAACCGGCGGTAAGACGTTCCTCGGGACTCTATACCGTAGACGGTCCGAAGATGGCAGGAGAGCTTGATCTTGCAGATGTTGAAAATGTCTATGTCACCAAGAGCTTTCTTGCCTCCGGGCATGCCGCAGACTGCGCCGAGCTGCTTAAAAATGTGTCCTATGAGCTGATACAGGATTCCGAGATGAAACAGATCTCGGATACCGTATCGCCCCAGGGCATACTTGTGGTGGCAAAACAGCGTAAGACCAGAGGGATAGGAGCTATAACGGATGGTGTCAAGGCTCCGCTTATACTTATACTTGAGACTATTCAGGATCCCGGCAATCTCGGAACCATCATAAGGATGGCAGAGGCTGCGGGAGTAACAGGCATCATCATGAATAAGGAGACTGTGGATGCGTATTCACCTAAGGTCGTGCGCTCTACCATGGGAGCACTCTTAAGACTTCCGTTTGTTGCGGTAGATGATATAGTCAAGGCTGCGGGAGCATTGGCGGCAGGTGAATATACCTGCGGTGAAGCGGTTCGCATATACGCGGCAAGACTTGACGGAGCCGTTGATTATGCAAGCGTTGATTACCGCGGTGCATCTGCGATCATGATCGGTAACGAAGCACATGGCTTAAGTGAAGAACTCTCCGGATGTGCCGATCAAAATATACTTATACCTATGTGTGGTGCCACAGAGTCGCTTAATGCTGCGGTTGCCGCTTCGGTCATAAGCTTCGAGGCTGCAAGGCAGAGAAGACTGGGGATGTGACAGAGCCTGTTGACCGGGCTTTGATACAGCATAGAGCTTGTACTATTCCTCAAAAGATCACTTAGATGCAGGCATCAGTGCTTCTTTTTGAATGCTTTCGACCTCATAAGCCGGCATAAGATATATATTTTGAGACAAATCTTGATATTTTTGTTGAGTTTGTGTTATAATTGATAACCAAATGTTTGGAAAGGGATTCCTATGTCTACAAGAGGCAGCTATTCACCGAGAAAACTCGGTACGATCATTGACATGGCCCATATCATTATCGGTATTCTGATCATGGTTATGGCATGCTTTGCGATTTTGCGTCCTGCCCGTTACATGTTTCTTTTTCCGCTGATTTTCTTTCTTGCGTCGCTGCTTAGTTTTTTTAACAGCTGGTTTTTATTTGCGGCGTATAAGAGAAATTCCAAAAAGAAGGCAGCAGGAGTTATATATGCCTGTTTGGGACTGCTGCTGTTTATACTTACCGTGATCAGCGCGATCTCAATATGGGTCAAGGGCTGATACATGGTCGAAAGTATGAGCAATAGGCGAAGTAAAGGAGTGGCGGTTTGGAAAAAGAAAAATTATTAGAAAAGATCAAGGTACTCAGCGATAAGGCGACTGCCAATCATAATACACTTAGCTATGAGGAAATAGCTGATTCATTCAAGGATGTTGATCACAACGCAGATCAGATGGATGATGTTTATGCTATGTTTGAAGCCAAGGGCATAGACCTTGTAAATGCCGACAGGGATAATGATAACGATATTGCTATCCCGGATACGGATTTTGCCAATATAGATCTTGATAAGATCGACAGTATAGATGATACTCTCGTGGATACGGGAGATGATGATTTCGATGACGATAAGTTTGATGAGAAGGATATCGAGGACAATATAGACCTTGATGCCATAGATCTCTTAGAGGGTGTCGGCACGGATGATCCCGTCAGAATGTATCTCAAGGAGATCGGTACCGTTCCGCTTCTTTCGGCAGAGGAAGAGCTTGAGCTTGCAAAACGTAAGGCTGAGGGTGACGAGAAGGCTAAGGAGAGACTTATCGAGGCTAACCTTCGTCTTGTTGTAAGTATCGCAAAGAGATATACCGGACGCGGAATGAGCTTCCTTGACCTTGTTCAGGAGGGCAACCTCGGACTTATGAAGGGAGTTCAGAAGTTTGATTATACCAAGGGCTATAAGCTCTCAACTTATGCTACATGGTGGATCAGACAGTCCGTTACACGTGCACTTGCTGACGGAGCACGTACCATCAGAGTACCGGTACATATGGTTGAGACTATCAATAAGATAGCCAAGATGCAGAGAAAGCTTACTCTCGATCTCGGCTATGAGCCTAAGACAAGTGAGCTTGCAAAGGCACTCGGTATGACCGAGGAGAAGGTAGAGGAGATATTGCAGATCGCAAGAGAGCCGGCTTCGCTTGAGACACCTATCGGTGAAGAGGACGATTCAAACCTCGGCGATTTCGTTGCAGACAGCAATGTTGTGACACCGGAGCAGAATGTCGAGTCTGTAATGCTTAGAGAGCATATAGATACACTTCTCGGGGATCTCAAGGACAGAGAGCGTCAGGTAATAGTGCTCAGATTCGGTCTTGATGACGGACATCCACGTACACTTGAGGAGGTCGGCAAGGAGTTCAACGTTACCCGTGAGCGTATTCGTCAGATCGAGGCAAAGGCACTCCGTAAGCTTCGTAATCCTGTAAGATCCAAGAGGATCAGAGACTTCCTTCAGTAAGATATATTATATTGGAGAACAGTCCGAACATATCAAGTTTGGAGTAACGGGCATATTCCGTGAGTGAGATATAATACTTACAGCCCCAGCTTGATACTGTCAGGAGATCATCCTTGATCCCGGTGACAACAACAAAATGAGAACGAACCTTTTTGACCGGTGCGAAAGCATCGGTCTTTTTGTCATAGGAATAAAAAGTTATGCCGCGTTCTGCTTTGGGAAGCAGGCACTGATGCACTCCCGGCCCTATGCCAAGTATCACCGGAAGATCCTGCAAGAGTGAAGCTGTGATAGCATTGCAGAGAGCTTGCTTTTTGTTGCAGCGAGAGAACGCCGGAGGCAGTTTTAAGTTAAGCAGTTGTTGAAACTTGTTTTTATTGTTATGACCGCCGTTTCGTAACTGCTCGGATATACGATCCTTGTCGGCATGCGTTCTGTTTTGCACGGACTGCGATATAGCAGACAGAGCATTAAGCTTCGCAGCGGCTGTTCCGAAGACGGCTCTGTACGGAAGCTTTCGTATACGCATATACAGATTTAAGGAGCCTGTAAGTATGACAGCCGGGATGCCTCTGTAGGGTATGAACGGAAATGCGGGGCTGATACGCCTTATATATTTCTTGTAGGCTTTGATATCAATATGTACGGAATTATGCTTTTCTAAATCATCCCAAGTGTTATTGTCCGGTATAAAATCTCTTGTATTCGGGCTTTTTAAAATAATGCTTCCCGAGCCGGAACTTTTGCCGGATTCTGAAACATGTAATGTTTTTTCGGAACAAAAAAGTCGGCTTTGAAGATACAGCATCACATCTGCGGCCGCAATAAGACTGCAGCCGCATTTTTGTATCATTTTGTCAAACCAAAGCTGACTGCCGCCGTAAGAACAGGCGGAGCCGGTATCGACGGATATGTAATCATTTTTTAATTTCGCTTCTGACATAGTTTTTAGCTGTATTTACTTTCTTTGCTCTTAGACCTTTTTGCAGTCTGTCGTCTGTATGAGTGACCGGTGTTTTACCTGATGCCGTACTTACGCATAAGTCTCGATGCCTTGGTCTGCGACATTCCGAGTGCTTCGGCGACCTTGTATGAGCTCCTGTGCTTTGCAAAATACTTAAGCAGCAGCTCCTTCTGGAAATCGTTGACTGCGGCATCAAAGTCTGTGGTGTCGATAACATCTGAGCTATCGCTGATCTCAGAGCTTATCGTATTGGGAACATCGGCTGCCGTGATCTCGTTGCCGGCAGAGGTTACGATAAGACGCTCGATTATATATTGCAGCTCGCGGACATTTCCCTTGTAGGTATATTTATGTAGCATCTCACGAGCCTGAAAAGACAGCTCCTTGGCTATGTTATACTTACGGTTATACATAGACAGGAAATAATCGATAAGCGGATCAAGTGCATCGGGACGCTCGTTTAGCGAAGGCATATTGAACTCAATGACCCTCAGTCTGTAATACAGATCCTCACGGAATTTTTTTTCTGCTATCTGTTTCTTGAGATTGAGATTGGTTGCCGAGATTATGCGGATATCAACAGTCTTTGACTTTACCGCGCCTATGGGTGTAAAGACCTTATCCTGAATGAGTTCAAGGAACTTGATCTGGAGATTCTGCGGAAGCAGACCTACCTCATCAAGAAAGAGCGTACCTGTATCGGCAATCTCGACAAGACCCTTTTTACCCTTGGGATTTGCTCCGGTAAATGCTCCGGGAACATATCCGAAGAGCTCCGATTCTATGAGGTTTTCAGGAATGGCGGCACAGTTGATGGTAACAAAAGGCTTGCCGGCGCGCTTACTCCTGGAATGAATGAAGCTTGCGAGCATGCTTTTTCCGGTACCGGATTCGCCTGTTATAAGCACGGTTGAGTCAAAGTTGGATATTCTCGTTATGGTCTCAAGTATACTCTTCATCCTGACATCGGAGAGAAACATATCTACTGCCTGAGTATCGGAATTGCCCTCCTTAAGAGGAAGTATGGGCGCCTTAAAGGCTGAGGCAATGGTTTCAACTATGTATTTTAGACTTCCGTTTTCATCAAAGGAAGGAGAGCAGTCAATGAAAAAGCTGCCGTAGTTTTCAAGCTGCTTCTGGATAAATATCTTTTCTCTTTCCTTCATCATACGCGGCATGCAGGTAAGCTGTCTGTATTCACGGTTTCGGATATCCGAAAAATGTCGTCCCTTGTATTTGTCCGAGCCCTCAAGATAAGCGTTGCTGAAGGCAGGATTGTAATATCTGATAAAACCGTAGGCGTCGTATACACAGATGCCGAAGCCCATAGTGTTTATTATATTTTCAAAAGAAAAAAATTCCTCTGTCAAAACGCTTCCCCTTTTATGCGTATATATAAGTGCAGATTCGCTCTGTGCAATGAATGAAGATTGCAAACGTAGATCAGAGACAGAGTTTTATGCAAACGAAACGCTGTACCAATGATTATTTCCTTGACCGGAATTATCTGCTTTCTTATACTATAATCAGTATGTTTAAGTAATTGTTCCGGGCTGAGACGTATCCGCCAAATGCATTTTTATGCAATGGAATTCGTTTATGCAAATGTGATCTGTGCTTTTGCATGAAAATACTGTCAGCTGTGAACACTTACATTTTAAGGGAAACCGGAGCCGAATACAATGACTTTGAAAAAGCAGATACTTAACGACAAGCAGAATATAATCTCAGACGTACAGCAGCTTGTACGTATTCCAAGCGTGCCTAATGCTGCCGAACCAGGTATGCCCTTTGGATACGATATGCACAATGCGCTTAAATATGTGCTTGAGCTTGCTGCCAAAATGGGTTTTAAGGTAAGGATGCTTGACGGCTATTGCGGATATGTCGAGTATGGCGAGGGTGAGCTGTATGTGGGCATACTGTCGCATGTTGATATCCTGGATGCGGGAGATATGTGGGTCATTCCTCCGTTTGAGGGACGCATTGCCGATAATAAAATATACGGAAGAGGAACCATGGATAATAAGGGACCTCTTATCGCCGCTTTATATGCTCTTAAGGCTGTACGTGACAGCGGGAAGAAGCTTAACAAGAAGGTGAGACTCATAGTCGGTACCGATGAGGAACGTTATTATACAGATATAAAGCATTATCTTCAGCTTGAGAAGCCGCCTATAGCCGGATTTACGCTTGACGGTCAGTTCCCCGTTGTTTATGCAGAGAAGGGACTCTCCATGAATGAATATAGAGGTGTGTTCGAGCAGGGAGACGAGGAACGCATAGTATATATGAAGAGTGGTAAATCAGAAAACACCGTTCCGGGATATTGCGAAGCCTATCTTAAGACAGAGAGAAAGGATGAGATAGTCAACGCCATATCGGTTTTTTCGAGGGAAAACAGACACAATATGTCAGTCAGACTTGTTGATGACGGTGTGATCATAGAGTCCTACGGTATGGAGACACACAGTATGGCACTGGAAATGGGAATCAATGCCATATTCCCTGTAATAAGCTTCTTGAACAAGCTGCATTTCGGTAAGGGGGATACAAGACGATTGATCACCTTCCTTAACAACTACCTCTGCTTTGAGCTGTACGGAGAGAGTCTCGGCATAAATTATGAGGACAGCTTCTCAGGCAAGCTTACGCTGAACTGGGGCATTCTGGAATATGACGGAACCGAGGTAAGGATAAGATTGGATATAAGATATCCCATTACCTGTGATTTTGTAGAAGCAAAGGAGAGACTTAAGGAGATATTTGAATCCGAGGGCTTTACTGAGTATGAGTGTTCTTACTGGGATCCTGTGTACTTCCCGAAGGAACACTTCCTCATAGAGACTCTGTTAAGATCATATCGTCAGGTGACCAAGGACAAGACTGAGCCTGTGGTGAGCGGAAGCGGAAGCTATTCCAAGGTAATGCCTAATATAGCAGCCTTTGGTGCGATATTCCCCGGAGGAAATCAGGCATGGCACAGGGTCAATGAGTTTATCGATATAGATGATCTGATGAAGATGACCGAAATATATGCAAATGCAATCATAGAGCTGGCATCCTTGTAACACAAGGATGCCTCTTTGTTTACATAGGAAATTGCGTCCTCTTCTTATTTATCGATTAAATACGGATTGCTTCGTACTGCGTACTCTCGCAATCCTACGAAAATTCGCACCCGCTTCTTTCGAAGCTTTGTGCTCATTTTCGTTTGGGCGTCCTATAGTCGTCTTCGCAGTTGCAAGCCGCTGCTCCAACGACAGCAGTCCGGCTTTAATCGATAATATATAAAAGAAAAATCGGACTATGGTTGTAGAAGAGACTGCTTGCAGTCGCTAAGACGACCATAGTCCAATTAGTATAAAATATACAATTTTACCTCTTGCAATCTGTCTAATACATATAAAAAATCAATAAAAACAGTAAACAATAAGTTAAAAACAACTTAAACTATGATTTAAAATTGGAAACAAGTCATAAATAACTTATAATCAAAATATTAACAAGTCAAAAATGACTTGTTAATATTTTATCACCGTCGATTTTTATGGATATTTTATCACTCTTGTAATTCTTTTATTGAAAAATAATAAATATCTCAAACCGGGGTTAAGCTTTCGTTAAAAAGTTCTGAAATCCCTTAAAATGGGGCGCTTTCAAGTCTGAGTATGCATTATCAACTACAGGCATTTACAACATTTCCAATTATTTGTTAAAAATTACTATGCAATTTTTAAAAATTGGCACACTAATTGCTATATAAACGGCATAGGGGATAACCTCAGTAACGATATTTACAAGGAGAACAACAATGACAGAGAAAAAGAAACACAGTTTCAAGATGCCATCATCGTATACGATCATAATTGCGATCATGGCTATCGTTGCAATAATGTCTCATATCTTGCCGGGAGGAGCTTACGATTATGTAGATCCTACAGCTTCCAAGCTTGAGCCTATTGCAGGTACCTTCCATAACATAGCTGCCAATCCGCAGGGAATCGGTGATGTAATACTTGCACCTATCAACGGATTCTATGATTCCGTAGATATTATCCTGTACACACTCGTTATTGGTGGCTTCCTGGCAGTCGTAATGAAAACAGGTGCTCTTGATGCGGCTATCGGCGGCATCATAAACAAGCTTAAGGGACGTGAGAAGCTGCTTATTCCTATCCTTATGCTGGTATTCAGCTTTGCGGGTGCAGCCTTCGGAATAGAAGAGGAGACACTTCCGTTCTTCCTTGTACTTATCCCGGTACTTATTGCTGCAGGTTATGACACTCTTGTTGGTTTGAGTGTTATCAAGATGGGAGCAGCCTTGGGTGTTATGGGCTCCATCGCCAATCCTTTTGCGGTTGCAATCGCAAGTAGATTTGCCGGCATTTCAATGGGTGACGGTATCGGTATAAGACTTATACTTCTTGCTATTTATATTCCGTCGGGAATCTTCTTCACAATGCGTTATGCTGAGAAGGTTCGTAAGGATCCGAGCAAGTCACTTGTTTACAGCCAGGCTGAGGAGAACCGTAAGTTCTTCCTTAAAGATACAAACATGAATGCGCTTCCTGAGTTCACATTCAAGAGAAAGCTTATCATTACAGTATTTATAGCATCCTTCCTTATCATGCTCTGGGGTGTTCTTGCATGGGAGGATCTCGGCATTACCTTTATCCCGACCATGGGCTGGTGGTTCGGTGAGCTTGCAGGAATATTCCTTGTTGCAGCTATCATAGTTGCATTTATCGCCAAGATGGGTGAAGAGGAATTCCTTGATACATTCATAGGCGGAGCAAAGGATATGCTCAGCGTTGCTGTTATCATCGGTGTATCACGTGGTGTTACCGTTCTCATGAATGATGCAATGATCACAGATACCATCCTTCATGCAGGTGAGGAGCTTTTGACAAATACCTCTTCGGTTATTTTCTCGGTTGCAACTTATCTTATCTATCTTGTTCTTTCATTCTTCGTTCCGTCGAGCTCGGGACTTGCAACACTGTCCATGGGTATCATGGCACCGTTGGCTGACTTTGCAGATGTTCAGCGTGAGATCGTTGTTATCGCATATGCAGCTGCAAATGCAATGATGTCGCTTGTTGCACCGACCTGCGGACTGCTTATGGGAGTTCTTACCATGACAAAGACTTCATATTCGGTATGGATGAAGTTTGTAGGTAAATTCCTGCTGTTCATAGCACTTGCTACCATCGTGGTACTTGCTGCTGCAACAGTTCTTATGTGATCGACATAAGAAATTACACTTTAATGGGAACTAATAAAGTCGGGATGATCGTGACGGGAAATGTTGGAGAGCTTTCTTGTCTGACGGTGACAAACCGGTTTTGACAAACCGACTTTAAGTTCCTTTGATAAATAGATTTAAGGAGATTTAGCATGGAGCGAATGATTCCTATAGATATTGAGCCAAAGTCGGTATTCAAGTTCTTTGAAGAGATCAGCCGTATCCCGAGAGAGACGGGAAATGAGAAGGCTATAAGCGACTGGCTCGTGGAGTTTGCCAAGGAGCGTAACTTATACTATGTACAGGATAAGAAGCTTAACGTACTGATCCGCAAAGAGGGAACACCGGGCTATGAGGATCATCCGGGCGTTATTTTCCAGTCACACATGGATATGGTGTGTGAGAAGACACCGGAATCCACACATGACTTTACTAAGGATCCGATACAGATAGTTGTAGAGGGAGATATCATCACAGCTAAGGATACGACACTCGGAGGAGATGACGGAATCGGCATGGCACTTACCTTGGCCTTGCTTGATTCTCATGATATAGCACATCCTCCTATCGAAGGACTCTTTACTGTAGATGAGGAACTCGGACTTACGGGTGCAGAGGAGTTTGATGCTACACAGCTCAAGGGCGACTACTTAATCAATATAGATTCAGATGATGATGGGGTATTCGTAGTAGGAAGTGCGGGCGGACCGACCATAACAGCGGAGATACCTGTAGAGCATAAGGCACCGTCGGCAGGCTATAAGGCATACAGAGCAGCAGTAGAGAAGCTTAAGGGAGGACATTCCGGAGAGGATATCCACAGACAGAGAGGAAATGCCGATAAGCTCCTCTTCC
The DNA here is from genome assembly GCA_030540255.1 of Eubacteriales bacterium. Classification (GTDB taxonomy): domain Bacteria; phylum Bacillota; class Clostridia; order Lachnospirales; family Lachnospiraceae; genus Avilachnospira. The sequence goes on along the minus strand of JAUNWP010000020.1, from coordinate 9,937 downwards.
GTTTCCTTGATGCACTTGAGAGGTGTGGAGAGTACGAGCTTGCAAGCGTAAACGGAGGAACGGCATGCAACGCCATCCCACGTGATGCAGAGGCGATAATAATGCTTCCTGCAGAGCTTGAGCCTGAGTTCAAGGAGCTTGCGGCAAAGTATGATGCTATCTATAAGGAAGAGTACAAGATAAGCGATGCCGATGTAAAGGTAAGCTTTGAGAGTGTAGATGCTGATATAGACAAGGTATTTACAAAGGAAACCAAGGATCATGTTATTGATGTGGGGGTATTCTGCGAGAATGGTATCCAGCGTATGAGCCTTGAGCTTGAGGGTGTTGTCGAGTCCTCAAATAACCTTGGAATCGTTGTTACGGAAGAGGATAAGGTACTCTTTAGCTTCTGTACACGAAGCTTCTTGGAGAGCGTATACAGCACTATGGTAACAAACATCGACAGACTTGCAAGAAGTGCAGGCGGAAGAAGCTACAAGGAGTATGATTGCCTTGAGTGGCCGTACCAGTCTGAGAGCCATCTTAGAGATCTGTTCGTAACAAACTATGAGAAGCTCTTTGACAGACCGGCTAAGGCTATCGCACTTCATACCGGACTTGAGTGCGGAATGATCGGCAAGAACATGGGCAGAAAGGTCGATATGATCTCACTCGGACCTGAGTGCAAGGATCTGCATAAGCCCGGAGAGTGGCTCAGCATATCGTCAACTGAGAGATACTGGAAATTATTTATTGAGGTATTAAAGAATTTATAATTCATAGATACAGTAAGTTGCCTTCTTACTTGGCAGGGAGTCTTGGTCTTAAGGATCAGGCTCCCTGTTTCCTTATAAAGACAGCAAAAAGGGAGCTAATGCTATTCTTTATTCGGGGGGGGGTAGAAGGTTTTTTCTCATTTAAATGCTTCCATACAGTCATTCGGCTTATTCCGAGACGCTTAGCGGCACGGCACTGGTTCATATCCTCCTCATCGAGCACCTTAAGTATTACTTTGTGAGTTATATCCTCCAGACTTCCGTTAAGCTCAATGCAGTTGTCGGAAACGCTCTCGATAATCGGAGCTGCCTGATATTCACTGAGCACAGCTTCAACAGCTGCCTCGGTTATAAAAGCAGAGCTTGCGTTTGAGGCTAGACGCTTGATCGTCAGCTTAAACTGTGTAATACCGTAATTCCAATTGAAAGCGGCGAGCTTATCCAATGCGGCAGGCTCGAAGCCTGCAAGCTGCTCCGGAAGAGTCTGATTAAGCTCATTTAAGTAGCTTCTTGCTATGGAGCTGATGAGGTCTATATTGTTGTGCAGCGGCGGGATGTCTACGGTATGTCCATTTATCAGATAGGCAAGATCCGAAGAGAGCTTCTTAGCCGGTATAAGCTCGGTTAATTTTCCGCTGACAGTTGCAATTATTTTGATTCTTCGTTTAAACTCCATTCCGCTTATGCTGTCTGCAAATTCCTGCTGAAGTTCTATAGGCATAGCGTCGAGATTCTTGAGTATAAGCACTGTATTGGTTTCATACAGCGGAGATACGTCGTCGCAAATAAGAGAAGAAAGATTCTTCTTATTTATTGATTTGCAGTCTATCTCAGCAAGTGAACTCTGAGTATATGCACCGGACAGATATATTGACCTTGCAAAGGTTGTTTTGCCGGAACCTTGAGATCCTGTGATGATAACAGGGGTTAATCCGGGAGCATGTTTCATGGTCTCTGTCAGTAATTTGCTGAGTGAGGATACACTGTTGACCAAACGCAGATCTTCGCTTAACTCCGGTGGCTCGCGATATGATACAAAGCCGCTTAAATGCTTGTTGATCTTAAATGCCTCAAAGCATATGAAGAGTACATATCTGATATTATCCTGTTCAAATAATGTTCCCTTGATCTTGAAATTGCCGGACACCGATTCGGCTATATAATTGATACTACCGTGACGCAAAACCGCGGAAATATGCGATTTCATAGAGGTAATCACCTGATTGCCGGCAATGCTGCGGGTGATATTTGTATCACATAGATCTTTATCTTCTTTAAAAATTGCAAAATGATATCCGGTATTAAGTAAAGCTGATCTGTAAAACGAATTCTTTGCTACAAGAGCTCTGCCCATATCACATATCTCTATGGCGGAAGAAAGAGCACTTTCTATACACTCTGATCCGGAAGTTATAAGTATGTAATCAAATCCATACTGTCTTGCTGTTCTCATACATGCACCGTCACCTATAAATAGGTCGACTCCGTATTCCATATGAAGATCAAGGATCAGCTGCTGCATTTCCTCGTTGCTTTCAGGTGCCGGAGGAACTATAAATGTAGATTCCGGAATATTCATAAAGTTGGCAAGGAATCTGATTGTTTCTTCCATCTTGAAGAAACTTACAAATGCCATCTTCTTTTGGTTTGTGGCAGCGAGTCTTAATCCTCTTAATATATCCATAGGAGAAAACTCTACCGTAACTACAGGAAGATCCACTATCTGCGATGCTATATAACTTGATCTTCCTCGACAGATTACTACTTCATATTTATTAAGATTAAGTCCGCTGAGAACTGCTTCTACATGATCTACGGGAGCCTGATATACATCGGCGAGTATATCCTTCCTATCGGCTATTACTTTATTTATCATTATCTCAAATCCGTCATAAGGAGCCAGTATAAGCATCCTATACGGCTGACTATTAGGTGATTTCTTATTAGAAAGCGCCATAATATACCCTCCAAAGTAAATATATTATTCATTCTACAAAAACACTGTGTAAATTCAAATTACATAGTGTAAATAAAATGTACACTATAAAAAACGAATTCAGTAGACCAAAAGATATACAACGAAGCTTTTGTTTGAAAATGCCAAAGAAAACGAGAAATGATAGACGTTTCAAGACTGAATAACTAACAAAAACAGTAATTATATTATAAATAAAATGCACAAAATTAACACCAAAAAGTAAAAATGTAAATTTGATTTACAGTAAACAGAGAGAAAAGTGAAACCATAAGTTATACGATAGCAGCGTCTTCAGAAATGACAGATAAAGTCAAAAGGGTAAATGAAAACAAAAAAATTAATCAGGAGAGAAGAGCATGAAAAAGACAAATTTTAAAAAGCTTGTAAGTGTTACCTTAGCAATTGCCATGGCGGCATCACTCACAGCCTGCCTCGGAAGCGGAACAGCTGAAACCACTGCAGCCGCAGCAGACAGCTCGAATGATACAGAAGCTGTAGAGTCAACATATACAGGAAAGAGCTATAAGCTCAAGATGTCTTCCACAGTTGGAGAACAGTCAAATGCGGTAGTAGTTGCCAAGGCTTTTGCCGACGGTGTCAAGGCCAAGACGGGCGGAGCTGTTGAAATAAGCGTATATGCATCAGATCAGCTTTCAGGCGGAGATATGGCCAAGGGTGTTGAAAACATTCAGAACGGCGCTATCGATTGTGCATTCGAGCCTGTAGATGTTATGGCTAACCTTGATAAGACACTTCTTACATTGTCATTGCCATGGACATTTGATTCATATGCAGATGCTGCAGCTGCACTTCAGGGAGAAGGCGGTGCTTACATCACAAAGGCACTTGATGCAAAGGGAATTCACACAGTAGGTTTCATCCACAACGGTTTCAGACAGCTTACAAACTCTAAGAGAGCTGTTGCTACTCCGGAGGATATCAAGAACCTTAAGCTCAGAGTACCGGGCGGAGATGTATTCATGAACTTCTTTAAGGCACTCGGATGCGATCCTGTTGCAATGAGCTTCTCGGAGCTTTTCACAGCACTTCAGCAGGGAACTGTTGACGGACAGGAGAACGGTTTTGACCTTATAACAACTAATAAGTTCTATGAGGTTCAGAAGTACATCACAGAGTGGAACTACAGCTACGGTGCATTCGCACTTGTATTCAATAAGGCAACCTGGGACGGCTTTGATGATGAGCTTAAGACTATTCTTCTTGAAGAGGCTGAGGAAGCATGTGCACTCGGAAACAAGAATGTTGAGGATTCCGAAGCTGATAAGATAGAGATATGCAAGACAGCAGGATGTGAGATCACAGAGCTTACAGCTGAGCAGATCGAAGCCTTCAAGGCAGTACCTGAGGTTCAGGCATACTACACACAGATGAAAGAGCTTTATGGCGAGGAAGCTTGCAAAGCATTTGGTATTGAATAATTAATGATTTCCGTAAACTCCCGCCGCTTACATGGCGGGAGTCGGAACCTCTTTTATAAATTAAGAGCAGCAATTTAGTTTATACAGAAAGGATTTTGTGAAAATGAAATCTTTGGATAAGACATTGTCGGCAGTTGAAGATTGGATAAGTGTCGCGACATTTGTCATCATGCTCACTCTGGCGTTCGCAAATGTATTTTCACGTTTTGTGTTGCATGCATCATTGGCATTTACGGATGAGTTTGTAACAGTTTTATTCGTTCTTTGTTCACTTGCGGGATCTTCGATAGGACAGAGAAACAGAGCTCATCTGGGACTTGATTTCTTCACAGGCTTTTTGCCGGAGAAGACACAGAAGATCATTCTTGTTATCGGAAATATCCTTGCGTTGATTTTTCTCGTAATAATGTTTGTTTACGGTATCGGTATGGTAAAGCAGGAGTTCATTCATAAACAGCTTTCTACCACAATGCAGTATCCTCAGTGGATATACGGTCTTACCATTCCGATAGGTTCGGGAATAATGATACTCAGATACATTATAGATACGGTTCTTAAGTGCCACGATGTGGCTGCAGTCGGAAAGGAGTAAAACAATGGTTTCAGCTATATTATTTGCATCATTTGCATTACTTCTTATATTTAATGTTCCGATTGCTGTTGCACTCGGTATCGCCGGAATAATCGGAATGCACTTTGCGGATGTGTCGCTCAGTCAGATACCGGTTATGGCATTTACGGCATCAAGTAAATTCTCACTTCTTGCCATTCCGTTCTTTGTACTTGGTGGAAACATCATGGAAAAGGCAGGAATCTCAGAGAAGCTTATCACTTTTGCCAAAGCTTGTGTAGGTCACACCAGAAACGGTGTTGCAGTTGTACTTGTAGTCGTTGCATGCTTTTTCGCAGCTATATCCGGATCCGGTCCAGCAACTGTTGCGGCTCTAGGTATCATCCTTATTCCTGCAATGGTTGAGGCTGGATATTCACTTACCTACGCTACAGCGCTTATGTCGGCTGCAGGAGCTATCGGAGTTATCATTCCTCCGTCAGTTACCTTCGTTGTATACGGATGTGTATCCGGTGCTTCTATAGGAAAGCTCTTCATGGCAGGTATTATCCCGGGAATCATGATGGGTATTGCTCTTGTTCTTTGTACTATCATCTGTTCAAGAAACAATCCTAACCTCAAGCCACTTCCGAAGGCAAGCGGTGCTGAGCGTTGGAAAGCATTTAAGGATGCGTTCTGGGGACTCATGATGCCGGTTATCATACTCGGCGGTATCTACGGCGGTATCTTCACTCCTACAGAGGCAGCTGCGGTATCTGCGGTATACGGTCTCTTCGTCGGTATATTCATCTACCACAGGATCAGACTTCAGGAGATGAAAGATCTCATTGTTAACTCGGCAAGCCAGACCGGTGTAGTAATGTACGTAATTATAGCAGCTACAATGTTTGCTTATGTTATTACCGTAGACAATCTTGCGATTACGGCAAGTGATGCGATGATGGCAATCACAGGCGGAAATATCTACATCTTCCTGCTTATAGTAAATATTATCCTTCTCATTGCAGGATGTGTTATGGACGCTGTATCGGCACTCTATATCCTGGTTCCTATCCTTTATCCTATAGCTCAGCGTATGGGATACGATGTAACTGCATTCGGTATCGTAATGTGTGTAAACCTTGCGATAGGTCTTGTTACACCGCCTGTAGGAGTCAACCTCTTTACCGGAGCGTCGATTTCCAAGATCACCATCAAGGACATGATAGGAGATGTACTTCCGATCATCGGATCGCTCCTTATCGTACTGCTTATAGTTACATATATTCCGCAGGTAAGTATGTTCCTGCCGAATATAACGGGAATGAAATAATTTAGTATTAAAGATTTAAGCTGCCGCCAACAAAGGGAGGCAGGACATAACAAAGTATGAAACAGATCAAATCTGTATCAAAATAGTATTTTCAATATTTTTAAGGAGGAAAATGTTATGGGATATCAGCAGATGCTTGCTGAGCTTCAGGCACAGGGAAAACCTGCAAGAGTCGGAATTATCGGAACAGGTAAGTTCGGTACAATGTATGTTTCACAGGTACGTAAAGTAATCGGATGCCATCTTGTAGCAATTTGCGAGCTTGATCCCGCACGTGCTTACTGGGCACTTGAGACAACTAAGTGGCCTAAGGAGCAGTATAGCGCCAAGACAATGGAAGAGGCTTACAGAACAGGTAAGACCACAGTTATCACAAGCCGTGATGAGCTTCTCGAGTCACCGTATGTTGACATTATCATCGACTGCACAGGTAATGCCGAGCTTGGTGTTGATACCTGCCTTAAGGCTTTTGCTCACGGCAAGAGCGTTGTAAATGTAAATGTTGAGTGCGATATCCTTGCAGGTGCCGTACTTGCAGAGGAAGCTAAAAAGGCCGGAGTTGTTTATTCGATGGCATGGGGCGACCAGCCGGCAGAGATCGTTGACATGGTTGACTGGGCAAGAACAGCCGGATTCGAGGTTGTTTGTGCAGGTAAGGGAACAAGATTCCAGCCTGAATATCATCAGTCAACACCGGATACTATCTGGGGTTACTACGGAATCACAGCCGAGCATGCTGAGAAGAGCCATATGAGAGCTCAGATGTTCAACTCATTCCTTGACGGTACAAAGTCAGCTATAGAGATGGCAGCAGTATCAAATGCTACAGGGCTTCTTCCACCTGAAGGCGGACTTAACTTCCCGCCGGTAGGTACAGATGATCTTCCGCGTATCCTTAAGCCGAAGGACAAGGGTGGTCTCCTTGATCACAGCGGAATGGTTGAGGTTATCGCTTCCGAGGAGAGAGACGGAAGACCGGTATTCAAGGATCTTCGTTTCGGTATCTATGTAACTCTTCACGGTGATTCACCATACATGATGGATTGCTATAAGGAGTATGGTATGCATACAGATCCTACAGGAGAGTTCACCTGCCTGTACAGACCGTACCACATGATCGGTCTCGAGACTAACATCACAGTTGCACAGATTGCTACACGTCATGAGGCTACAGGTGTTGCAGATGCATTCAGATCTGACGTAGTTGCAGTTGCCAAGTTCGATATTCCTAAGGGAACTGTACTTGACGGCGAGGGTGGCTTCTGGGTATACGGAAATGCCGTACCGGCTAAGACTTCTGTTGAGAAGCATCTTCTTCCGCTTAACTTCTCAGCTAACAAGAAGGTTCTCAGAGACATTAAGGCCGGTGAGGTCGTTTCACTTAACGATGTTGAGTACGATCCGAACTGCCAGGTTATGCAACTTCGTGAGCGCATGAAGAAGTTCATTAAGTAATTAACTAACGCACTGTCATTGTTTTAAAGGTACCTGATCATAAAATTATGTTCAGGTACCGCATATCAAAAAATAAACATAATCTTTTCTCGCCTCCAACGGCGGGAGAAGACATTATAAAGTAACTATAAAAGAAACTAATTAAAATAATCTGATCCCAAACAAATTAACATAAAAGCAGAGAGCCGAAAGCTCTCTGTTTTTATGTGGCAAAGCTCTTGACTTATCAGCCTGTGTATATATAATATTGTCAGGTGTCTTGACAGATAAGTTGATACACAGGAGGGATTGAATTATGGATAAGATCAAGGCTTTCATGGTGAGAAAAAACATAGTTTTCTCGGCCAAGCGTTACGGAATAGATGCTCTCGGTGCTATGGCACAGGGACTTTTCTGTACCTTACTTATAGGTACCATACTTAATACAATCGGAGGACAGTTTCATATAAGCTTTCTTACCGATACCGTAGCCACTATAAACGGTTCGGAGCTTACTATAGGAGGTCTTGCTTCTGCAATGGTCGGTCCGGCAATGGCAGCAGCAATAGGCTACGCTCTTGCCGCACCTCAGCTTGTAATGTTTTCATTGATACCGGTAGGCTATGCAACCAATGTGCTCGGAGGAGCAGGCGGACCTCTGGCTGTTCTTGTTGTTGCGATAATAGCGGCAGAGTTCGGTAAGGCAGTATCCAAGGAGACCAAGATAGATATACTTGTAACTCCGATAGTTACCATACTCATAGGTATAGGTATCGCAAGTCTTATAGCCAAGCCTATCGGAAATGCGGCCTCCGCATTTGGTGCATTTATAATGTGGGCTACGGAGCTTCAGCCCTTCCTTATGGGTATACTTGTTTCTGTAGCGGTAGGTGTAGCTCTTACACTTCCTATTTCGTCGGCTGCAATCTGTGCTGCGCTCAGTCTGACCGGACTTGCAGGCGGAGCGGCTGTTGCAGGCTGCTGCGCTCAGATGGTTGGTTTTGCATGTATGTCATTTAAGGAAAACGGTGTCGGCGGACTTGTAAGCCAGGGAATAGGTACATCCATGCTTCAGATGCCTAATATCGTCCGCAATCCCAAGATATGGATAGCACCGACTCTTGCATCTGCAATCACCGGACCGATAGCAACCTGCATCTTCAAGCTTAATATGAACGGAGCGGCTGTTTCATCCGGAATGGGCACCTGTGGTCTTGTAGGACAGATAGGTGTATATACAGGCTGGGTCAATGATATAGAAGCAGGACTCAAGGCGGGAATCACAGGCTTTGATATAGCGGGACTTATACTGATAAGCTTTATACTTCCTGCCGTGCTTTCCTGCATATTCTGTGAGATAGAGCGCAAGCTCGGCTGGATCAGGGAAGGAGACTTGAAGCTCTGATTTCCGGACTTTTAATCCGGCAATAGCATAAAAATATTAGAAAAGCTTCGACACAGATAATGAACCTGTGTCGAAGAATGCCGGAACACTCCAAATTTACTGACTCTTTTAAATATATTCAGGCATTTGGGATTGTCGTTGACAGTTACACAGACAGGTTGAGATATCAATATATGACTACACGTGAGGAAGCAATTGAATATGCATTGACATTTGCGGGAAGCTATAAGGATGCGCCCTTCAGAGATCAGAACTGGATACTTGTGAGGGTCAGGGACGGAAAAAAGGCCTTTCTATGGACCTATGAGAGGAACGGCTATATCAATCTCAATGTCAAGGTCGATCCGGAATGGCGTGATTTCTGGCGGAATGCATACAGATCTGTTATACCGGGATGGCATCAGAATAAGGATCATTGGAATACAGTCATACTTGACGGAACTATTCCCGACAGCGACATCAAGAGGATGATAGCGGAGAGTTATGAGCTGGTGACGGATACTCCGACCAAGCGTATATATGAAGCAGTCAAGCGTATTCCTGCCGGAAAGGTGGCAACCTACGCGGATGTTGCTGAGATGGCGGGAGACCGCAGGATGGCAAGAGCTGTGGGTAATGCCTTGCATCATAATCCGGATCCCGAACATATTCCGTGCTTTCGTGTGGTTAATGCCAACGGTGAGTGTTCTGGTTCATTTGCCTTTGGAGGAGAGTTGGAGCAGGAACGCCGTCTCGAAGCGGACGGAGTCGAGCTTGTTAACGGCAGAGTCGATCTTGACAGATACAGAATTAAATTGTAATTGCGTTAAGGAGCGAAGACCCGAATCATTTTATTGGTCGGTTTCAAAAGTAAATTCAGGTTTGCACAATTAACTTCAGGTAAAAGCAGATAGCGCAGAGGAATCATTTTATTAATGACAAAACTTGAAATAAGTTATTGACATTTTCTCAACTCTTTAGTATAAATAAATGGCTGTCTGAAACAGACACAAGCCGATATGGCTCAATGGTAGAGCAGCTGATTTGTAATCAGCAGGTTG
>JAUNWP010000019.1 GCA_030540255.1 Eubacteriales bacterium | reverse complement strand
CGCTTATACTATCACATCTCTCTACACCTTGGCAAGTACTTTTTTGATATTTTTGAAATTTTCTTTATCTTCACGCCTCTATTCATAAATAAAGCTTATAGGCTATGATTGTTCCTACATAAAACTTCTATATTATTACACTGCTTATTGTTAGTCAGCTATGATACTTTTTCACTTCTAAAATATATACTTAATAGAACATAGTTACTGCCGAAGGAATACATCTTACATTCGCTTTTTTATAAGTACCTCCGTATTCCCCGTCTACAGTGAATGCTGTTTCTTCCTCAAAGAAAAACTGTACTTCCTTGATCTTACGGCGTATAACAAATTCATTCTTACTGCCGTCAAGCAACGCCTGCAGAACCTTACCGTAATCTCCCAGTTTTTCCGGACACATTATCATCGTAAGTTCCATCTTACCGTCCTGCAAACTTACGTTTCTTCCCGGGATATTTTGAAAACCGCCTACGGATTCCGCATTTGTCACCATTCCGATCAAAAACTCTCCTTCAATAGCTCTCTCGCCGTCGATTACAGCCCTTAAACTCTGCGGTTTTATACTTCCTATATTCTTTGCCGCTTCTATCATATAGGCAGCGTGCCCCAACGCAGCTTTTTCCGAATGCGGTGTTTCATAGCTTATATCCGTAAACAGTCCGAAAGCTGCAGCATAAATAAATGTCCTGTCTTCTAATTTTCCGCAATCGATATGATTTGGGTGTTTCCCGACTATTTTATCCACAGCCTGAAGTATTCCTATATCCCCATATATAGTTTTTCCGAAATCATTAGTACTCCCGCACGGAATATACCCTATATTCAGAGGCATTTTCCTGACTAAATTTCCCGTAACCACTTCATTCAGAGTTCCATCACCACCGCAACACACGAGAATATCGTATTCATCAGCTATATTTGCTGTTATTTTTGTTGCCTCACCGCTGTACGATGTCGGACGGACAGTAATTTCAAATCCCGCAGCTGAGAATCTTTCAATAATATCGCTTAAGGAAGCCTTAACCGTCTCTTTCCCTGATTTTGGATTATACAAAAGATATATTTTTTTCTTTTTTACTTCTTTATCCATAGATCTCATAACTCTTTAATTCTATTGAATATTATGCAGTCATTTTCGTCAAACATTATCATACACACCACGGTACCGGCAAAACTTTTACATATTTTCTTTTTGTAGTTTATCATGCCTGCTTTTAAAGATAATATGTGTTAAGAGCATAAAGCTTCCGGCTCCGCATAAGATCTGCACCGGAAATGTCATAACGGCAGTTTCCGGAATTATCATTGCAAGTATTGTGATTGCTCCGGCAGGAGGCATAAACATGCGGCTTTTGTGTATAACCGCAAGCAACAATACAGCAGCCACTGCCGCTGCAACAGTCAAAGGCATAGCTAAGCTGATATTTATAAAATATCTGCACAAAGCTCCGATAACAGCGCACATCGTAACAAGCGCAATGGTTTTAAAAGGCTTATTACGCGCTTTATTGCCCGGTCTTGAGAACTCAGTAAATGCTACGAGGAGCGGCGGCGCAATCACAAATCTATATCCCGATAAAAATGCGACAGTTCCGACAACACCTACCGATATAACTCTGAGAACAGCATCTATGTAGTCTGTTTTGGAATTAAGCCGCTTCGGAACATAGTCCTCATCACTTCGAATCCCGCACTTAAGAAATAAAGTATGAAGCGCAACAATAATAAGCGTAAGCACAAATGCCGCTGCCGGATATACAAAGCTCTCCGTCTGCATCATTATCGGAAGTATTACCGCTGACACAAACGGGGCAAATGTAGTACCCGAATACATAAAAACAAGCTGACATACCGCAAATGCAATCAGTATTTCCGGAAGTATTCCTGCAAACCTGCTGCGCACGATCAGCACACCCGCAATTGCACACAGTGTTATAAGTACGACTATCCTTGTAGAATTGACATGCCAGCTTCTCTTTTCAGCAACTATATATCCTATGGCAAGTGCCGTTATCTCGGGAAATATTATCTCACTCTCTCCGCTTATTTCCGCTGCGGCGACCATAAATGTTACAAGCATAACTGTAACCACATACGGAATAAGCTTTATTGTTTTCTCTTTCATATATAGACCACACCAATTTTCGGAAAATCAACTTTCAAAGTCCACTTTTGCAGCTTTAATATCCACTTATATTTATTAAAAAATCCGCCCTTACTGTTGTCTCATTTCATGATTTTCAATTATATCAGCTTATACATTATCTATAAAGCAGACCTTTTGTTGTTCCTTGCTCCGCTCTCTCTCAATCCTCCGACAATTCGCAGCCAGCCTATCAGCACTCGCTCAGCCTCATGCTTTCGATCCCCTTTATACGCAAAAATCCCCTACCACATCACCAGAATGTAATAGGGGATCTGTAATTAAATTAGTAAAGTTTTGCGCCTGCCGGGATATGCGGATCGAGCATAAGGAGATTAAGTCCTTCTGCACCGTTCTCTTCATATACCGCTGAGATAAGCATACCCTCTGACGGGATGCCCATCATCTTTCTCGGAGGAAGGTTTGTAATAGCTACACAAGTCTTTCCTACAAGATCCTCGGGCTCATAGTACTCATGAATACCCGAAAGTATAGTTCTGTCTGTACCCGTTCCGTCATCAAGGATGAACTTGAGGAGCTTCTTTGACTTCGGTACTGCAGTACACTCCTTGACCTTAACGACTCTGAAATCAGACTTAGCGAAGGTCTCGAAGTCTACAAATTCCTCAAAGAGAGGCTCGATCTTAACCTTGCTGAAATCTATAGGATCGGCAGAGATGATCGGAGCTCCCGGAACATTTACAGCAGCTGCTGCACCTGCCTTGCTCTCTTCCTTTGCACCGAGTGTCTTCATTGTCGGGAAGAGCAGTACATCTCTGATCGCCTGGCTGTCGGTAAGCAGCATAACAAGTCTGTCTATGCCGTAGCCTATACCTCCTGTCGGCGGCAGACCTACCTCAAGTGCATTGAGGAAGTCCTCATCTGTATGGTTAGCCTCTTCGTCTCCTGCGGCTGCAAGTGCATCCTGTGCCTTGAAACGCTCTCTCTGATCGATAGGATCATTAAGCTCGGAATAAGCATTACACATCTCACGTCCGTAGATATAGAGCTCAAAACGCTCAACTCTTGACGGGTCTGTAGGCTTTCTCTTTGTAAGCGGGCTGATCTCAACCGGATGATCTGTAATGAAGGTCGGCTGGATCATCTTATCCTCACAGAACTCCTCAAAGAAGAGATTAAGGATATCACCCTTGGTATGTCTGTCCTCAAACTCTACATTATGCTCCTTGGCGATTGCCTTGGCCTCCGCCTCGTCTGCAACAGCATCGAAGTCAACACCTGAATAGAGCTTGACAGCCTCTGTCATGCTGAGTCTTGCGAAAGGCTTGGACATATCGATAACGGTATCGTTGTACTTGATAACAGCACTTCCGCATACCTTCTCGGCAAGATATCTGAACATGCTCTCCGTAAGCTCCATCATGCCTTCATAGTCTGTATATGCCTGATAAAGCTCCATGAGTGTAAACTCCGGATTGTGTCTGGTATCGAGTCCCTCATTTCTGAATACTCGTCCGATCTCGTACACTCTCTCGAGTCCGCCTACAATAAGTCTCTTGAGGTAGAGCTCAAGTGATATACGCAGCTTAAGATCCTCATTAAGCGAATTGAAATGTGTCTCAAACGGACGTGCGGCAGCACCGCCTGCATTCGAAACAAGCATAGGAGTCTCGACCTCAATGAAGTCTCTTCCGTCGAGGAACTTTCTTATCTCCTTGATGATCTGAGATCTCTTGCGGAAGGTATCCTTAACCTCAGGATTCATGATAAGGTCTACATATCTCTGACGGTATCTTGTATCTACATCTGTGATACCGTGGAACTTCTCCGGAAGCACCTGAAGAGACTTTGAGAGCAGTATGACATTCTCTGCATGTACGCTTATCTCACCTGTCTTGGTCTTGAATACCGTACCCTTGACACCTACTATATCTCCGATATCAAGCTTCTTGAAATCTGCGTAATTTTCCTCACCTACGCTGTCTCTTGCAACATATGCCTGAATCTGACCGTCTCTGTCCTGAATATGACAGAAGGAAGCCTTACCCATAACACGCTTAAGCATGATACGTCCGGCAATACTTACTTCCTTACCCTCAAGGCTGTCAAAATTATCCAGTATCTCCTTGCTGTGATGAGTCTGATCGTACTTTGTTATTACAAAAGGATCCTTGCCTGACTGCTGAAGCTCGGCAAGCTTATCTCTGCGCACCTGACGCACACGGTTAAGCTCCTGCTCTGTATTTGGAGCGCCGCCTGCGTTTCCGGCCTTCTTATTGTCGTTGACTTCGTTATTTCCTGCCATAATCCCTCACCTTAACTTAAATACCTGACTATAGATCAATCGTCGATCTTTCTTACATCAAGTATCTTATATTCATTGATTCCGCCGTCCGGAAGCTTGACCTCAATGGTCTCGTTTACGGTATGTCCCATAAGTGCGGCACCTACAGGAGACTCGTTGCTTATCTTGCCCTCAAGGCTGTTTGCCTCTGATGAACCGACGATATGGTACTCAACCTCCTCGTCGTACTCCATATCAAAGAGCTTTACAAAGCAGCCTACATTGATCTTGCCCGCAACATACTCATCATCCTTAACGACCTCGGCGTTCTTGAGCAATGTCTCAAGCTGTGCGATACGCACCTCGATTTCTGTCTGCTCCTCCTTGGCTGCGTCATAGTCTGCATTCTCGGACAGATCGCCCTGTTCTCTTGCTACTTTTATCTTCTCCGCAACTTCCTGACGTTTTACTACCTTAAGCTCATGCAGCTCCTCCTCGTATCTCTTGAGGCCTGCATATGTCAACATTGTTTTTGCTGCTTCATTTGCCATATTTTTCACATACTCCATAAAATATTAAGCATTATCGAGCAAATATTATAGTTTATTGTAACTGTAAATGTCAAGTTATCCGCTTAAATCAAGCGTTTTCCGGCATTTTCTACTGATTATGTTTATGAAAATGTCTCCCGGTCTACAGTTTCCGCTTCATCCTATATTGCCCTGACAGCCTGTTTATTGCCAAATCAGACTATTTGTTCCGTAAATTCCTTAAGTTCATCAAGCGTATTAAGCGTATTCATGCGTGCACGAAGCTGTGCAGAGCCCTTCAATCCTGCCGTATACCACGCAAGATGCTTACGCATCTCAGGTATGGCAAGACGCTCACTCTTATACTTTACCGCAAGCTCCGCATGTCTCACTATCATAGTACGTCTTTCCTCTACGGAAGGCTCCGGAAGCAATTCTCCTGTCTCCAGATAATGTATGGTCCTCTTTATCAGCCACGGATTACCCTTGGCTCCTCTTGCGATAGCAACTCCGTCGCAGCCTGTCTCCTCAATCATGCTCTTGGCATCCTCAGGTGTAAATATATCGCCGTTTCCGAATACCGGTATGCTCACCGCTTCCTTGACCTGTCTTATAATATCCCAGTCGGCCTTGCCTGCATACATCTGCTGCCTTGTCCTGCCGTGTACGGTGATAGAAGCAACACCTGCCTGCTCTGCCATCTTTGCAAACTCCACTGCATTGATATGCTTGTCGTCGAAGCCCTTCCTGAACTTTACGGTCACAGGTTTTTTAAGTACTCTCGACATCATCTCCAGTATCTGAAACGCCTTATCCGGATCCTTCATCAACGCCGAGCCCTCGCCGTTATTAACTATCTTTGGCACAGGGCAGCCCATATTGACATCTATGATATCATAGTCATCCGCTATGCGTTCTGCCATGCTCGTCATTATCATAGGATCCGAACCGAACAGCTGTACGGCTATAGGATGCTCATTCTCTGCTGTCTGGAGAATAAGCTTGTTGTTTTTATTGTTGTAAAATATGCCCTTGGCCGAAACCATCTCGGTACTTACAAGCCCGACACCCATTTCCTCAAGCAATACCCTGTAAGCGGTATCGGTCACTCCTGCCATAGGCGCCATTATCACATTATTTTTAAGCTGAACACTTCCTATGTTTATCACTCTTTTACAAACTCCTTATTGAACTTTTCGAGCTGTTCAAAGAGCTCTTCATTTTCCTTCTGAAGCTTCTTGATACGAAGCTCCGCGCCTATCTCATCTATAGGCGCGATTGTCTGAAAGCACAGTCTGCCTTCATCATTAAAGCTGAGAGTTATCGCACCGCCTACATCCGCACAATACGATACACATATCACCTTGAGCTCATTTTGAACCGTCTTCGGCAGCTTGCCGTATTCGGCCTCATTAAAATAATATTTCATGCTCTGCGCATTTGCGCCGCATAATACCTTATCCATATATCCTCCCCTTTATAAAAGAATGTGCCTTGGCACATTCTCGCGCCGAGCGCGGTCGCTTGCGACGATTTTCTTCTTCGCGCAAGTGCGCATCCCTGCGGAGCGTATTTTTAATTCATAGGACGCAGTTTCATTTTGAATAAAAAATCAGATACTTTTCAGTCCTACTACCCTCGTCCTTACATTATCCTTGCCGAAAGCATCCTCGTATACCGCAATCACTTCCGAAGAGGCATTGACTCTTCGTTCTCTTCCGAGATTTTTCTTCATGCGTTCCTTTTTCAGGTATACTACAACCTCGGAGCTGCCCTGATGTTCAAAGCTTATATCGTCAAGCTCAGCCGCCTTTTGTTTGTAAGTCTCCATATCTTCAAAGGCTATCCACAGCTCCCTGTTTACATCCTCTATGCTGTAAATGCTTCCCGCTATCAGACTTGCCGTCTCATCTCTGTTGATGCTGGCTCTGCCCTTGATGATAAGCTTGGAATCCTGGGCTATAAGCTCTCTGTTTTTCTCAAAGCTGTCCGGGAATACAAGCACACTAAGCTGACCGTATATATCCTCTATTGTGAGAAATGCCATCTGCTTATTGGTCTTGGTATATTTGAACTTGCACTCCGTCACAACTCCGGCGCTTATAAGCTCATCACCTTCAGCATAGCGGCAGACTCCGGTGTGTTCATCGGGAAGATAATCCTTAGACCACGCCGTTACTATCTTATTGCAGATATCGGCATAATTGTCCATAGGATGTCCGCTCAGATAAATGCCGGCGGCTTCCTTTTCATAAGCAAGCAGCTCATCCTTATCAAATTCCGGAACATCTGCAAGCTTATGCTTAAAGCTTTGCTTATCCTCATCCGAAGCGATATCAAAGAGCGTCAGCTGTCCTGCTATATCCGAACGCTTTCTTACCGACGCCTCCTCCAAGAGTTCATCTATAAGTATCAGCTTCTGTCTGCGATTGCCCTCAAAGGAATCAAAAGCACCTACCTTGATAAAGCCTTCTATGGCTTTTCTGTTGACACTGTCCGGCATCCTCTGCACGAAGTCCTCCATATCCTTGAAAGCTCCACGCTCATTTCTCTCAGCAACTATATCCTCGACTACAGTACGTCCCACGCCTTTTATTGCCGTAAGTCCGTAGAGCACCACTCCGTGTCCGTCACCGGAACGTATCGCAGTAAAGCCGTACTCTCCGGCATTGATATCAGGAGGCATAAGCTTTATTCCGAGTGCCTTGCAGGTGACGGTATATTCGGAGGTCTTTGCAACCGAATCCATGACAGAGGTCATGAGTGCTGCCATAAACTCTGCCGGATAATAGTATTTAAGCCATGCCGTCTGATACGATACGACGGCATATGCTGCCGCATGCGATTTGTTAAATGCATACGAAGCAAAGTCAGTCATCTCGTCAAATATACGATTTGCGGTCTCCTCGGGGATTCCGTTTGCTATGCAGCCCTTTACTCCCTCCTCAGCATTTCCGTATACAAAGTTCTGACGTTCCTTCTGCATGACCGAATGCTTTTTCTTGGACATCGCACGGCGCACAAGATCGGCACGTCCGAGAGTATATCCCGCAAGACTCTGCACTATCTGCATAACCTGCTCCTGATATACTATGCAGCCGTAGGTATTGCTTAATATCGGCTCAAGCTCCGGACATTCATAGACTACCGAGGATTTATTTTCCTTACCCTTAATATAACGTGGTATGAAATCCATCGGTCCAGGTCTGTAGAGCGCAAGCCCCGCTATGATGTCATCTATGGACTCCGGCTTAAGTTGCTTCATAAAGGCAGTCATTCCGCCGGATTCAAGCTGAAATACTCCCGAGGTCTCTCCTCTTGAGATCATCCTGAACACATTTTTATCATCATAATCTATTTGATCTATATCGATCTTAAGACCGTAATTACGCTGTATCTGATCAAGTGCATTCTTAATTACCGTAAGCGTCCTGAGCCCAAGAAAATCCATCTTGAGTAGTCCAAGCTCCTCCAGCGTTGTCATAATATACTGGGTAACTATAGTACCGTCAGCATTTCTTGCAAGAGGTACAAAACGGTCTACTCTGTCGCTTGTAATGAGTACGCCTGCGGCATGCATGCTGGTATGTCTCGGCAGACCCTCGATACGCATTGACATATCTACCAGATATTTGATATCTGCATCCTGCTCATAAGCATTTTTAAAATCCTTACTTACAGAAAGCGCCTTGCTTAGTGTCATTCCCAGCTCTGCCGGTATCATCTTGGCTATGCGGTCAACCGTCGCATAATCTATATCCAGTACTCTTCCGACATCTCGTATGACACCTCTTGCAAGCAATGTTCCGAAGGTTACTATCTGCGCAACATTATCCTTACCGTATTTGCTTACTACGTAATCTATAACCTCCTGACGTCTCTCATAACAGAAGTCCACGTCGATATCTGGCATAGATACTCGCTCCGGATTTAAGAATCGTTCAAAGAGCAGTGAAAATCTCACAGGATCTATATTGGTGATTCGAAGTGCATACGCCACCACCGAACCTGCTGCCGAACCTCTTCCCGGACCTACGGGTATATCATGTCTCCTTGCGTAAGCGATAAAGTCCGATACGATCAGGAAGTACTCGACAAAGCCCATGCTCTCAATTGTAGAAAGCTCATACTCAAGTCTCTCATGTATATCTATGCCGTATGCTGCCTTGCCTCCGTCTTCGGCGTCATATGCCCCCGGATATCGGTCTTCTATGCCTTCGTAGCAAAGCTTACGGAGATATTCGTCTGCCGTATACCCCTTAGGAACTGCAAATCTCGGCAGTTTGTAGCTTCCGAATTCGATCTCAACATTGCATCTGTCTGCTATTTTCTGTGTGTTTTCTATAGCTTGAGGCACGCTCTTGAATAATGAGCGCATCTCCTCTTCGCTTTTAAAATAATACTGGCCGCCTTCATATCTCATGCGGTCCGTATCTTTTACCTTTTTGCCTGTCTGGATGCATAGCAGTATATCATGCGGCTCTGCATCCTCCTTGTAGGTATAATGCACATCATTGGTCGCAATAAGCTCTATACCGGTCTCCTGTGAGATCCTGATAAGTCCTGCATTTACAACACGCTGGGTATCTATACCGTGATCCTGAAGCTCAAGGAAATAATTGCCCTCACCGAATATGTCACGGTATTTGAGAGCCGTCTTTTTTGCCTCCTCATAGAGTCCTGCCGCAAGATATCTTGCCACCTCTCCCGCAAGGCATGCCGAGGAGGCTATTATGCCCTTGTGATATCTCATCAAAAGCTCAACATCAACTCTCGGCTTATAATAGAAGCCGTCAACATATCCGCAGGATACTATCTTCATGAGATTTTGGTATCCCTCGTTATTCTCCGCAAGCAATATCAAATGATAATAGCGGCTGTCGTCGTGTACATTTTTCTCCTTATCGAATCTCGATCCCGGAGCAACATAGACTTCACATCCGATAATAGGCTTTATCCCCTGCTTCCTGGCTTCCTTATAAAAATCTATGACTCCGTACATTGCGCCGTGATCGCTTATGGCAACGGAATTCATTCCGTATTCCTTGGCTTGCTTAATAAGCTCGGGGATACGTGATGATCCGTCGAGCAGCGAAAACTGTGTATGTACATGTAAATGTGTAAATGCCATATTTTTGTTATTATCTGAAAACGGAACCACGGCGCTTATTTACCGCCTAAGGTTCCGTTGAAATTCTGTATTATATTGTATATCGATCCGAGTATTCGATACCGAAGCGATATATCATTTACATACATAGCCCGATACACTGCCAAATTCCTTGGATCGGCCGGCAAAACACCGGTCTCAGCTCAAAGTATTGAGATAATCGGTTATAGCCTTGAGTGCTTCCTCTTCATCTGCACCGTCAGCTGTTATAGTGAGTGTATCCCCTGTGCATGATACAAGACTCATCATACCCATCAGACTCTTGGCATTGATCCTCTTGTCTTCAGCAACCACATATATTCTCGACGAATACTCTCCTGCAACCGATATCAGGTTTGCAAGTCTTCTCTCAATGTCCTGAGAAATATTAATCACTACTTGACTGCTTACCATTATTTACCCCTCCGTTTCCGATCCTGTATTAGCAATCAGAAAACATCCTTTTCCCTGATGCTGTCCGCAATTGCCGCAAGTTTCCTGAATCTGTGATTGATACCTGACTTTCCGGTATCCGGCAGCAGATCTGCAAGTTCCTTAAGCGACGCATCCGGGTACTTCTTTCTGAGCTCCGCAACCTCCTTGAGACCGTCCGGAAGCTCATTATATTCACCGCTGTCAATGATAAGATTGATATCTGCAAGCTGCCTTACCGCGGCCGATACCGTCTTACTGAGATTATGCATCTCACAATTGACAGATCTTTGTACCTGTTCCTTCATACTCTTAAGTATGCGTATATTCTCAAATTCAAGTACCGCATTGGTCGCACCCATTATAATAAGCACGTCCGATATAGCCTCGCTGTCCTTGAGATAGACCACATATCTGTCTTTTCTGCACATTACGCCGGGTATTATGTCGAAGCCCTCTATCGCTTTTTTGAGCGACATTGCCTCCTGCTCGGTATCACATACAAACTCGAGATGATAGAACCTGTTGGGATCGGATATACTGCCTGACCTGAGAAATGTTCCTATAATTTCTTTCCTGTCATCCTCATGTCTATCCGATGCAACTCTGTCTATTCTACTATGCTGTTTTTTTGATGTAAAGTTTTTATTTTTAATCTCGTTTTTTACTTCGAACGAAAATGACATATCTGTTTTCTCTGTCTATAGTTTTCTGCTCTGGGGCAATAGTACGTCCATAGTTAAAACTGTTGTTTTAAGCCACAGATCACTACTGTCTTGTAATGTCTCTGTGCTCGACATTTATACCGTAATCAGCATTTTCCTTAAGATGCGCATATACCGTCTCTGCTATGGTGACCGATCTGTGTTTTCCTCCGGTACATCCAAAGGCTATAACAAGCTGATTTTTGCCCTCATCTATATATTTTGGTATCAGGAAATCAAGAAGATCGTTGAGCTTTGACACAAATACATCTGATTCCTCTCCTCTGAGTACATAAGCTCTTACTTCATCATCAAGCCCCGTCTTAGCCTTAAGTTCATCCACGTAGAAAGGATTCGGCAAAAATCTCACATCAATTACTATATCCGCATCCTCCGGCAATCCGTACTTATATCCGAATGACATGATATTAAGATAAAGATTTTTGTATGCCTTGCCTCTCGTAAAGATCAGCTCAAGCTGAGTGCGGAGATTTCTCGTCTTCATCCCTGATGAATCTATAACGTAATCCGCACGGTTTTTAAGCCACTCAAGTGACTTTCTTTCCCTTGCGATCCCGTCCTCTATATGTCCGGACAACGCAAGAGGATGTGCCCTCCTGGTTTCCTTAAATCGTTTAAGGAGCACCTTGTCGTCGGCATCAAGAAAAAGAGTGGTACACTCCGTATCTGAATCACGAAGCACATCCAGTACATGAGCAAGCTTTGCCAGTCTTTCACTGCCTCCGCTCCTTATATCCACACCTATGGCTGCATTATGAGTTCCCGATCGTTCAATAAGCTCCACAAAATTCGGTATAAGCTCTATAGGCACATTATCGGCACAATAATATCCGATATCCTCCATTGTCTTGAGTGCCACTGTTTTTCCCGCACCCGACATTCCTGTGATTATGACCAAATGCATGATTATCAGTCCTCTTCACCGCTAAGCTCTGTTGACTTTCGTCCCATAGTCTCGATCTTGATCTTCTGTATCCTGCTCATGAACTCGCTCGGCGCATCATAACCGGCAACACGGGCTCTGTAGTTAATTGCCGCCGACTCGACTATGACCGCAAGATTTCGTCCGGGTCTTACAGGCACATCGATCTTGAACACCTTATTGCCCATTATCTCTTCGTACTTAGGCTCAAGTCCGAAACGGTCATAATTACGTTCCTTGACATACTCCTCAAGGTTTATGATCATGTCGATATTCTGTGAATACTTTACCGCCTCATAACCGAACATAGCTCTGACATTTATAATGCCTATGCCTCTTACCTCTATGAAATCCCTGGTAAGCTCCGGTGCTATTCCGACAAGAGTTTCTTCCGACACCTTACGTATCTCGACTATGTCATCCGATATAAGTCTGTGACCTCTTTTTACCAGCTCAAGCGCCGCCTCCGACTTGCCGATACCGCTGTCTCCGGTGATCATGGTTCCTACACCGTATACATCTACAAGCACACCGTGTAAAGTCTCCTTAGGTGCAAGGAGGACCCTCAGTATCTTGATGATCTCCGAGTCCATGTCCGAGGTCTCCCTCTCCGAACGAAGCAGAGGAACTCCGGATCTTTTGCAGACCTCTATAACGGGCTCCTTGACTCTCAGGTTGCCGGATATGATTATGCATGGCACATTATAGCTTGTGATTTTTTCCAGTCTCTCGGTAAGCACATCATCCGAGAGCCTCTTCATATATTCCTGCTCGTCACGGCCTATGACCTGAACCAGCTTGTATTCGAAGTAGTCAAAAAAGCCCGTAAGCTGAAGAGCAAGTCTGGAAATGCTGAATGTCTCAATACTTCGTTTACTCAAGTCGATCTCGGGAGTAAGGTTCTTAAGTTTCAGTCTGTCCTTCAATGTTGCAACCGTAGCCGGTTTTGTCAGATTGATGTATCCCTGACTGTAATTATTAAGATTCGGTGTCACGATATCCTCCTCCTAAGCCATAAGGCTGCTTGTAAATATTTCCACGCTGCATATAAACACAAGCAGCTTTTTTATTGTAAATATACACTGCGCTTCGCCTGAGGTCAGCATGCTCCTAACAGCCGCTTATCTTGCATCGGCATTCATTTTTGAGCAATGCATCCGGCTCAGAATTCTCCGAGGAATCTTACCTCAGGCTCAAGCTCTACTCCGTCTTTATCAAGTATCCTTGCCTTGACATCCTGAATAAGCTTATATATATCCTCGGATGTCGCATGATCCTTATTGATCACAAATCCTGCATGCTTCTCACTGACCTCGGCTCCGCCCACTCTGTAGCCCTTAAGTCCGGCATCACTTATAAGTTTACCGGCAAAATACCCTTCGGGTCTCTTAAATGTCGAACCTGCCGACGGATACTCGAGCGGCTGACTTTCTTTTCTCTTGTTAAAGAGTTCCTCGCACTTAGCCTTGATATCTTCGGTATTGCCCTTTGATAGACCTATCTCCGCACGGCATACTATGCAGCCATCATCCATGAGGCTCGAGCCTCTGTATCTGAATTCTATCTCATCCTTTGTAAGCTTACGGATGTTGCCGTCCCTGTCTATGATCTCGACACTCTCAACTACATCCTTCATCTCTCTGCCGTAGGCTCCGGCATTCATGATGCATGCTCCGCCTATACATCCCGGTATGCCCGTAAGCTCCTCAAAACCTGCGGCACCTGCACCGGCTGCGATATTTCCAACTGCGCTTAAGAAGCAGCCGGCTCCGACATCTGCAATAAACTTATCACCCTGCCATTCGTATCCGAGCAGTGTAAACTCTGTTCCGTCGTTTCGTCCGAGATCTATTACCGCTCCCCTGTAGCCTTTATCGGATACCAGCAGGTTTGAGCCGTTACCTATAACAAAATACGGCAGTTTGTTCAGCTTAAAATATCTTATAAGTGCTGCCGTCTCCTTGGTATTTCTCGGCACTATATAAAGGTCTGCCGGTCCGCCTGTACGGAAAGTCGTATGCGCCGACATAGGCTCATTTTTCTTTATTATGCCTGTAGTAAGCTTTTTTATATTATTAATATTCATATTCTCTTTATTGTGATCACTTCATCTCCGAATACTGTTTGAGCAACTTCGCCTCGGTCTCGATCTTACCCGGATCCGAATTAAGGAAAATGATTCCGTCCGATACCAAAGCAGATCTAAGTATATCCGGTTTGGCAGCATCCCTTTGTTCTGCATCCGGAGTAATCTCTCGGCTCTCGGTATGTATGAATAGAGGGACCTTATGTCCTTCTATATCTCCGCTTATATCCGGCATTCCTTTATCATGCTTATTTCTTTCCTCGATACCGATAAGCTCCTCTGCCACGCTCAACGCCGCATCATAGAAGCGTACCTTGTCTCCGAGTACTGCTTCCAGTCTGTTCTTGACAAAAGGAAAATGCGTACATCCCAAAACAACGCAGTCTACATTGCCGATATAATCCTTAAGAAGCTCTCGGAGATATGCTTCAAATGCCGTCTCATCCTTATAATTGCCCTCTACAAATGGAACTATACCCGGAGCCGCAAGCAAGCTTATCTCAGCCTTATCCTTAAGCTCGGCATAACGCGCCTTAAGACGCTTTCCTTTGGTCGTAGCGGTAGTTGCAAGCACCAGTATCCTTTTGCCCGGATTCTCATCAACAGCCCACTTAAGAGCAGGCTCTATGCCTATAAAGTCATATGATGCATATGCTTTCGTAAGCTCGTTCCATACCTCAGAACTCGAAGTATTGCAGGCAACGACAAAGCATTTCACATCATATGATGAGCTTAGTTCTCCGCATATATGTTTTGTAAGGGCTTCGAGCTGTTCATGTGTCTTCTCTCCGTAAGGAGCATTAGCCGAATCCCCGTAATAAATGTACTCTTCATCCGGCATGGCTTTTTTCAGTTCATTGAGAACCGTAAGTCCGCCGAAGCCTGAGTCCATGACAACAATTTTACTCATAAATAACCTGTATCTGCAGCCTTTAAGCTGTACCCTTGTTCCGGTAAGGAACTTATAAATTATGCATAAGCCTTTATTTACAGGCTTACCGCGTGTAGTATATTAGCATACTTTAGATACTCTAACAATGCTTTGAGATTTTTTTCAAAAAAACTCTTGCATTATCCCATATCCTATGATAATATAATCGTCGCTGCGGAGATGTCGGAATTGGCAGACGAGCAAGACTAAGGATCTTGTGCCAGCAATGGCGTGTGGGTTCAAGTCCCATTCTCCGCACGATGAGGCGGTTGATTATCAACCGCCTTTTGTATATAATATCACTTGCACGCAGAGGTGGCGGAACGGCAGACGCGCACGGTTCAGGTCCGTGTGCCGGCGACGGCGTGAGGGTTCAAATCCCTTTCTCTGCATTAATTAAATGCTTCTCACTTTGGTGGGAGGCATTTTTCTTTTATCACAGACTATCCTATCCCGACAATAAAAACAAACACATCGGCATATTCCGACGACACGCGCAGCAGCTTATTTTCTTCTTTGCACCGGCACTCATACTGCGGAGCGTTTTCTCTTTTCACAGCACACTGTTCTGTACCGAAACAAAAATTTTGAAGTTTCAAAAATTTGTGATTGCATTATCAGGAATCTTGTGATAAGATAATCTGCGTTGCGGAGATGTCGGAATTGGCAGACGAGCAAGACTAAGGATCTTGTGCCAGCAATGGCGTGTGGGTTCAAGTCCCATTCTCCGCATAACAAGGCGGTTGATTATCAACCGCTTTTTGTATATAATACCGATTGTACGCAGAGGTGGCGGAACGGCAGACGCGCACGGTTCAGGTCCGTGTGCCGGTGACGGCGTGAGGGTTCAAATCCCTTTCTCTGCATTATTTTTTTAGATGCTTCTCACTTTTTGTGGGGAGCATTTTTCTTTTATCACGCTTAGGCATCGCGTTCTGTCCTATCCCCACAATAAAAAGAATGTGCCTTGGCGCAACTTCCTGAAAAATAAAAGAAAACCGCAGATCAGTCTCATATACTTGGCTCATCTGCGGTCATTATCAAAACATTTTCCGCATCTTTATTGCGGCAAAATATCCGTATTTTTAATTAAGTGATCTGATATAGAAGTTTCCGGTTACAAGACTGGAATCCATGACATTAATAAATGCATTTTTGTCTATTGCACGTATGCGCTTTCTGACAAAGCTCTGCTCATCCGCGCCGATTATCATATAGACGATCTTTGTCGGTTTCTTGCTGAAGCCGCCTTCTCCCGTAACTATTGTACTTGAATGATTGGTAGTGGCACGTATGTCGTCTGCTATCTCCTCTGCCTTCTCCGTAACTATAAACAAAGTCTTCTTTGCATACTTCTTATAGATCACATTGAGCACCTGGAAGTTAACATACAGGAATATTATCGTATACAAAGCCGATTCCATACCGAATACAACTCCCGAAACTATCATAAGTGCCACGTTGACAGCCGTAACATAGCCAAAGGTATTGATGCCTTTTTTTACCGAAAATGTCATGGCTATGAAATCGGAACCGCCCTGGCTTGCTCCCGCATTAAGCACAACGCCCTGTCCGACACCGCAGACTATACCGCCGAATACCGCAAGCAGCAGTCTGTCATCCGTGAGATATATATGCGGTATCATATCGGTAAGCAGCGAATAAATAATTACGCTGAGGAAGGAATAAATAGTGTATTTCTTTCCGAGCGTCTTTATCGCAAACAATGCCGCGGCAATATTAAACACAAGCGATATCGGCGTAAACGGAAGCACGATCCCCATGAACTTTTCAACAAGTCTCTGTATAAGGACTATAAGACCCGACATACCGCTCGGTAGGAATCCGCCGGCATCAACAAATATCGCAAGGTTGACCGCATTTATAACAGAACCCAAGACCACTCCGAGTATAGTCCTGCCGTTATCTTCTATGGCATTATTATTTTTTTCCCTGATATACTCGACATACTTCTCATCTACAAGTTGATCATCGAGAATAGCTGTACGAGGCGCATGCTTTTCTTTGTAACGAAAATTGTCATCAATATCCGACAAATTAAAATCTCTGTTCTTTTCCTCCGACATATTTTTTCTCCCTTTTCATAATACCCATACTTTACCCATTGCCGTGTCAAGTGATAAATAATCCGAACCGTTAATACAAAACCCTTTTTTGATACGAAATTAACACAGCCCTAAGACGAATAATGCTCACGGACACTACTTATAGTATCCGTGAGCACTTAATAAAAAGTCAATACTTAATTCAATTACTTGCAGTTAGCCTTAGCAAGCTCGCAAAGCTTTGCGAATCCTGCTGCGTCTGAGATAGCAAGCTCTGAAAGGACCTTACGGTTCATATCAACACCTGCAACTTTAAGACCGTGCATAAGCTGTGAATAGCTGATTCCGTTCATGTGAGCACCTGCATTGATACGTGTGATCCAAAGAGCTCTGTACTGTCTCTTCTTCTCCTTACGTCCTCTGTATGCATTAGCAAGGGCTCTCATTACCGACTGCTTAGCTACACGATACTGCTTTGAACGAGCTCCTCTGTAGCCCTTAGCCATCTTGAGTACTCTGTTATGCTTTCTCTTTGCGTTTAATCCGCCTTTAATTCTTGCCATTTCAATCTCCTCCTTGGACTACCGATTACAGATACGGAAGTATCTTCTTCATTGTTGGTGCATTTGTTGCATCTGTTACAACGTCCTTAACGAGATGTCTCTTTCTCTTTCTTGTCTTCTTTGTAAGAATGTGAGACTTGTTAGCATGGTTTCTTACAAGCTTTCCTGAGCCTGTCAGCTTAAAACGCTTTGCAGCTGCTCTTTTGGTTTTTAACTTCTTTACTGCCATATCTATTTCCTCCTGATCTTATACTGTGGAAAATCACTTCTTCTTGGGACTGAGTATCATAACAAGGCTGCGTCCTTCTGTCTTGGACGGCTTATCTACCTGTGCAACCTCAGCCAAAGCATTTGCAAAATCATCAAGAATATACTTGGACTGTCCCATACGTGAGAGCTCTCGTCCTCTGAATCTCAATGTAACCTTTACCTTGTTGCCCTTCTCAAGAAATTTCTTGGCTGCCGACATCTTGGTGTTAAGGTCATTGGTATCAATATTAGGAGTTAAACGAACCTCCTTGACCTCTATGACATTCTGCTTCTTCTTCTGTTCTTTCTCACGGCGTCTCTGCTCATAGCGGTATCTCGAGAAATCTATGATCTTGACTACCGGCGGAACTGCATTTGCTGCAATCTTAACAAGGTCGACTCCTGCTTCGTCCGCAAGTTTCTGTGCCTCCTGAGCACTCATAACACCGAGCTGCTCACCGTCTTCGCCGATAACTCTGACTTCCTTATCTCGAATCTGCTCGTTTATCTGTACATTAAGCTCGCTAATATTAATACACCTCCTAACAATAAGAAAAAGCGAACACCCGAAAGTATCCGCTTTAATGATCAGTTAAATACTGCATATGTACCTGCGTAAGCCCTTACACGAGGTGAGGCGGATAACCTTCTTTGTTTATTGCTTGTACATAATACAAGCTTTATTAAACTTTGTCAAGCATTATTTGACCTGAATCTTCATAAGAAGCTGACCGCACTTAACGGTATCTCCCTCTGCAACTTCAATGCTCTCAACCACTCCGTCGATCTGTGCAGTAATCGCAGTCTCCATCTTCATAGCCTCAATGGTTATAAGAGTCTGGTTCTCCTCTACCTTATCTCCGACCTTGACATTGATCTTGCTTACGGCACCCGGTATTGAGGATCCTACCTCACCCTTGTTAAGCGGATCTGCCATAGGAACCTTGACGATCTTCTGCTGAGCCGCCTCATCCGGCACCTGTACATCACGGCGGATTCCGTTAAGCTCGAAGCATACTGTACGCATTCCCTCGCTGTCGATATCTCCGAGTCCGAGGTATTTGATAACCAGAGTCTTTCCGTCTGCGATATTAACCTTATTGGTCTCTCCTACAGCAAGTCCGTGGAAGAATACATGGCTTCCAAGACGCATGATATAGCCGTATTCCTTCTGCTGGCTGATATAATCCTCAAGCACCTTAGGATACAGGCAATAGCTGAGCACACCTCTCCATGTAGGTGTATCCGTGAACTTAAGCATCTCACGCTTCTTTTCCTCAAAGTCTACAGGCGGAAGCAGCTCTCCCGGTCTGCAGCTTATCGGCTTCTTGCCCTTAAGTACGACCTTCTGAAGATCCTCAGGGAATCCTCCCTCAGGCTGTCCCATCATTCCCGAGAAGTAGCTCACCGCACTGTCAGGGAATGCAAGAGACGCACCCTTTTCAACTATATTCTCAGGAGTAAGCTGATTCTGTGTCATAAATATAGCCATATCTCCCACCATCTTACTTGAAGGAGTAACCTTGACTATATCTCCGACCATCTTATTTACCTTGCGGTAATTCTCCTTAACCTCGTCAAATCTGTCTCCGAGTCCGAGTGAAACCACCTGAGGCTTAAGATTGGTATACTGACCTCCCGGTATCTCATAACGATAGATATCGGTAGCATTATTTGTTATGCCTCCCTCAAAGCTGCTGTAACGCTTTCTTACGTCCTCCCAGTAGTTTGTAAGCTCCTGAAGTCTGTCGAGATCAAGTCCGGTATCTCGCTCTGTTTCCTGCAATGCGGCAACTACAGCATTAAGTGAAGGCTGGCTGGTCATACCTGCCATTGAAGAGATTGCACAATCAACAACATCAACACCGGCCTCCGCAGCCATAAGTAATGCTGCTACCTGGTTGCCCGAGGTATCATGAGTATGCAGCTGTATCGGTATACCTATCTCCTGCTTAAGAGTCGAAACAAGCTTCTTTGCCGCGTAAGGTCTAAGCAGACCTGCCATATCCTTGATTGCAAGCATATGTGCGCCTCTGTGCTCAAGCTCCTTAGCCATCTTGACATAGTAATCAAGCGTATACTTGTCACGCTTAGGATCGAGTATATCTCCGGTATAGCAGATAGTAGCCTGACAGATCTTATCCTGATTAAGGACCTCATCCATCGCAACTTCCATGCCCGGTATCCAGTTGAGTGAATCGAATATACGGAATACATCAATGCCCGATCTTGCCGCTTCCTTGATAAACTCACGGATGACATTGTCCGGATAATTGGTATATCCTACGGCATTTGCACCTCTTATAAGCATCTGAAGAAGTAAGTTCGGAGCCTTCTGTCTGATAAGATCAAGTCTCTCCCACGGTGACTCATGAAGAAATCTGTAAGCCACGTCAAATGTAGCTCCGCCCCAGCACTCCAAGGAGAATGCATCGGCAAGTATCTCACTTGTTCCGTCCATGCCCTTAACTATATCACGTGTACGAACACGTGTTGCAAGGAGCGACTGGTGAGCATCACGGCAGGTAGTATCACAGATAAGAAGCTTCTTCTGATCAAGTACCCAGTCCGCAACAGCCTTCGGTCCCTTCGCATCCAGCAGCTGCTTTAAGCCGTCCGGTCTATTGCCTGTAACAGTCGGGAAGCGCGGCGGATCGTAGAACTTATGATCTCCCTGCTCCTTGATATTGATATTACCGATATATTTGAGCATCTTGGTAGCTCTGTCCTGATCCTTCTTGAAGGCAAAGAGCTCCGGCGTCTCATCAATAAACTTGGTATGGCACTTTCCTGCAAGGAAAGTCGAGTTTGTAAGTATATTAAGTATAAATGCGATATTAGTCTTAACACCGCGGACATGTATCTCACGTACCGCACGTGCAGCCTTGCGGCATACAGCCGGGAAGGTAGAATCCCATGCCGTTACCTTTACAAGCAGTGAATCATAGTACGGAGAAATAACCGCACCGGCACCTGCTGTAGCACCGTCAAGTCTGATACCGAATCCGCCCGGTGAACGGTAGGATGTGATCTTACCTGTATCAGGTGCAAAGTTGTTTGCAGGATCCTCTGTGGTAACACGGCACTGAAGAGCATATCCGTTAAGATGTACGCTGTCCTGTGACTCGATACCTATCTCCGGGTCGCTGAGCGGACGTCCCTCGGCTATAAGGACCTGTGAACGTACAAGGTCGATACCTGTCACCATCTCTGTAACCGTATGCTCAACCTGAATACGCGGATTCATCTCTATGAAGTAATGATGTCCTTCCTTATCAACAAGGAACTCCAGCGTTCCTGCATTGACATAGCCTACATGCTTGGCGATCTTAACCGCATCTTCGTAAAGTGCCTCACGCACTGACTGCGGAATAGAGAAAGCCGGTGTAAACTCAACCACCTTCTGATAACGGCGCTGCAGTGAACAGTCTCTCTCAAACAGATGAACAACATTACCGTACTCATCTCCGAGTACCTGGATCTCAATATGCTTAGGCTCAACAAGGAACTTCTCCATGAAAATGTCGTCGCTGCCGAATGCCTTCTTGGCTTCAGCCTTAACAAGATCGTAATTGATGCCTACCTCTTCAACGGTATCGCAGCGGCGCATACCTCTTCCGCCGCCGCCGGCCGCTGCCTTAAGGATAACCGGGAAACCGAATTCCATGGCAAGCTTCTGTGCGGACTCTCTGCTCTCAAGCGGCTTATCCGTACCCGGTGTGGTAGGAACATTACAAGCAAGTGCCATCTGCTTGGCAGAAAGCTTGTCTCCCATCATATCAAGTACTCTGGAGCTCGGTCCTATGAACTTGATACCGTTCTCCTCGCAGGCTCTTGCAAAGTCACCGTTCTCACTCAGGAAACCATAGCCCGGATGAATTGCATCCGCACCGTGCTTCTTGGCAAGCTCGATGATCTTCGGAATATCAAGATATGCTCCGAGCGGGCTCTCATTCTCTCCGATAAGATAAGACTCATCGGCAGCCGTACGGAACATACTGTATGTGTCTTCGTTGGAATAAATAGCGATAGTCTGTAATCCGAGATCGTGACACGCTCTGAATATACGCATAGCGATCTCGCCTCGATTCGCAACAAGTACCTTTTTAAAATTCTGACTCATATGATCTATCTCCCTTTGATCTAAAAGCAGTTTAGTTATTAGTATACAACGCTTACAGCAGGTGTAGCAATGTTTATTTCTGCCGAAAGCATATTGATATTATTGTTCATTTATACAATAATGATATGGACGTGTTTTTATTGTATTATTTTTCACATGATACATTATTCATTTTAATGTATATTATTTCAGCATATTGGCTTATCCATTCCTCGTTTATCACTCTGTCGTATTGACGCTTTAATGCGTCAAATATTACATTTTCATGTAACTGCTTTCTGCCGCGCTTTAACATTCAAGTTTTGCAAATCGTACTTTTATACAAAATCACCCCATGTCCGAGTACTCTGAACATAGGGTGATTTTAAATGTACATCTGTAAATTCCGTTTCACATATCTGTGGCTTCAGGTCTTCAGCTCTCTCCGGAGGATGCTTCTTCTGCAGAGCCTGTGCCTTCCGAAGCGTCTCCTGTCTCGGATAATTTATTATCCGATCCCTCAACACTTAAGGTCACTCTTCCTTCTCCTGCATTTCCTACCATATCCTCGTAGTGAAGCACCAGAGAATCTTCGGTCTTAGGAAGCAGCATGGTAACACTTCCGGTAGCTGCATCATAGCTGTGCAGGTCTATACGTTCTCCGTTGTCAAGCTCTCCGTACAAAGAATCATAATCCACACCGGATAAGGTATCACCGATAGTGAAACTCAATTCTCCGCGCGAATACTCGATGCTTGATTCGTCTATAGATGGCGCACTGTCATCTATCTGGTTGACATCTGTATATACCGAACGTATCATTCCGTTCAGAGACTTTGCTTCGACAGTAAATGTACCGTTTTTATCCACTATGCACTTATAGCTGCTGCCTGACTTTTCATATTCGACAGGCTCAGACTCAAGCGATACCTTAAGTTCCTTGACAGGAAGCAGTGACTTGACCGTAAAATCAACATCTGTCTGAATATAATCATTGGTATCCTTTACATTGACCGTTATCTTAGGCTGTGAGCATACAAGCATAAGTATAATTCCGTTGATCACAAGATACGGTAATGCATATATCAGCAGAAAGCGTACATATTTATTTGAAAACGGATCACTCTTAATACGATTTCCTCTCGCATCATACATGATCCGGCTCTGACTGCCTCTGCCCGTACCTGTTTCTCCGTAATATTTATTGCCGGTTTTCATTAAAACCTCCTTGATAAAACACGAAGCTGTCCGTCTTAAGTCCCGAAACCTTCTCACGGTCCCGATATACAGTTGTACAAAAGACCATCCCGGGTTTTGTAAGTATAAGACTTAAACTTATGCTCCGAACAGCCTACATATTCTATCAAAAAATATCACCGGCGGCAATCATAATGCCGGATTATTAAAAAAAACGTATGTTCTTATAATGTTGCTGCCATCACAGCCTTAATAGTATGAAAACGATTCTCAGCCTCATCAAATACTATAGACTGAGGTCCTTCAAACACCTCATCTGTCACTTCAAGCGCATCATATCCGAACTTCTCATGTATCTTTCTTCCGACTGCCGTACCGAGATCATGATAAGCCGGAAGGCAATGCATGAATCTGCACTGCGGGCCTGCATTATCCATGACAGCCTTATTGACCTGATATGGCATAAGATCCTTTATCCTCTCTGCCCATATCTCCTCAGGCTCGCCCATTGATACCCATACGTCGGTGTAAATAACATCCGCATTCCTGCTTGCCTCCATGGGATCCTCGATAAATTCGAGAACCGCACCGGTTTCGGCTGCTATGCTGCGGCATTTTTCAACAAGCTCACTATTCTGAAAATATTTCTCAGGTGCACAAGACACAAAATGCATGCCCATCTTGGCACAGCCTATCATCAGAGAATCACCCATGTTGTATCTTGCATCTCCCATGTACACAAGCTTTATCCCTTTAAGCTTTCCGAAATGCTCTATTATTGTAAGGAAGTCGGCAAGTATCTGAGTCGGATGGTATTCATTAGTAAGTCCGTTCCATACAGGCACTCCCGAATACTTCGCAAGCTGTTCCACTATCTCCTGTCCGTAGCCTCTGTACTCGATGCCGTCAAACATCCTTCCGAGCACTCTTGCCGTATCCGGTATAGACTCTTTCTTTCCCATCTGTGAGCTGTCCGAATCCAGAAATACAGGGTGCATTCCAAGATCTGCCGCGGCTATCTCAAATGAGCAGCGTGTTCTTGTGGATGTCTTTTCAAAGAGCAGCGCAACATTCTTGCCTTCATGGATCTTATGCAGTATTCCGGCCTTCTTCTTTGCTTTAAGATCGGCTGCAAGATCGATGAATTCTTTGATCTCGTCCGGAGTAAAATCCAGCAGTGTCAGAAAGTTTCTTCCTTTAAGTGACATATTATTCTTCCTTATCTCTATACAAATGGCTGCAAAGCTTATTTAGCTGCAAGCCTTAACTATCACCTCGGCTGCCTCCTTAAGAAGCGGCATAGGTATATTAAGTGCCGGAAGAAGTCTGAGCTTATCCTTAGCCGTAAGACAAAGCACACCGTTCTCCATACACTTGCCTAGCACCTCCGACACAGGCTTTTTTGTGGTGAGTCCTATCATCAGTCCCATACCGCTTACAGCTGTGATACCCTCAGCCTTTTCAAATGTATCAAACAGATAGCTGCTCTTTTCCCTTACCTCTTCAAGCAGTTTATCGTCTATTCTTTCAACTATGCTGATTGCAGCAGCACAGCTTACAGGATTGCCTCCGAAGGTAGAGCCATGATCTCCGTAAGCGAAAACATCCTTGAGCTTTTCTCCTAAAAGTACCGCTCCTATAGGAAGTCCTCCTGCGAGTCCCTTGGCTGTTGAGACCACATCCGGCTGTATTCCGTAGCTCTGATAAGCATACATATATCCGCTTCTGCCGTTTCCGCTCTGAACCTCGTCTATGATGAGCACTATGTCCTGTTCCTTGCAAAGCTTTGCAACGCCCTGTACAAACTCGGCATCCAAAGCCTTGACGCCGCCCTCACCCTGGATCACCTCCATCATGATGCCTGCGACCTTGTTGTTCTCCACAGCCTTTTTCATAGCCTCGAGATCATTCGCCGGAACATGTATGAAGCCCGGAGTAAGCGGCTTAAACAGCTCATGAAAATGTTCCTGTCCGGTTGCTGCAAGTGTAGTAAGTGTTCTTCCGTGGAAGCTGTTCTCCAGGGTGATGATAGTGTAGGTATCCTCACCCTTTTTCTCGGCCGCATACTTTCTTGCAGCCTTTATAGCTCCCTCATTGGCTTCCGCTCCGGAGTTTCCGAAAAACACCTTTTTCATGCCGCTCTTTTTGCATAGCAGCTCGGCAAGCTTTGCACAAGACTCTGTATAATACAGATTGGACATATGCTGTACCTTAGCTATCTGAGCTATGACTGCCTGCTGCCATTTCTCATCGGCGATGCCGAAGGCTGTAACTCCGATTCCGGAGCCCATATCGATATATCGCTTTCCCTCCATATCATAGACTTCTGAGCCCTTGCCTTTCTCTATAGCTATAGGAAAACGCTTATAGGTTGAAGCTATATACTCTTTGTCGGTATCAAAAACATTCATTATTATTCTCCCTTATAATACTCAGGCTCATTCTCACTCAGGATCGCGGTTCCGATACCCTTATCGGTAAATATCTCAAGTAAGAGACAATGAGGTGTACGTCCGTCCATGATATGAACTCTCGAAACTCCGCTTTCCACCGCATCCACACAGTTATTAAGCTTAGGAAGCATTCCGCCTCCCATGATCCCGCTTGTGATAAGCTGCTTTGCCTCATTAAGATGAAGCTCCGATATAAGTGAGGACTTATCGTTAAAGTCTCTGTAGACACCCTCAACATCCGTGAGGAATACAAGCTTTTCTGCCTTTAATGCCTTAGCTATGGCACATGCCGCATCATCGGCATTTACATTGTAGCTTGTATGCTCGTCATCAAAGCCTATAGGGCATATAATAGGTAGGAAGTCCTTCTCCAACAGATCGAATATGAGCTCCGGATCCACCTCGGTAACATTGCCGACAAAACCTATATCCTTGCCATCGGAAAGCTTCTTTTCACATTTTAAGAGAAAGCCGTCCTTACCGCTTATTCCAGCCGCCTTTACACCGAGATCTCCGACAAGCTGAACCAGGCTCTTATTGACCTTGTTAAGCACCATCTCTGCTATCTCCATAGTCTCGGCATCCGTAACTCTGAGTCCGTTTACAAACTCAGGCTTTTTTCCGACTTTGTTTATCCAGCTGCTTATCTCCTTACCGCCTCCGTGCACGATGACAGGCTTAAATCCGGCAAGCTTAAGGAACACCGCATCCTGAATAACCATACGCTTAAGGTTCTCATCAGCCATAGCCGATCCGCCGTATTTGATCACGATTATTTTCTTGTTGAATCTCTGTATATACGGAAGTGCTTCAATAAGCACCTGCGCTTTTTCAAGGCTTGTCATTCCTGTCATTTTCCTGTCCTCCCGTCAGCTCCTGTAATCTCCGTTGATCTTGACATAATCATATGTGAGATCGCAGCCCCATGCAGTTGCCGAACATTCTCCGGAATTAAGTCCTACAAGTATGTCTATATCTTTCTCCAGCAATATTTCCTTGGCCTTTTCCTCAGAGAACGGAACACCGGCACCGTTTTTACATACCTCTATGGTTCCTTTATCCGACTTAAAGCTTACGTCGATCTTATCCACATCCACATCAGCACCGGAGTATCCGATAGCACAAAGCACTCTGCCCCAGTTGGCATCAGCTCCGAACATGGCTGCCTTTAAAAGTGAAGAGCAGATAACACTCTTTGCAACAGTCTTTGCTGTCTCTTCATCTGCTGCGCCGCTTACCACACACTCAAGCATCTTGGTAGCGCCCTCGCCGTCTCCGGCAATCATACGGCAAAGCTGCATGGTAACCGTGTTCAATGCTTCCATGAACACCTTGAAATTATCATCATCCTCAGTGATCTCAGCATTTCCCGCAAGGCCGTTTGCCATAACGGATACCATATCGTTGGTGGAGGTATCTCCGTCTACAGAGATCATATTGAAGGTCTTGCTTATATCTGTAGAAAGTGCTTTCTTAAGCATTTTCGGGGAAATGCTTACGTCGGTGGTTATGAACACAAGCATGGTTGCCATATTCGGATGGATCATGCCGCTGCCCTTTGCCATACCACCGAGGCGGCAGCATTTTCCGTCTATTTCAAATTCAACAGCTGCCTGCTTCATCACCGTATCGGTAGTCATGATCGCAGCTGCGGCATCCTCATTGCCGTTTTCCGAAAGTCCCTCAGCAAGTGCCTTTGTATGATCTGCGATAGGCTTGATATTAAGAGGCTGTCCTATAACTCCGGTAGAAGCTACGATTACATCATCTGCCTTGATACCAAGCTCTGCCGCAAGCAGCTCGCTCATCTTCTCTGCTATCTCGATGCCGTCGGCATTGCAGGTATTGGCATTGCCGCTGTTGCAGATCACCGCCTGAGCGATTCCGTCCTCTATATGCTGCTTAGTCACCTTAAGCGGTGCACCCTTGACAAGATTTGTTGTATATACCGCAGCCGCACTTGCCGGCTTATCACTTACAATAAGTGCAAGATCCTTTTTTGTAGTATTGTGACGGATGCCGCAATGCAGTCCGTTTGCCTTAAAGCCCTTTGCGGCACATACACCGCCGTTTATCATCTTCATGCCGTTCTCTCCTATATAAATATCCACTCGTTTTTATCTTTATCAGACCTTAAGTACTGTGGTCTCTTTTATGTCAGACCTTAAGCTGTAGTCTCTCTTATTCTGTCAGATATTAAGTCCCGTGGTCTCTTCTACGCCCATTACTATATTAAGATTCTGAATTGCCGCTCCCGAGGCGCCCTTTCCGAGATTGTCGAAAAGAGATGTAAGCAGTATTCTGTCTTCGTTGCCGCTTACGCTTATCACCATATCATCTCTGCCCGAGAGCTTGGCTGCCGATATAAAGCCGCCGTCATCCGCATTTTCCTCAAAATGCACTATCTTGCTCTTGTAGTACTCACGGTATACGTTCTTTATATCCTCAATACTTCCGTTTAGATCCTTGGCAAATACCGGAACGCTCACCTCCATGCCGCTGTAATAAGCTGCAACTATGGGGCAAAATGCAGGAAGGAGTTCGATTCCTGTCATAGCCTTCATTTCCTTAAGATGCTTATGCTGCTGAGTGATGCCGTATTGTCTCGGTGCATCAAGCAGCGAGTTTCTGTCCTTATCCTCATACTCTGCGATCATCTTTTTGCCGCCGCCGGAATAGCCTGTAAGGGAAAATGCGCTGAGTGCCGCATCCTTCTTCAGCAATCCCGCTCCTACAAGAGGCTCTATAAGGGAAATGAATCCGCTTGCATGACATCCCGGATTGGCAATACGCTTGGAACTTCTTATCTCGTCTCTCATCTTTCCGGATCTTAGTTCTGCAAAACCGTAGGTCCAACCCTCTGCCGTTCTGTGCGCCGTGGACGTGTCTATGATCACGGTGTCACTTCCCTCGGCAAGCTGAACAGCCTCTTTGGCTGCCGCATCAGGCAGACACAGAAAAGCCGCATCCGCAGCAAATATCGCTTCTTTTCTTGCCTCGGTGTCCTTACGAAGCTCATCACTCAATATGATAAGCTCGATATCTTTTCTGTCTGCAAGACGATCATATATCCTTAAGCCGGTGGTACCGGCGCTTCCGTCAATAAAAACCTTTGTCATTACTTTTCATTCCTTACATCTAAGCACTCTTGTGGGCTTTTGTTTGCCTCAGAGCCTGTCCTTAGTCCTTAAGCTTCAAGCTCGGCTTTTACCCATGCTATCTGAGCCTTGACCGATATTGATGAAGTACCTCCTGCGGAGATCCTCTTCTCAACACAGTTATCGATATTGATCTCATCATATACATCCTTATCGATGAGCTCGCTGTATTTTCTGTAATCCTCAAGCGGATAAGTATCGAGCACAAGTCCTCTCTTGATACAGTCCGCAACTATGCTTCCGGATATCTTGTATGCGTTTCTGAAAGGAAGTCCTTTCTTGACCATATAATCGGCAAGATCCGTTGCATTGATAAAGCCCTCGTTTGCCGCCTTACGCATATTTTCCGGTATGATCTTCATGGTGTCGATCATCGGGGTCATGACCTTGAGACACATCTTCACGGTATCGACTGCATCAAATACAGCCTCCTTGTCCTCCTGCATATCCTTGTTGTAAGCAAGCGGAA
Organism: Eubacteriales bacterium; assembly: GCA_030540255.1. Classification (GTDB taxonomy): domain Bacteria; phylum Bacillota; class Clostridia; order Lachnospirales; family Lachnospiraceae; genus Avilachnospira. The sequence goes on along the minus strand of JAUNWP010000019.1, from coordinate 3,729 downwards.
GTCCTTTCAGTGTCGTAAGCAATGCCATCAGGTCTCCGTAGACCCTTCCGGTCTTTCCACGGATAAGCTCTGCCATATCCGAATTCTTCTTCTGAGGCATGATCGAGGAGCCTGTGGTATAGCTGTCCGAAAGCTCGACGAATTTGAACTCCCAGCTCGTCCACAGCACTATCTCCTCCGAAAGTCTCGACATATGCATCATAAGTATCGCTATGGCACTCATAAGCTCAAGGCAGAAATCTCTGTCCGATACTCCGTCTATGCTGTTTTGGGAAATGCCGTCGAAGCCAAGCTTTTCAGCCTCAAAGCCTCTGTCTGTATGATAGGTGGTTCCGGCAAACGCACAGCTTCCTATCGGAGAAATATTCATGCGCTTTGCTGCGTCCACGATCCTTGCCTTGTCTCTTAAAAGCATCATGGCATATGCCATAATATGATGTGAGAAAAGTATCGGCTGAGCTCTCTGAAGATGCGTATATCCCGGCATTACTGCCCCCATATTCTTTTCAGCTACACTTACCAGTACCTCGGTAAGCTCTCTGATCAGTGTATCCAGCTCCGCTGCCTCATCTCTTAAGTACATCCTGAGATCCAGAGCAACCTGATCATTACGGCTTCTTGCGGTATGCAGCTTCTTGCCGGTATCGCCTATACGTTCCGTAAGCACCTGCTCCACGAACATATGAATATCCTCACAGCCGGGATCGAATTCAAGCTTGCCTGACTCAATGTCGTCAAGTATGCCCTGCAATCCGTCTATCAGATCATCCGCATCCTTAGCGCTGATGATGCCTACCTCGGCAAGCATTGCCGCATGAGCCATACTTCCGCTTATGTCCTGTTTGTACATCCTTGAATCAAAGCTGATGGATGAATTAAAATCATCCGCTATACTGTCTGTAATTCCGGAACTTCGCCCCGCCCACATCTTTGCCATTATATAGATACTCTCCCGAATGTTTTTTCTGTCTTATATAAGACCGGGACCGCTGTATTTATAAAAACAGACGGTCCCTTTGATTTTCCTGATACTGTCTTATTATGCTGCCTTAGACATAGCCGGCAGCCTTGTTGTCCTTTTTCCAAAGGAAACATTTACATTATTTATCAGCCGAGGCGGTTCTGCTCCCTGAGTGCCTGAACCTTGATAGGAAGTCCCCAGAGATTGATAAAGCCTGCTGCCTGTCCCTGATCGTAATCACTCTCTCCGAATGTAACGAGATTCTCCGAATACAGTGAGTACGGTGAAGTTGTTCCTGCCGGAATGATATTGCCCTTGTAGAGCTTGAGCTTAACGGTTCCTGTGCAATACTTATCAGCCTCATCGGCAAATGCCTGAAGTGCCTCCCTGAGCGGTGAATACCACTTTCCGTTATAGATAAGATCGGCAAAGTCTACCGAAAGCTTCTGCTTCTCATGCAGAGTATCCTTATCAACAGTAAGCATCTCAAGCTGAGAATGTGCGAAATAAAGGATGGTTCCTCCCGGAGTCTCGTATACGCCGCGGTCCTTCATTCCTACAAGACGGTTCTCTACGATATCAATAATTCCTATTCCGTTTGCTCCGCCTACCTCGTTAAGCTTCTCGATGATCTTGGAAGCCTTCATCTTCTCTCCGTTAAAGGCAACCGGAGCACCTGCTTCGAAGTCGATTGAGATATAAGTCGGCTCATCCGGTGCCTGTATAGGAGAGACACCCATCTCGAGGAAGCCCGGCTTCTCATACTGAGGCTCATTTGAAGGATCCTCAAGATCAAGTCCTTCATGGCTCAAGTGCCAGAGGTTCTTATCCTTGGAATAATTTGTCTCCCTTGAGATCTTAAGCGGTACCTTATGTGCCTCTGCAAAATCTATCTCCTCATCACGGGATTTGATATCCCACTCCCTCCAAGGAGCGATGATAGGCATATCCGGAGCGAAACGCTTGATTGCAAGTTCAAATCTTACCTGATCGTTGCCCTTACCTGTCGCACCGTGGCAGATGGCATCGGCACCCTCTGCTATAGCGATCTCTGCAAGCTTCTTGCCGATAACCGGCCTTGCAAATGCGGTTCCGAGCAGATACGTCTCATATTTTGCATCCATCTTGAGTGAAGGAATGATGACCTCGTCTACCATCTCATCCACAAGATCCGCAACAATAAGCTTGGAAGCGCCTGTCTTTAACGCCTTCTCCTCAAGTCCTTCGAGTTCATCTGCCTGTCCTACATTACCGGCAACCGCGATGATCTCCGGATCGTTATAGTTTTCCTTGAGCCACGGAATGATGATCGATGTATCAAGTCCTCCCGAGTAAGCAAGTACTATCTTTTTAATGTTTTCCTTATTCATATCCTTATCCTCCCAAGCTGTCTTACGAGTTGATATATTACAAATTCAATTGTAGTTTTGCTGTGTATTTATACATCAGCGCGATAATTTATACAGCGTATAATAAACATATGTAGCTTGCTTGTCAACAGCTTTTTATGCATAAATATGTCGATTTATGCTGTTTTCAAGCTTTGCATTAATATTTATACACTTGGTCGGTATATTATTCTGCTTTTGTCTTTTAAAATGTAAAATCCCCGCAATTTCGTAAACTGCGGGGATAAGCGAGGTTCATTATTCAGTTTGGGTTTATAATGAAGCGATATCTATTGCTTCGTATTATGAAAAATCTTATGCGCAAAGTCCTTCTCCGAGTGCTTTGCACTTTGCAAGTGCATCAGCATCAGGTGCATTGTTGGCAAGTACACTCTCTGCTGCAAGCGCAACACCTGCATCCTGGGCATCAGACTCCCATGAGCGCATCCACTCACCGTCACCCCAGCCGTAAGAACCGAAGAGAGCTACTCTCTTACCTGCAAGATTTGACTTAAGATCATCCCACATAGGCTGGAATTCTGTCTCCTCAAGCACTTCTGCTCCCATAGCCGGGCATCCGAGTGCTACCGCACTGCAGCTCTTAACCGCAGCTGCATCAAGATCTGAAGGAGTATACATTACAACTTCGGCACCCTTTGCCTTCATTCCCTCTGCCACAGCATTTGCCATAGCTTCTGTGTTGCCTGTACCACTCCAATAAATAACTGCTGCTTTCATAATTCAAAAATACCTGTTCCTTTCGTTTATATATTAAGCTTACGGATAGTCTGTCAAGCGCTTTGTTGACTGTCCGTGCACTTAAATCGATTAATTCGGATATGAGCAAACTTAGCATAGTCAATGTGATCGTCAGGCAACTATCAGCTCCTCTAACTTTGAGCCTCGTTTTATCCTGCCTGCATAATCCATGGTACAGTGATCATATTCGCTGAATCTGCGCATTGCTTCATTTACATCTCCGTAGACCTTCCAATAACCTACCAGCTTACATTTGTCAGCGCCCTCTGTAACGAAGCTTCTCACATCCTCCGGCGGATAGCTCAGAAACAGACCGATCTCATGCGGAAACTCATTTGTAAGCTTAAGCCTCCTTATAAGCCTTGTAAGACACGAACGATAGTCCTTCGTCTCATAGCCTATGCTGCTGAGCATATTGCTTGCCTCCGTGCTCAGCAGATCACTCTGCAGTCTGTCTTTGCGGAAAAGATAGAGCAACGCCCTGTTTCCGCTTAGTTTGAGCGGAATTAAGAATAGGCCTCTTGGCATAAATATTTGATTATATTTCTTGAGATCTGTGCGCAGCTCCTCCTGTGACGAATAAAAGCAGCTGAACAGATTGCCCGTCTTGATACCTGCTAT
>JAUNWP010000082.1 GCA_030540255.1 Eubacteriales bacterium | reverse complement strand
AATATATAAAATCCGTATTGATATAATAAAGATTGACCGCTAAGATAAAAAATTGCATAATATATAGGAATAATCGGAGGACGTATTATGTGCGGAATAGTTGGATTTGTAGGCAATCAGCAGGCAGCACCTATATTGCTTGAATGCCTTTCAAAGCTTGAATACAGAGGATATGACTCGGCAGGTATTGCCGTAAGAAATAATGAGGATGAGCCGGAGATAGTTAAGGCCAAGGGACGTCTTCGTGTACTTATGGAAAAAACCAATAACGGTGCAGCCGTTAAAGGAACCTGCGGTATTGGACATACCAGATGGGCTACTCACGGAGAACCGAATGAGACTAATGCACATCCGCATTGCAGCGATGACAGAAATGTCGTCGGAGTTCATAACGGTATTATAGAGAATTATCAGGAGCTTCGTGAGAAGCTTGTTCGCAAGGGCTACAGCTTCTATTCACAGACAGACACCGAAGTAGCAGTAAAGCTTGTTGATTATTATTATAAAAAGTATGAACATACACCTATAGATGCCATCAATCATGCAATGGTTCGCATAAGAGGCTCTTATGCATTTGCATTTATATTTAAGGACTATCCGGGCGAGATATATGCGGCACGTAAGGATAATCCTATGATCATAGGCATAGCGGGTGGAGAGACTTATCTTGCATCAGACGTTTCGGCCATACTTAAGTACACAAGATCTGTATATTATGTAGGTAATATGGAGATAGCTTGTCTTAAGCCCGGTACTGTCAGTTTCTATAACCTTGACGGGGATGAAGTCGAAGGAGACCTTACCGAGATAAAATGGGATGCGGAGGCGGCTGAGAAGGCCGGCTTCGAGCATTTCATGATGAAAGAGATCCATGAGCAGCCTAAAGCTGTCAGAGATACTCTTACCTCGGTGATAAAGGACAATAAGATAGATCTCGGAGCAATGGGCTTAAGTGATGAGGAGATAAAAGAAATCTCCGGTATCTATATAGTAGCCTGCGGTTCGGCATACCATACAGGAGTTGTCGGACAGTATGTTATCGAGGATCTTGCAAGGATACCGGTAAGGGTTGAGCTTGCATCAGAGTTCAGATACCGTACACTTTTGCTGGATAAGCATGCACTTGTAATAGTTGTAAGCCAGTCGGGCGAGACTGCGGACAGCCTTGCGGCACTCAGAGAGTCCAAGGAATACGGTGCCAAGACACTTGCAATTGTAAATGTAGTAGGCTCGACGATAGCACGTGAAGCTGATCATGTGTTCTATACACTCGCAGGTCCGGAGATATCCGTTGCTACAACTAAGGCATACAGCACACAGCTTGCTGCAATGTATATGCTTGCTATCCAGTTTGCGGCGGTAAGAGGCAAGATCGACGAGACCAAGTATAATGAGCTTGTAAAGGAGCTTATGACTATCCCGGATAAGATAGAGAAGCTTCTTGAGGATAAGGAACGCATACAGTGGTTTGCATCCAAGCAGTCCAATGCCAAGGACGCTTTCTTCATCGGAAGAGGTGTGGATTATGCAGTGAGCCTTGAGGGCAGTCTCAAGATGAAAGAGATAAGCTATATCCATTCAGAGGCCTATGCCGCAGGAGAGCTTAAGCACGGTACTATAAGTCTTATAGAGGATGAAACGCTTGTTATTGGCGTTCTCACTCAGCCTGAGCTCTATGAGAAGACCCTGAGCAATATGATAGAATGTAAGAGCAGAGGAGCATATCTTACGGCTCTTACCGTATATGGTAATTACAGTATCGAGGACAGTGCGGATTTTGTTATGTACATACCGAGGACGGATCCGCATTTCACGGCCAGCCTTGCGGTAATACCGCTGCAGCTGTTGGGATATTATGTAAGTGTTGCCAAGGGTCTCGACGTTGATAAGCCGAGAAATCTGGCAAAGAGTGTTACTGTAGAATAAGATCGGAGGGCATTTGATATGGAGAAAAAGAGATTGGTTATCACCATAGCTAGAAGCTATGGATCGGGCGGACTGACGATGGCAAAGAAGCTTTCCGAGGAACTGGGTATTCCGGTATATGACAAGGAGATACTTCGTATGGCATCCGATGAAAGCGGTGTAAATGAAGAGCTCTTCGGACGTATCGATGAGAAAATCAAGAAGATATTTATGTCAACCAAGGGAAAGTATAAGGGAAAGCCTCTTTCTCCGAATCACAGCGGATTTACATCAGACGACAATTTGTTTGAGCTTCAGGCAGAAGTCATAAGACGTATTGCCGAGACCGAAGACTGCATATTTGTCGGACGCTGTGCCGATTACATACTTAAGGATAAGGATTATGTGATCTCCATGTATATGTATGCGAGCGAGGAGGACTGTCTGATCCGTCTGCGTGATACCTGTTCTGACAGTGATGAGGTGCTGATAGCGCGTATGCAGGAGATAGACAGGAATCGTGCAGAGTACTATAAGTATTTCACGGGACATACCTGGGATGATGCTAGAAACTATGACTTCTGTATAAATACGGGAGCTATGGGCTATGATAAGCTTATCAAAGCAGTTAAGGCTTATATTGAGATCAAAAATTCCTGAATAGCCGGAAGCTTATAAGCAGGATTTAGGTCGGCGCTTCACAATGATTATATAAATAGTTAAAAACTGAGGACATTTTTCGAAAGTCATTTCGGAAAATGTCCTCTTTATACATTGAATAGATAATACTGTGAAAGTAAGAAAACAGGCAATGATTTCGCAATCGATCAACACATGACCCGGAACTCAGAGCAGATAAATCTAATCAAAAAATATAGATCAGTAATAGTGATATCCGCTTGTTGAATTTGCTTTAATCAGACTGTCTTTGAAGCTTTGCGAAGTGGAGGATGAGTCCGATAACAAGACCTACAAGCGCAGGACATACCCATCCGAGTCCCATATCGGAAAACGGGAGAAAGCTTCTTACAAAAGCCATGAGTGCATCTCTGTGTAAGGCGTTATAGAGTCCGCTCGGCAGTGCTGCTACAAAATCACATACGGCAGCAGGAAGTGTAAGTGCCGTAACAGAGATAAATACCACGCGGTCGTAATTATAGAACTTTCCGGTAAGGGAAAGCACTATAAGTGTGATCGCCAACGGATACAGGAACATAAGTACAGGTATTGAATATCCTATTATCGAGCTTAGTCCGAAGTTGGCAAAGGTCAGCGAAATAAGACTGAATATCACAGCCCATACATGGTATGCCGGGCCTTTCGGGAACAGACTGCAGAAGGTCTCACTGCAGCTTGTAATAAGACCTACCGAGGTCTTGAGACAGGCAAGGGTAACAGTTGCCGCAAGTACAAAGAGTCCGGCGCTGCCAAGGAAATGCTGTGATATCTGTGCGAGTGCGATTCCGCCGTTTTCACTTGTCTCAAAAAGACCGCGGCTCTGAACACCGACAACGGTAACGGCAACATAGATGACAGCCATAAGTGAACAGCCAAATATACCCGAAAGAACAGTGCTGCCGGCTACCGCACCGGGTTCATTTACACCAAGATCACGTATAACCTGTACAACTATAATGCCGAAGGCAAGTCCGGCCAGGGCATCCATGGTATTGTAGCCTTCAAGGAATCCGGTTATGAACGACTGTGTTGTATAAGTATCCTGCGGAGCAACAGAGCCTATTGAAGTCTCTGAATTAAACAGCGCAACTATTACAAGTATGCCGAGAAACAGAAGGAAGCAAGGGTTAAGCACCTTGCCGATCCATACCAGTATATTGCCCGGACGCAGCGAGAAAAACAGTGCGATGGCAAAAAATACGATTGAAAATACGAGCAGACATAACTTAGGATTGATGTGCTGTGGGAGCACCTGCTCAAGTCCTACCGTAAAAGCTGTGGTCGCACATCGCGGGATAGCGAAGAAGGGACCTATGGTTAGATACAGCAGGCAGGTGAAAAACATTGAGTAGGAATGGCCTACATGTCCTGCCAATTCAAAAAGTCCGTTGGAACGGCTTATACCAAGGGCTGCAACACCAAGCAGCGGCAGACCTACACCGGTTATACAGAAACCTATAACTGCCGGCCACATATTGCTTCCGGCAAGCTGTCCCATATGAACAGGGAAGATGAGATTGCCGGCTCCGAAGAACATGCCGAATAACATACTCGCAACATATATGTATTCACGTCGGCTGAGCTTTTTATTCATAATGCTATCTCCTTTGCTTTATAGGGACAGATATAGTTTGAAACTATCATTGTCCTTATTAAGTAATAGTGTTCCTATTATCACATATAATAGAAAAAAAGCAATTCATGCAGGGGACTTTGCAATGAGAATATACATAGAGATACAATTGATGAGAGCTCCCTGAACGGTATGCTTTGAGAAATTTTGATGAGCCTGAAATCAGGAGAGTTTATTTTCTGTTAATATGCAGGTGTATAATTAAATAACCGGGAAGATAACATTTACAGGATAAGGGAAAGGCTTCAGATGGAAACTATCAATATACTTACAACACTTAATAAAAACTATCTTCCGCAGCTGCAGGTCATGCTGACTTCACTTGCGGTAAATAATCCGAATGATACATTTTCGATATATCTGCTGCACAGCGGTATCGCTGCCGAAGATATGATCGGTGTAGAGCAGCAATGCGAGGCTTATGGATACAGATTTTCTCCGATACAGGTAAACGACAGTCTGTTTGAAGCAGCACCTATTACGAAGCGCTATCCTAAGGAGATGTATTATCGTCTGCTTGCGCATAAACTGCTGCCTTCGGAACTTGAGCGTATACTGTACCTTGATCCGGATATACTTGTAATTAATCCACTTCGCCCACTGTGGGAAACCGAACTTAAGGAAAATGTTTTTGCGGCAGCCGCACATACGGGCAAAACAGAGCTCGCCAACAGTGTCAATCAGCTAAGGCTCGGAACCGAGCATGATTATTATAATTCCGGTGTTTTATTGATGGATCTCAATAGGGCAAGAAAAGAGATAATTCCTGAGGACATATTTGCGTATGTGGAACAGCGGGGCAAGGAATTGATCCTGCCGGATCAGGATGTGCTTAATGCGGTTTATGGTGAAAGGATACTTCCGATAGATGATGTGATATGGAACTATGACGCACGTAATTACAGTAATTATATGGTACGCAGCGGCGGATTATGTAATATGATATGGGTACTCGAGCATACTGCGATATTGCATTTTTGCGGTAAGGAGAAGCCGTGGAAGCCGAGATATGTACGCCGTTTCGGCATATTGTATCAGCATTATGCCCAGAT
>JAUNWP010000018.1:4835-34294 GCA_030540255.1 Eubacteriales bacterium | reverse complement strand
AGAAAATATGAATGATAAAATACAGCTTTTTGAAAATCAGAAAATTCGCACAGCATGGGATGCTGAGAACGAAAAATGGTACTTCTCTATAGTTGATGTTGTTGGCGTGCTGTCGGAAAGTACAGATAGCCGTAAATATTGGAATAAACTTAAACAACGTCTCAAAGACGAAGGAAATGAGACGGTGACAAATTGTCACCAACTGAAATTAAAGTCTCCAAAAGACGGTAAGCGATATAAAACCGATGTCGCAAATACTGAACAGCTTCTTCGTATTATTCAGTCAATTCCGTCCCCGAAGGCTGAACCATTCAAGCAATGGCTCGCTATGGTAGGTCGCGAGCGCATTGAGGAAGATATAGATCCTGAGCTTACCATCAACAGAGCACTTGAAGCCTATGCTCGTAAAGGATACGACGCAGACTGGATCAACCAGCGATTGCAGACTATCAGAGCACGCAAGGAATTAACAGATGCTTGGAAGTCTCACGGTGTAAAGGAAGGTAAAGAATACGCCATACTCACGAATGAAGTCACAAAAGCATGGTCGGGTATGGATACAAGAGAATATAAAGACCTCAAGGGCTTAAAAAAGGAAAATCTCAGAGATAACATGAGCACACTTGAGCTTGCTCTTAATATGCTTGCCGAAGCCACAACTACAGAGCTTACAAAAGTCCACAATCCTGAAGGACTCGCTGCAAATAAAAAGGTAGCTCGAAGCGGCGGAGAGATTGCCGGCAATGCCCGCAAGGACATTGAAAGAAAAACAGGTAAGCCCGTAATCACCGCTAAGAATGCCGAGCAGCTTAATAATGCTCTGATAGAGATGATAAACACCTCGGCAACATTGATAGAAAATGAAGAAGATGATGAATAAAGCTCTAAACCTCTCGAATTCGATAGGTTTAAAGGGAGGAGGTCACTATGGCACAAAAGAAAAGGAAATATCCGAAGCTGCCTTCGGGCTTTGGCAGCATAAGGAAGCTGTCCGGTAATAGAAGGAATCCATATTGTGTTCAGGCTACGTCCCAGGGACTTGATATCAACGGCTGCCCGATCAGACCGAAGCCGCTGTGCTATGTCGATAGCTGGTACAAGGGTTTTGCTGTCCTCACGGCCTACAATGCCGGCACATATACTCCGGGCATGGAGAACCATATTGATATAGGCTCAGACCCTGTCGAAGCGGCAGAGAGCATGTCAGAGCTTGTACGCAGCATGCTTAATAACTATGCTCTCATCACGCAGCGCATTACCGGAGACGGTGAACAGAAAAAGACCTTTGAGGAAGTCTATAACGAGTATTATATCGACAAGTTTGAGAAGTCCGGCAAGCACTACTCCGATTCAGCCGTTAAGGCAGCTACCAGCGCTTTCAAGAACGTAAAGCCGCTGCATGATAAGATGATCAGCGGACTGCGCTATGCCGATCTGCAAAAGGTCATTGACGATTGTCCGCTTAAGCATGCATCCCTTGAGCTTATGGTCACTCTGATCAAGCAGGTATTCGCCTATGCCGAGCTTATGGAGTATATCGACAAGGACTATTCTAAGCGTGTTTCGATCCGTAAGCCTGATGATGACGAGCACGGTGTACCTTTTTCAATCAATGAGATCAAGCAGCTCTGGGCGGACAAGTCTGATCCTACGGCGGAGATATTGCTTATCATGATATTCTCCGGGCACCGTATATCTGAGTATGATGTCGCAAAGATAAGCGTCAAGGAAGCATACTTCGAGGGCGGAGTCAAAACAGAGACGAGTAAGAACAGGATAGTTCCGATGCACTCGGCGATCATCCCGCTGGTCAAGAAGCGCCTCCGCAGGAACAAGCAGCTTATCGGCAGCCAGGGAAAATTGCGAAAAGACATCAAGGAGTATTGCTCAGCTCACGGCATGACTTTCCATACTCCTCATGATACCCGCCACACCTTTGCCATGCTCTGCGACAAATACGATGTCAAAGAGAACGACAAAAAACGCATGCTGGGGCATGCGTTTAATGACGTAACTAATTCTGTTTACGGCCACAGGAGCCTCGAAGACCTTAGAACCGAGATTGAAAAGATAAAGGTCTCCGACTTCCTATGATTTGTTACTAATTTGTTACTAATGAAACTGTATTTTCGCTGATATTAGCTCATGGTACTTTACAATAGTAAAGTGGCTAAAACGCCCATTCTACGCGGTTTACAGCCGTTTTTGCAAGCTATATAAGGCTCGTTCCAAGGCCCCTATCGGCTTAGCTGAATCTTATCTTTTCGGTCATCCTTACGAATTCAGCATTATCATGTGTCTTGGTAAACAGGTCAAGTGCCTTCTCTGCTGCCTCCTCAGGCTTCAATGAACCGAAGGCACTCCTTATCCTTCCGACCGCCGCCTGTTCCTCCTCTGTAAGAAGCAGATCATCTCTTCTTGTTCCGCTCTTAAGTATATCGATAGCCGGGAAAATACGTTTTTCCGAAAGCTTACGGTCAAGCACAAGCTCCATGTTGCCTGTTCCCTTGAATTCCTCATAAATAACATCATCCATACGGCTGCCTGTATTGATAAGTGCCGTTGCCAGTATTGTAAGCGATCCGCCCTCACGGACATTTCTTGCTGCGCCGAAGAATTTCTTAGGCATATGGAGCGCATTCGGATCAAGACCACCCGAAAGTGTACGTCCCGACGAAGGAACAACAAGATTGTATGCCCTGGAAAGTCTGGTTATTGAGTCAAGCAATATAGTAACATCTTCACCATACTCAACAAGTCTGCGTGCTCTCTCTATAACCATCTCCGCAACTCTCTTATGCCTCTCCGGCTGCTCGTCAAAGGTTGAGAAAATAACTTCAACATTATCTCCTACGACCTCTTCTTTAATATCGGTAACCTCCTCTGGTCTTTCATCGATAAGAAGAATGATGAGATGCATGTTTTTATCTTTTATTATGGACTTTGCCACCTGCTTAAGCAGGGTCGTCTTACCTGCCTTAGGCGGAGAAACTATCATTCCTCTCTGTCCCTTGCCTATCGGAGCAAGCAGATCCATGACTCTGAGCGGAAGCGGACTTCCCTCTCCGTCCTCTAATTTGATCCTCTCATTAGGAAAAATAGGCGTAAGCTTCTCAAAGCTCGGTCTTGTCTCGGCATCTCTTGCAGGATATCCGTTAATGCTTGTCACATAGAGCAAAGCTGCAAATTTCTCCGAAGCTGCCTTTATCCTCTGATTACCCTTGAGAATATCTCCGGTACGAAGATTAAATCTTCTTATCTGACTCGGTGCAACATATATATCATTATCACCCGGAAGATAATTGTCACTGCGGATAAATCCGAAGCCCTCCGGCATAACCTCAAGTATTCCGTTGACTTCTATACCGGAATCAAGTGAATTAAGTCCGCTTGGTCTCTGGGCATCTCCGCGCTCTTCCTGATCCGGTGCATAATCACGTCCGTACTGCTGCTCATCATAACGCGAACTGCCTCTCATCTGCTGATCATCATAACGTGATACCCTTACCGGCTGATCGTCGTAGCGTGAGCTGCCTCTGTACTGCTGCTCATCATAGCGTGATGCGCCTCTCATCTGCTGATCATCATAACGTGATGCTCTTCCGGATTCACCATTTCTTGATGGATTTCTGTCTGATCCTTCATTTACGGAGTAGCCGCGATCATAATCATCCTCCTGCATTGCATATGAGTTTATGCGGTTATTGTTTCTCGGCTGCTGAAAGTTTGTTGATGTTCTTCTGCCCTGAGATCTCTGATCGTTTCTCGATCCGGACTGACGGTAATCATTCCCGCCTCTTACGCTCTTATTCTGCTGATAACGGAAATTATCTTCACGGTAATCTCTGTCATCATAGTCCTGCTGCCTTATGCCTCTCATATCCTGAGTATCATACGACTGAGCGCGTGAGCGATTGTCTCTTACATCATAATCACGATCATCCGTATCATAGCTCTCCGGCTCGCTATATTCAGGAACGTCATATTCATCACGTCTTACACTTCTTGCAGGCTTAACCGGGGTTGCCGAATTGTTAAGTGCCGAAGTACGCCTTGCGACAGGCTGCTCCGGGTTATTCATCCTTGAATTCACCGTCATTCGTCTGCGAGGCTCCTGCTCTTTATTAATTCTATCATCTGCAGCATCAGACTTATCCGGCTCTGTCTTTTTCTTGCTTGCCGTATCATCCTCGACAGTCACTGCCGCCTCCAGTGCTTTGGCATCCGAAGCTTCACACAGTTTATCTATTATCTCGGATTTTTTAAGTCCGCTGACTTTGATATTCTGTGCCTTAGCCAATTCTTTTAATGTTGTTACGGATAAAGTTTGTAATTTTGCTCTCATAAGCACTCCAGTCTGTTATTGACATTTCTGTTGTTTTATGGAAAACAGCGGTTAACGCCTTGGATATGTCCAGATCCGGCTGTTGGATCACCGGATATATTCATAAAAATATAAAATCAGAAATAATGATTCGTGGTATTTATGATATCAAAATCTTCTAAAAAAATATATATTAATGGCTCTCTCCAGATCGCAGAAAGCTCGATAGATATTATTATAATACAATCTGCGTATTTGTCAAAATAAAGCTTTTAAAGAAACATTTACTTTAAGACAATAAAGATATGTCTCGGCACATTTTCTCTCCATGTGCGGTCGCTTCGGACAATTTTCGCCTTCGCAAATGTGCATCCCTGAAGGCGTTTTATTTCATAGTATTAAATTTCTATGAAATAAAGAAAACAGCCTGATGAGACATCACATACCGCACACGTTCATTCATCGCGTAAAAGCACATAGTATCTCTCAAGAAGGCTGTTTTGGTTTAAAGATTTAAAATAATACAACATGCAGCTGCTCACGATGCGGCAATTATGACAAAATACTCATAAAAAATCCGTTTGCAAGATAACAGCCTGCTATACATGCCACAACACATGCCAGTACCTGCAGCAGAGGGAAAGTTGTCTCCGGCGCCGGTGCTTCACTTATGTCAACATGATTACGCTCTCCGTACGGATCATTTGAAGTAGGCTTGTCATACTCAGATCTCTTTATACCGGCATGAGCACATTTAAATCCGCAGGTGGCACATCCGCCCTGACATCCTTCCGGTGCATCCGAAGGCGGCTGATATGTTGTCTGTAATGCATTCTCTTTGATAGACTGTATGGCATACCAGAAAATGTCGTGATATTCCTTCTCCGGCTGTTCCTGCTTGATCTCGGCCTTTTCTGCCGCTGCATCTGTATTTATCTTCTTTTCTTCCATCATAATACAGAAGCTCCTTTCATAAGCCTAAATAATAGCAAAACAGTATCCTTGTGTCAAATCAAATGCACTTGAAAGCCGAGACCAAATAGATTACATTTTAAGCGTTGATTTCATTATTACTATTTTGTTCGAACAAAGGTTTTTAAAATATGGCTGTTTCCGTGATTTATATAGATATGGACGGTGTCCTTGCCGATTTTGACAGAGGGATCATCGAGCTTTGCCACATTGAAAAGCATGATCAGGAAGATCAGGATGATGTTAAGATAGATGCCATGTGGGATGCCGTAAGGAGGGTTCCTCATTTTTATGACAAATTAGAGCCTATGCCCGGTGCACTCGATATGTTTGATGAGCTTAAGCGGATTTCCGGCGGAAGGATAGAGATACTTACCGGACTTCCCAAGCCGTGGCGCAATATTCCTGATTCCGCAACCGACAAGATAAAGTGGGCACGCAGATATTTTTCAGACTCTATAAAAGTGAATGCCGTTATACGCGAGGATAAGATCAAATTTTGTACAGGACCTTCCGATATCCTCATCGACGATCTACGAAGCAATATCAATGACTGGATACAGCACGGAGGAACAGGTATACTATACCGTTCTCCTGAGCAGACTATAGCCGACATAAAAAAGCTTCCGTGATCCGCAGCAGAGCTAAAAATGTGCTTAGCCGCATTTTTGCACCGAACACCGGTCTCCTGCGACATTTTTCGTCTTTGCCAAAATAAACATTCCGCAAAACCTATTCAACTCCCCCTCAATATTGAGGGGGAAGTTTCTTTATTATCTATTTCATAATACGGAACACTCCGTACTCTCATAATCTCAACTGCACAAATATCATACTTCGGCACATACATATACTACAGAACACAGACTTAGCCTACTGAAAGCTTCAATACACTTGCCTTAGTGCTCTCTGACATAAACGGAAGGCATATATCATTCTCGCCTTCTCCTATAAGCAGATCCTCACCGCTTGGGCTTATCAGCATTGGATAGGTTTCGCTCATATAATAAGGTCCGTCCTTGACACCGTAGCTTTTGCCTCCGACAAGTGACAGACTGATCGTCACTAAGCTCGGTCCGTCAAGCTCTGTTTCGATAGTCCAGAAACCGCTCCACATCTCTTCGAAGTCATCTCCGTCATCATACATCCAATCCAGATCGACCGTGCCTCCGGTTTCATCTTCCGGATAGAAGCAGAGTGAGAAAAATGCATTGCGATCCGACTCTCCTTCAGTAGTATTTACACACCAGCTCATACCTGTTCCCTGTGAGCCCGCAAGTCCTTCTGCGGTCATTCCGCACCAGCCGTCAGCCAGCCATGGCTTCAGCTCTGACGGTGCCGTTTGCCAGGTATATTCGGTAAAGTCCCACAAGCGGGATGCTCCTGTTTCCGTCATGCAGGGCGCAAGATATGAGTTCGCATCCATGGACGGATCCCACATGCAGGTATTTCCACTGTTGTCTGTAATGATCACCTGTGTATCAGATTCGTATGCAACTCCGTCAAGATTCGCAAAGAGCAGCACAGGCTCACCGCTCTCGGATCTGTAGATCACATCTGTAACATCGTAGGAGCGTGTTTTTTCATTCCACTGCACACGGTTTATGGCAAGCGTGGCATTTTCATCAACAGGCACTATACAATACAGAAATCCCGCAGCTCCGATAATATGTTCCTTGTCGATTTCGGTAATAAATGGATATTTAAGGAGCATTGCCTCGTTATTTTCCCATAGCCATGCAGGAAAGCCTGTATCAAAGCCTTCATCAAACAAACCACCGACATAACCGAGCTGCGCAGCACCGAACATGATATCCTGAATATCCATCGTATCCCTGAGCCATATAAGTGAATTCTGTCCCTCAACAGATCCGATATGCTTAGTTGAATCATTTTCCGCATTTTTATATTTAGGAGCATGCTCACTCATGCTGCTCCTTAATGCATTGTCCTCTGATATCTTTTCGTTGTTCTCCTCAACTGTTTCGATGCTTTCGGCAGCCGTTTCCGATACAGCTAAGCTGTTCTGCCGGATTTTATTACAGGCGCAGAGGGACAGCACCGAAACCAACACCGTAAATACCGATATCAGGAGTTTTGTTGTTCTCTTCATAATCTGTTCCTTTCTAAAAATATAGTATTTTTTCGCTGCTGTAACAATGCTTGCTCTCACACACAATACACATATGGCTCCCGCCCCTTTTGGGGACGGGAGCTTTGCTCATTGTTTTTTATATTATACAATACTTTTACTGGATTTGCATATTACTGATAATGATGTCAGGCATGGTTCCCTCAATGCATTCCATCTTAACCAGTCCGATAGACAAGGCTCTGTTGTCATCTATCTGTGCTATGTACTCGATCCAATCATATCCTATATTTTTATAGCTGCGTGCGTGGAATGTGATTCCTCCTATGACCTTATCATCAAGATCCTTGTAATTTTCAAACTTGTCCTTGTAGTAATCGAACTTCTCTATATTTTCCCTTACATCGAATCTCATGAAGGCTGCACCGAATTGACCCGGATCATCACTTTCAACAAGCTTTTTGCCTGACTCATCGTAAGACCATCCCGATTCCGGTATCTTTGTTGTGATCTTAACAGCTTGCTCCGGATGAGAATACGGTTCTACTACAATAGAGAAATCCTTCATTGCGGCATTTGCGGATGCTGACTTATTACGCTCTGCTTCCTCAGCCTTAACCGCATCAAGATAATTTGCAATAGCCTCATTGCCGGAGAATCCGCTTGTATTATATGCGCTCACCTTATATACTCCCGAATCTTCCTCTTTGAAGTTGACATAGATAAAATGTGAACTGTCTTCTTTGGATATCCACTTGTAATAACGGTAGTTCGCCTTCATATGATCGCTGTACTCTTCCTTGACAAACTTACCATCAACACCGAAGTAAGCTGCAAGCTCTTCATATGTGGTATCGAAAATAGTGTTATTGACCTCGTTCATCCAAACGTAGCCCTTCTGAACTTCTTCCTCGCTCACAAGTCCGTCTCCGCCAGGTACATTTCCGCTTGTATTACCTGTCGGCTTATCACCCGGATCCGATGCAGCAGCTGTATTGCCATCGTCTGCAGAAGCTTCTCCTATGCTGCTCGGCAAAGCCTTACCGGCTTCTATCAGCGGAAGATACCAGTCACTGTAGCTTGCAGGCTGCATATCCGAATCAACGTCATCCCAAGTTGTTCCCCATGGGCGAAGATAGATTTCATAGTGGAATTCATCGTCACCGTTTTCATAATCTCCGTCTATGCAGATCATATCATCATAATCAAGCAGTCCCGGATCCACTATCCAATCGGCATGTTCAAGCTCAACGTCTGTGAACCAGCCGCCTTCTGACATCATGGTACCGTGTTCTCCTGTACCTGCCTCATTAAGGCTGACTGCTGCCGTAACCATAGGATCGTCCTCGGTATAGTCCTCATCCCAAAGAGTAACCGTACCCTGATAGTCTGCTCCTATGTCGATAACTCCGCATATATCCATCCATATATTGGCAAAATCACTGTAGGAATCCGAGCATCCGGTCATCTTCCACACGCCGTACCATGAGCCGTTCCACCAGTCAAGAAGTTCATCATCACTGCTGCCTTCGCTTGGCTCTATTTCAGCTGCCTCTTCACGGCTTAAAGTAGACGGATCGATAGTTATCTTGCCGTTCTTTGTGCCGAATATCTCCTCAAAGGTAGCTTCTACCTTGCTTGTTGTATTCTTAAGTACAAATGCGGTTTTGATCTCAAGCGTATCGCCCGGCTCAACATCTTCAAACTGACTTCCGATAACGGTTTCAAAGCTGTCATCATCGGTAAATACGACTGCAACCTCCAGATCTTCACCGTCCTGTATAAGTGTTTCTGAAACAGACCAGAGATATGATGCTGTTTCCTTGCTGTTATTTGTAAAGTCCAGAGTCAGTACTATGGCATCGTTTCCGTCGGAATCCTCCATGATGCTCGCTCCCTTATAGAGGAGTTCGTAGTCTCCGAGCTTCATTAAATTATTATCTGCTTCCTTACCTTTACTCTTTCCGCAGGCGGCGAGACTGAATATCATCAGAAACGCAAGCAGCAGGCAGAGGATATTAGTTGTTCTGTGTTTCATAATTTCCTCCCGTTATTTCTTTCTGTTGTATATCTTATATTTATGCCCACGGATCTTCCGCCGCAGGAATGCGTATGCCGCTTAAAATACTTGAGTATTCCCAGAGGAACCATTCACCTGTAGACTCTTTTTTACGCAGTTTCATAGGTCTTGCCGAATCCGCACCTGTCGTCTTAAGGAATACTCTCAGATAACCCGGTTCAACATCCTGAGGCCTCGGATCTTCCGAGACATTCAGAACATAAGGCACTCTCGGCTTATATCCGTTCTCCGGCGTTGCTCCCTCAAAATATGCAAGCGGAAGGTAAGCTTTTCCGCGAAGCCTGTCTCCGAGAAACTGTGTATCGTAAGGTGTCATCGGCTTTGGACCGCGCAGCCGATTCATTGCGGCTGTGCCTGCGTCCTTATCTTTGTCAAACAAAGCCAAAGCGCAGAGGAACAATGCACAAATGCGCTCCGGCTGTTTTCCGGCAGCCGCAAGAGCCTCAAACTCCTGCAAACTTTCCGGTATTTTCTGAATGGTTACCTGCATAGAATCACTCCTTTCTAAAGTGGTTTATCATATACTACAAGTTATCTATTTGCATTAGACTTTATTTGCAATGCCCCGTAGACATACAGACCTGGCACTAATAGATTAAGCGCCAGACTTGTGATGTTGAAGTCACCGCCGCCAATCAGGCCGATTATCATAGAGATTATACTCAGAACCGCGATCACAATTCCCCATGTTACACACTTCCCGGCGATTTCAGGATCCTTGCACGCCTTGAGACCTTTGATACCGGCGATAATCTGAATCACAGATGAGATCGTCACAATAATTGAGCTGGCATAAAGGAGCCCCGCCCCTTCTGCACTCCCTGAAAGTGCCGCCAGAGCACTGACCCCGAGGATTGCGATTACCCCTGCAATCGCAGCTATGATACCGCCTATGATCATCAGTATCGAAGTGATCTTCAAAAATTTCTGTCCGCTGTTACTCATTTTCATTTCCTCCTTTAGTGAAAGAAACGGTATTCTTAAATCTACGTAAGAATTCCGACAATACTGCCCTTTTCGTTCAGCTTTTCTGCACATTGTTTACACATATCCAAATCCTCGCATACCATGAAGCAGTCATCACATACCCATCTATGACAAATCGGACATCTGCTGAACAATTTTTCTCCAGCCATCGATGCCTTCTGCCGCGCTTCTTCTTTTTCTCGCTGATGAAGTGCTGCATAGACTACTTTCTTTCCTTCTGTAGCAGGTGGAATACGGGATTTTGAAAAAGTAATGCCCCGGCTTTTCCAAACCTTACCGCATTCTTCGCAGACAATGGAGAACTGAAATTTATCTTCTGTTGAACAATCTGTCAGCATATCCTGTAAATCCCTCTGCACGTTTTAACCAACCCCTTTCTGAAAATATTTCGTGAACCTGCTGAACGACTCATTCTTTGCTTTAATGCCATCATATAGACTGAAAAATCAAAAATATATGGTCCCCGGTCTACTTTTAGATTACAAAAAGAAATAGTAGACCTGGACTACCATGCAAAAAGCACAAAAATCACTCATGATTTTTGTGCTTTTTACCTTATTTATTCACTTATCTGTCTCTGCTTCCGAAATGTCTGTTTTAACATCCAGCTGAAGCTTTTCAATTAAGTCACATCTCCGAAAGAGATCCAGATACATCATCAGTTCCTCATTAGATGAGATCTCCAGCTTTCTGTAAATATTACCATTATGCTTTTTTACAGTACTCATACTGATACATGCTGCCGTCGGTATCTGTGACACCTCATAGCCATTCATGTAATATCGTAAAATATTATACTCTGCATTAGTCAACGTTTTGACGTTCTGAGCAAAATGTTCAAAGAGATCTGCCATATTTGGCGGCAGTTCGCCTGCCTCCGGTGTTTTTCCTCTTTCCGCCAGCCATCTGTAAAGCTCCTCCAACTCTGAAAAGCTGTATTTGCCATCTCCGCTCTCCTGTCCATTACGAATATCCTGAAAGCCCTGAAGAATCGGTCTGACAAATTTTTTTGACAGCATCCATGCAAGTGCAATCATAATAAGAACAAATCCTGTTATAATCCCCATCATGCATGCTCTGTTTTTCAAAATATACCGGTCGCAGCTTTCCCGCGGAATCAGTACCGCAACTGCCCAATCTTGTCCACTGCTCCCCGGTATATCCAACGGCTTCTGAATCCCATAATAATCACACTTTGAAGAACGATAAGTACTATAATTGGTGTTCTCTGCTATGATGGACATGCTTTCGTCATTTCCAAGCCATGAGCCTTCCGTATTTCCTGTCATGCCCTGATCCAGTCTTAAATTTCCTTTTTCCACAGGTGCGATAGCAGTAATCATAGACCCATAAGGACTGACTGCTGCAGGATATTCCAGTCCGAAATGAACGGCATTCAGCTCGATCCCACAAACTCCCAGAAATTCGCCGGTTTCTGTATACATCGGTATCAGAAGCAGGATCACATCTTCCCAAGTGTTTTTTAAATTCATGCGGCTGATCCAATAATAACTGGGTTCAGGCTGCGCAGAGCTCTCTTTCAATGTCTCATACCCCGGAAGCTCTCCTGTATCCAGTTCCATATTCCAGCGATTATGCAATTCCAGCCCGTTTTCGTTGGCAATTTCTGTATTTCCACGGAAAAGGATGGTTTCCGGACTTAAGATCACATTGCTGCTCACATTGATCAGACGCAGATAAACACCACACCTTGACTGAGCAGCTTCCGGGATCTGAGTATTAATCGTTGCATTTACCAAAGCAAACGCACCGCTGCTTCTCCCCAGACGAATCGTTGTATTAAGTTCTGAATACATCATTTTCTGTATTTCCAAAAGCAATTCCGGCCTGTCGTTCAAATCAGAAACCGACATTTCTTTTTCATCCAGATAGTCCTCTATATTCTGTCCCAGCTCTCTGGAAAGCTGCAAGCCGTACCCTGTGTAAGTATCCAATTCCTCCGAAACTTTATCGGATACGGAGCTTAACTGATTCTCCATAGCCTGTGTAATCTGCATCTCCGCCTTCAGTGGTCTGCCGATTGCCGTTAAAAGCAGCAAAAGAATGCCTGAAGCTGCCAGTATCAGGCAGAGCAGATACATCATCAGCTTTCTATGCATCGTAACCTTATGATTCAAAGACAAATTCAGAATTTTTTCAAGTTCTTTCAATGTGTTTGCCATGGTACTCTCTCACTTATCTATACGCCTTCACATTTTCCAGTGCCTCAAACTTCAGTTTTTCCACATCTTCTTCATCCTGCCATCTGCTGTAAGCTGTGCGAAGCTTGCTGCGGACATTTTTTTCAAAGGCCTGCTCTAACTCCAGATAATTGTCAAGCTGCGGTGCTGTATAAAATTGATAAGAAGATTGTGTTTTCAAAAATGCTTCATAAAGACTCCTGTACTTCGGATCTTCCAGAGTCTCTGCAACCTCCGGCAATATCTTAAAGGCCGCTTCTGTTACCGGCATATATCCTACGCTGGTCACAAAGCGTACATTCATCTCCGGTTCAGTCAGCCATTTCAGAAAAACTGCTGCTGCCCGTTCCCGTTCCGGTGTTGATTTTACCGTACAGAAACCTGCACCTCTCTGCATAACCAGCCGCTCCCCATTTTCAAAGCAGGGTACCGGTCTTGCAATGACTTCGATCGGTTCTGATGTGTTGTCCGAGTATGTCACAATATCCTCATAGTAGAGAACGCTCGCCGATGAAGCCACGCTGACCACCGATTCTCCGGTCCGAAGCGGTTCTGTTGCATATCCTTTCTGCAGCCAGATGCCGCCCTGAACGGCAGCATCTGCGTAGGGCTCCCAGACTTTGGAAAAAGCGTTTCCATAGGCTATCTTATTCCCTTGGAAGAAATCCTCTCCCAAAGATTCCACGCCTACCTGGAAATAATTGAAATGATAGTCGTGGACGAAAAAGGCTTTTCCATCTCTCGGTACTTCCGGTGTTCTGGCATCTGTCCACTGGTAATATGCTTTAGACAATTCAAAAAGTCCTTCCCAGGTATCTAACTGATCCAGCGTAGCTCCGGTATCCGCTGCGAACCTGTCAAACAGTGTTTTATCAATAAACATAATTTCTGTTGATTTTGCCACGGGAAAAACAACCAGGCGGCCATCAATCTCTCCCTCCTTCAGAAAGGCCGGGATATAGTCAGACAACTCCTCTTCACTAAAATAGCCCCTGTAATCCACCAGAATATCTGAATCCGGCATAGCCAGAACGGTCTTTGGATATGATATAAACATATCCGGGAGTCCGGTCGTTCCCGGTTCATGATTGGCTGCCCGAAGCACCGCATCATGGATATTGTTCGTGTTTGATACTACAGTAACCTGAAGCTTTATCCCCTCTTTGACACCAATCGTTTCGTTGAATTCTTCAATCAAGTCATTGAGCGGCGAATCCGTTTGTCCGCCATAAACATGCCAGACCGTCAGTGTTACAGGCTCTTTCTTCCCTCCATTTCCTCCACAGCCCGTCAGCATCATAAGACCTGTCAGTGCAAGAACTCCTGCTGCATAAATCCAAGGCTTTTGTTTCTTCATTCACTCTTCCCCCACTTACAGTGCATCAATAACCGCAGACAAATAGCTGGAAGAAATCGATCCATAGATAAAGTTATCTATCAGACCATCTTTCTTTGCCTGCCGGACCCGGTCTGCCAGCTTTTTCTCAGTATTTTCATCAACTACCAGTGCAATTTTGCAATCCGGATTCTGTTTTCTTAGCTCATCACGAATTTTCAGCCGTTCCTCAAGCTTCCATGGCACATATGCGGTAACTTCCATGATCAGAATATTTGCCAGTGTGGCATTGCATAGTTCCACAGTTTTAGCCGGATTTTCACTCATAACCGGGTCAAAATCAGAATCAAATCTACGCAATGCTTCCGCTACTGCATCTGCAAATAAAGCATTCTGCATATCAAGCACAACTCTCCGCAAAATTTTCACCTCCGAAATTTCTGATTACACTCGCATTATATCGGAACATTTTTTCTCTTTCCCTCCCCATAAGGGTAAACCTTCCTTAAAAAAAATCCTGATTTCAAACCTGAAACCAAGATTTTTTAAAAAGCTATAATGCTATTCTTCAAAGAGCTTTGGAATAATATAGCGTTTGCCTGTTACAGCAATGGCAAGCTGTGTCTTATTCACATAACCTGTTTTTTGAAGAATATTACGAATGTGATATTTTACATTATCTCTAGTATAGTGGAGTGCCTCTGCAATCTCACTGTATTCCAGTCCTTCGCAGACCAGACGAAGAACTTTGATTTCCGTTTCTGTAAGATCATCACTGGTTGCAATCCCCAGTTTTACAGTAGGTGTATCACCCGGCCATATCTTCTTGCCTTGCATGGTTGCATCCATAACAGTAATCAAGTCTTCCGGGCTGACTTCCTTGTGCCAGAAACTGTCCGCCCCTGCTTCTTTTGCCCTCTTGATAAAACTCTCCTCAACCATTGAAGTAACAACAATAATTTTCAGTTCCGGAAACCGTGCACGCAACTCGGCAGCCGAATCGATGCCATCCTTTGTTCCATGGGTACAGATATCCATAAGTAGCAGATCCACTTTACTTCTGCGGCAGACAGTCTCGGCAAGTTCTGCTCTGGACAGACTGCCTGCAAGTTCATAGTTCATGCCATTCCTTACAACATTCTCCATATACTCTCTGGCAATCCGCTGATCATCGATCACAAGTACTTTTGTCATAGGGACACCTCCTGTTCTGTTTTCCATTCACAAACCGGCAGAGTCACTGTCAGCGCAAATGCCGGTCTGGACTGTATATCCATCCTGCCACCTGCCGCTTTTATCATTTTATCCAGGTCAGCAAGACCTCCTCTTGGAATAATCTTTTCTTTCGGGCGTTCACCATCATTGGTCATTCGCAAGGTGATAGCATCCGGATTCCGCTCTACCGCTATATACAGCACGGCCGCATCCGCATGGCGGGCAGCATTGACACATGCTTCCCGCATGACCGTTAAAAGCAGCTGCAAAGAATTTCCTATTTTGGGCAAGTCCCCTGTAATCTTCACCTGAACACCAGATACTGCAGCGTCCCGGATAAACTCCGCCACATCATCCTGCGGATAAGCATTTTCTTCCTGCAAGACCTGAATAGCACGGCGAAACTGTACAACAGCGGCAGCATTTTCTTCAGAAGTGACATTCTGAAGCAACATCCTTCGTATCGCGGAAACACCCATATTCATCTGATCATGAAGTCGTGATTTCATATTGAAAATTTCCTGTTCTCTGGTCACTTCCTGCACATTCTCTGACAGAATCTTCAACTCCCGGTACATCTTTTTCAATTCTTTTGCCTGCTGTTTCAGCTCTTGGCGCTTTTCATACAGTTCGGTCACATCATTGAACATTGCCTCCGTATAAACCTTACCATCAGCCGTTTTAACATCCTCAGCAGAATATTGCCATGCTCTCCCATCCGGAAAAATAAATATATCTCCATCCCGTATGATACTCGTCAGTTGATTGCAGTTATCCAGAGCCTTTTGCAGTTCATCAAAGCCTTGCAGATCGCTTTTGGTAATTTTCCGACAAAGATCATACATAAGTGAATTGCATAGTTTACCTGTACCTGAAGACTCAAAGTAACAGACCGCCGTAGGAAGCGAATCCAGAGACTCTTTCACCGCGGCACGTAATTTATACTTATTCTTGAAATGTACGACAATTTTACCCAGTTTCATTCTTCCTCACCAGCTTTCTGTTTTAAGTCAAAGGTGAATCGGTAAGTTTCCTCTTCACAGGTAAACGCATCTGTGATTTGTGCAAGCCTGGAAAGATCGGTATCGCAGACAAATTCCATATGCAGGAAAATCCTGTTCCCGCTATTACGCGTATGGATCCATACATGGGAGAGGTCATACAAACAGGATTCTACTATTGTTTCAAAGCTACTATACACCTTTATCATATCTTTTGTTTCCATGAAAATACCAGATGGAAGTGTATGAAGACAATTGATGCCAAGCAGTTCCATATTCATGAAAGATTCATCAAAACATCTCGACAGATCTTGGATATTTGCTGTTTTCATGCATTCACTGACAAGCAGCAAATTACCGAAACGTTTTATGTCGGCACCTGCAACCGCAGCTCCTGCAAGAAGTCTGCTGCGGTTGCAGGTATCTGTCTCACTATCGTACTGCACCAGAAGCCGGTCAATCAAATCAATCTGCCCGGCTGTCTCCCTGTGAATCAGATCATTTACCCGATTCTTTTCATGAAGAGCAAGAATTTTTTTTCGTGTTTCCAGATTCTCCCGTCGGATACCATTATGTTCCGCCAGATCACGACATTTTTCTTCAATCTGCTCGATTGCTTCTGTAAGTTCACCAATATCTTCCTGCCACAATACATGGCCAAATTTAATAGGCTGACTTCTGATAAGCATACTTTTATCTGCCAAAACCCTCTGTGTCTCGACCCTTATTTTCTGTTCTTCCGTCAATTTTCTTGCATTAAGGCTGGCAAGATGAACCCTGTTTTCCTGGTCTGTAATCTGTGCTCCGAGTCTGCTGACCATAAATAATTCATCATACCCGGTATTGCTCTGAATCAGGCCACATTGGATACAGCTTTCCAGCACTGCAGTAAAAAGCAGACAAAATACAACCGTCATATCACCGGCAAACGCCTTTAACCATGCCAGCTGAAAAATACCAAGCACGCGAAAGATCCAAAGTGCACAATATACCACTGACAATAGTACAGGAACGAAAGGCAATAGCAATGCCTCCAGACTATGCTGACTGCGACATTGAATCAGCATAATCGCAAGCGCTTCCACAGCACAAAATATCATCCATATAACAATCAAAAAATACCCAATGGCATGGTGATAATCATTCATCCACACGACTGCATCGGTTGGGAAAGTAAATACAAGCTGATGTAAGTCATTCGTCAGAACCAGCAGCAAAAGTGCAATAGTTGGAATATAAAATAATATTGTCCACTTCGGCAGGCGAAAGTTTTCTGCTTTTCCCAAGGACAGAGCAACGAACACTCCCAGAAGTGGGATCAGCAACATAGGCAGATAGTACAAATACCAGAGATATCTCATCAACCATACACAATCATTCAGCGAATAACGTATTGTCCTGATAATTATCCAGAAGACCATCAATGATGAAATTGCGATGAGGTAACGTCTTACCTGCGGCTGAATGATCCGGATGTATATGGAAATGCCCCAGGAAGCAAACATTCCAATGTATATGGATGCCCGAAGTATACGTGCAAACCTGTTCATTGGTATATCTGCCTTAATCTGACGCAGCACCATCGCTGTAAGGATGGCAAGTATTACACATAGGATTATGCTATATTTTGGGGGAGCAGGTTTTTCCATTGCGCATTTTCTCCTTAGAATTCGTTGTGTATTTACAAGTGTCTCACCGTTCCCATCTTTACAGCTCCGGGGATACGTCCAGCAGAACAATAATAATTTATCCAACGAAGTGTTACTCCCCATTTTTCACCGGCTTCTTTTAATGTCATATAATCCATATCCATTCCTCCGAATATTATTATAATTCATTCTCTCGAATAATATAATTTTATTCTATCAACATTGGCACACCCTTTTGGAATGCCTAAAAGGATAACTAGCAAGCACTGCCTGTGTCATGACACAGGCGAAATCCCCCACACTTTCCTATCGTATCATCTGATACAGACTTTTGCTACGGGAGAAGTCAGTTATGCGGAAGCTCACCGCATTGGAAAATAACTTGCTAACAAGGTTTTAGAAGGGAAATATTCGTATGTTCTCACCACACACATTGATATCAAGAACTGATGAAGGAGAAAAATGAACTGACTTCCATCTACAAGAAATGTGAAAAAGAGTTTCAATCATTAAACCGAAAACCGGAAAATCTGAATCAATACCTCGGTCAGGCACAGCCCGATCCGGTGCAGGCACAACAGACAAAAAACAGAAATCACAGCTTATAAAAATGGGGGAGAATCCTATCCCATAGACCGGAAAACTCTGCATAAACAACCCGGTACATAAACTGTACCGGGGGAAGAAAAAATTTTCGTTATTTAATATGTCCGCTTGACAGATAACACACCATCTGCAAGGCTTCGCGGAAGAGCTTATTCTGCGGCATCAAGCACACTGAGCAAAGACGGAACGAACTGCTTCTTTCTTGACACGAGTCCTCTTACCTTTACTCCGAAGTCTCCGTCCTCGGTATTAAATGCCTTCTTTAAAAGCTCCTCAGCATTGTCTCCGGCAAAGATAACTTCGCTGGACTGATCAGCTATACTTGTCGCTATATAGAAAGCAAGATCCACATTATCACTTGTGAGGATATTCTCAATGTGATCCTTGATCATCTCCTCTGCCTTCTTGAGATTGGCAGGGCTGTTAAATGTTCCCTGTGCGATCTCGATACGAAGATTGTTGCTTCTGAGCACCTTGCAGTCATTTCTGAATACGCTGTCAGGTGTCTTGCCGCTTAAATCCTCTCCGGCATCAAACATATCCGTAGCAAGCTTCATGTAATCTATATTTGCAATGTGTGCCAATTCCTCTGCTGCCACCTTGTCTCTGTGAGTGCAGGTAGGTGACTTGAAGCAAAGCGTATCCGAAAGTATGGCGCTGAGCAAAAGTCCGGCTATTCCCTTCGGCGGCATGAGACCGTTTTCACGATACATGTCATTGATAATGGTCGCTGTACATCCTACAGGAACATTTCTGAAGACGATAGGTCCTGTTGTCTCTATATCTCCTATCCTGTGGTGATCGATAATGCCCATGATCTCAGCCTCGTCAAAGCCGTCTACACACTGGCTCTTCTCATTATGATCCACAAGCACTAGACGCTTCTTCTGAAGACTGATGAGATTACGCTTGGAAATAAGACCCTTTACCTTTCCCTGTTCTGTAACCGGAAAATAATTGTATCTTACGCGGCTCATAAGCTCCTTGACATCCTCTACCTGAGCTGACGGCTCAAAGCAGATGACATCACGCTTCATATAATTTCCTACAGGTATACTCTGGTTGATAAGTCTCGAAGCCGCATAGGTATCCTTCTCGGTACAGATGAGGTTGCAGCCGTTCTTATCGGCAAGATACTTGATATCCTCGGCAATGTCCGAAGCCATGCATGCTATGACAAGCGCTGCTCCAAGCTCAACGGCACAATGTATAGCCTCGTATCTGTTTCCTACTATCAGTATATCGTCCTTCTCGAAAAATTCCTTGATAGCCTCAGGACTACTTGCTCCGATAGATATTTTTCCGCTTCCGCTTATAACAGCTTCCGGATCTCCGCTTATAAGCTTAGCGTCTATAGTCTTGATAATATTCTTAAGCGGAACATGCTCCTTGGAAAATGCTCTGGCATCAAGTGTATCCATGTTTGCCATGGCAATATCCTTGACTGTAATAACACCCTTGAGCATACCGTCATCATCTGTTATAGGCAGGGTAGATATGTCTCTGATACGCATCTGATCCCATGCATCACGTATACTGGTATTTTCCTCTATACCCGATTCCTCTCGGATATCAAGATCGCTTACCTGAGCGTGAACATCCAGGCAGAGCCTCGGTATCGGAAAACGAAATCTCTCAAGTACAAAATTGGTCTCGGCACTTATAACACCGGCACGGCATGGCTCATATTCCGCATCACACTCACCGTAGCCTTCTCTGATCCTTTTGTCACGAACCTTGTTCATAAGATCCGCATACGCTATAGCCGAACAGATCGAATCCGTATCCGGATTCTTATGTCCTATTACCAATATCTTCTTAGGTTCTTCTTTTTCTCTTACCATACTCTCTCCTGACTTATTCTCCCTTATTCTTTTTAGCAGCTTTTAATGCCTCTGCCGCTTCCTCTCTCTGTCTGCATATCTCTTCCCAGCTCAAGTGCTTGCCAAGTTCCTCGGTAAAGTCCTTGAAATGCTTCGGGATATCGATATTCTGCGGACATATACGCACACATTTTCCGCAGCCAATACATGCCGACGGCCTCTTGTCCTCCGGCAGTGCATCTATAGTCATGGAAATGTTGAATGAAGGCGCAACTCTGTAATCGTTATACTTGGCTATAAGCGTAGGGATATCCAGTCCCATAGGACAGCCCTTGCAGCAATATCTGCAAGCCGTACACGGAATGGAATCCTTAAGATGCTCCGCAATATCAAAGAGCAGCTTATTGTCACTCTCTGTTATCGGCTTAGCTTCGTTAAAGGTCTCTACATTATCCAGAGTCTGCTCATAATTCGAAAGTCCGCTCAATATGACCTTGACATTATCGAACTGTGTAAGCCATCTGTAGCCCCATGAAGCAGCAGACTTATCCGGACAGACCTCCTTAAGTCTCTCCTCCTGCTCCTTTGGAAGATTTGCAAGGGCTCCTCCTCTGACAGATTCCATAACTATAACAGGTATATTTCTCTCTGTAAGGAGCTCATACTTACGCTTCGCATCCTGCAGGGTCCAATCCAGATAATTCATCTGTATCTGGCAAAACTCCAGCTCACCGTCAGCATAATCAAGAAATTCTTCAAGCAGCTTTGGTGAACCATGTGATGAGAAGCCGAGATGCTTAATACGTCCGAGACGCTTCTGCTCGACAAAATAATCCAGTATGCCCCACTTAGGATCCGTGTAAACGTCATAGCACTTTTCATTTACATTATGAAGAAGATAGAAATCAAAATAATCCACTCCGCATTTCTCAAGCTGCTCCTCAAATACTTCGGCAGGATTATAGCTCTTTGCTATCTGATGTCCCGGATATTTGGTTGCAAGGTAGAAGCTCTCTCTCGGATACTTCTTAAGTATCTCTCCGGTTATTATCTCCGAGGTTCCCTGATGATAAGGTGCAGCGGTATCAAAATAATTTACGCCGTTAGCTATGGCATAATCTATCATCCTCTCGGTCTGTTCCTTATCTACTGTTGTTCCGTCCGCAAGCAAAGGCAGACGCATTGTTCCGAAGCCGAGCCTCGATACCTTGTGTCCGCATAATTCACTGTATATCATTTTTTCTTCCTCTGTAAAAATATCGGCAATAATATCTACGATCCCATTTTGTTAGTATAGCAAAAACAAGATGCTAATCAAAGTAATAATTAAAACAGATACACATTTTCATCTAAACTTAATGAAGGAATGTTATCACGTACTGTAAGATATAAGGTTTTTATTAAGGGGAGACTACAGATATGATTAGACGTGTCATAGCAGATTGCTCTGCGGATTTTGCAGATATAGAGGGTGTGGATTACCGCCTGGTTCCGCTCACCATCTCAACAGATGAACGCAGCTTTACAGATGATAAGGATCTTGATGTAAATGAGATGCTCGACTACCTTTCAAAATATAACGGGCCTTCACACACGGCATGTCCCGGCATAGAGCAATGGATGAACAGCTATGAAGGAGCCGATGAAGTATTTGTCGTAACCCTCTCCGAGGGACTCTCCGGCACCTACAATGCTGCCGTAACCGCCGGAAATCTGTATGTTGAAGAGCATCCAAACGCAAAGGTTCATGTATTTGATTCACTCAGTGCAGGACCCGAAGTTCGTATGCTTGCCGACAGGATAGCCGAATGTGTAAGGGACGGCATGAGCTATGACGAAATAATAGCCTTGGGAGACGATTATATCAAACATTCTAGGATATTCTTTGCTTTGGAATCCTTCCATAACTTTGCCGCAAACGGACGTGTAAATAAAGTAGTTGCAGCTGCTGCCGGACTGCTCGGCATACGTGTTCTTGCCACCGGAGACCCGACCGGTCAGATAACTATAGCTGCAAAATGCCGCGGAGAAGCCGGCACTCTAAAGGCCTTTCTTAAGAACCTTGAGGAGGCAGGCTATGATAGCGGACGCATTTATATTGCGCAATGCCTTAATCCGGGCTTTGCAGAACGCATCAGGCAGGCTATTCTCGATAAATATCCCAAGGCTTCCATACTCATATATGAAACCAGGGGCTTATGCAGCTTCTATGCCGAAAAGGGCGGAATACTCTTAGCCTGCGAGTGTGAAAAGACAACGCCTAAGATCTATCCGGTAGTATAAATTCCTGTAAAGAATATGCCTTTGTATATTCCGGCACTGAACACTGTCTCTTGCGACAGTGTTCCCTTTCCTACAAGTACGCATCCCAAGAAGTGTCTTTTATATAATACAAAGTATCAAATGAAATAAATCAAATACTCACTGCATCTATAAGCCTTATATGCAACTCTCCGAGACCTCCGCTGCGGCTCTCGGAGCTCATTGCTTCTGCCTTTTCGGCAGCCTGCTTAAAAAAGCCCGAGACCTCGCATACGGATGTGAACAAATCACGTCCCTCAAGGCTTGCTCTTGCGGCAAAGCCTCCTGTAAGCGCACTAAGCATACAGCCTGAACCTGTTATCTGCTTTAATCTGTCCGAGCCTCCGCTTACTGTCATGCAGCGTGTTCCATCCGATATAACATCCACGGCTCCGCTTATAAGCACGATACATTCAAGCTTCTTTGCCAGAGCTTTTGCTGCTGCCGCTGCCTCCTCATGCCCGGTGATTTCATCTTCTCTCGAATCTATACCACAGTCTGAAGTTACAGCTGTAATTCCGGTATCCTCAGTCACTCCGCACTCCGGATCGGTCTTATACGAAGAAGCATTCTCAGGATTTAAGCCGATCATTGCCTTGGCTTCATTAAGATTGCATCTTATTACATCCGGATGCACATTCATAAGCAGCTCGGCAAGCTTTTCTCTCCTGTAGCTGCTTACTGCGACTCCTACCGGATCGATAACAACCGGTTTTCCAAGTCTGTTATATGCATGCCCTGCGGCATTTGCAGCATCATATTTTCTGTCTGAAGGCGTACCCAGATTGATAACGAGAGCATCGGCTGCCTCGGCTATATCCTCGGCTTCCTTAGGCTCATCCGCCATAATCGGTGAAAATCCCGCAGCAAGCAGTATATTGGCGCAGTCATTTGCAGAAACTATATTCGATATACAATTGATAACCGGTAATTTGTTCATTGTGCAAGCTGTCTTATATATGAAAATGTTCCTGAAGCCTTAAGTGCATAGATAATGCATGCAGCAATAACGGTTCCGCCTACTGTCGATACAAGGAACGGAACAACATATACATAAAAAGCGATGCTGCCCACTGCCTTGCCCATCACAAGTATAGCCACCGGATAAGCCAGAAGTCCTCCGATTATACCCGTTCCGAACACCTCAGCAACAAATGTAAGCGGAAGGTTCTTAAGCTTATAATAGCAAAGACCGCAAAGCAAGGCTCCGCACATGCTGCCCGGAAATGCCAGCGGGCTTCCGAGTCCGAGGAGATTTCTGATCAGACTTGCCGCAAAAGCAACCGCAACTCCGTACCACGGTCCCAGAAATACCGCACAAAGTATATTCACCATATGCTGTACCGGAGCGCATTTGCTTCCGAATACAGGAAATGAAAACATGCTTCCTACTACAGCAACGGCTATAAGCACACCTGCTATAGCTATCTTTTTCGTCTTTGAATCCTTCATATTACTATCCTCCAAAATATATAAAGCATATCTGCTGATAAGCGGTTCTGATCAGGCTATAGCCTCTGCGATCCTGACTTTAAGCTTTCTTGCCGCAGCTTCGATATCATCCGCCGCAAAGACCGCACTTATTACAGCAGCCCCGCTTATTCCGCTGCCTTTGAGCTCCGCAATATTATCTGCATCTATACCGCCAATCGCAACAACCGGAATCTCCACATTGGAGCATATCTCACTGTAAATGCCGTGCGAGATGACATTTACATCTGTCTTTGAGCCTGTGGCAAAGGCAGCTCCGACACCGAGATAGTCGGCACCGTGCTTAACCGCAAGCAAG
The DNA here is from genome assembly GCA_030540255.1 of Eubacteriales bacterium. Lineage (GTDB taxonomy): Bacteria > Bacillota > Clostridia > Lachnospirales > Lachnospiraceae > Avilachnospira. The sequence continues at coordinate 9,918 of JAUNWP010000018.1, read as the reverse complement.
GCCTCATCAAGTGAATGCGCAGAAACTCCCAATATCTTATCCGGTCCTATAAGTCCTCTTACATCAGCCGCATCAAGATCGGATTGTCCCACATGTACTCCGTCGGCATCTGCCTTAAGTGCAACCGCTACATTATCATTGATAATGAGCGGAACCTTGTACCTCGCACAGACTGACTTAAGCTTCAATGCTTCCTCAAGAAAAGTCTCATCATCCAGATTCTTCTCACGAAGCTGCACCATACCTGCTCCGCCTCTTATGGCTGACTCTACGGCATCACTTAATTTCCTGCCGTTAAGCCAGCGTCTGTCGGTAACGGCATATAATATGTAATTATCCCTGCTAATTTCATTCTTATTCATTTTTATTTATTTCCTATTGAGTAATAAAGAATGTGCCTTGGCACATTCTCGCGCCGAGCGCGGTCGCTTGCGACAGTTTTCTCCTTCGCGCGAGTGCGCATCCCGCGGAGCGTTTATTAACTCATAGGACGCAATTTCCTATGAGTTAACAAAACGGCACCCTTTCGGATGCCGTAATAGTTGTCGCTAAGATTTTCCTCCCTACGTTGGCATTATCCAAATCAGGTCGCGGGTATAAGCATATCAGCTTGATCTCAGCCTGCTAATTTGCAAGCTCCCCTCATTTCTTAGTATATTATAAACATATTCATTTAGATTGCAAGTGCGTTACGTAATGAACATATGTCCATTACCTATGTCCATTACCCGGCAACTGCGTTACCACTGTGCATCAACAATAAACCCGTCATTCAACAATACATACCGGTTATTTAATAGCGATATGTTTGCCGGGAAGCAACAACAGGCTCATTACGCAACAACGGCATGCTCGTCAAGTATGGTCTTGAGCGCTGCCATCGAGCTTGAATGTGACCTTGCTATCACCGTCTCTCCTCCCTTGGTCTCATTAAGCGCGCACTGCAGCATCTTGTGAGACATGGTATTGGTAAAGAGAACGAGCAGATCCGGAGTGCCAATCTTATTCCTGAGACTCCCGTTCATCTTTGGGTATACCTTAGCCTTGCAGCTGTAGGTCTTACAGAGATCCTTGTACTGTCTTACCATACATTCGTTTCCGCCTACTATTACAACACTCATTTTATATCTCCCTTAAATATCATATACTGTTGAAAATGTCATTTTTAATTTGTTAGTCTCAACTATCATATGTTAGTATCTGCTAACTTAAATTCAGTATAATACATCAGCGGAAAATGTCAATGACTAAATTAAGCTATGCCTACTCAACATTTTTTAATCTCAAAATGTCATTCACATTAACGTTTTCGCAGGATCAAATGTGTTTTGCATCAACACCTGTTTCTGAGCTTAAGCAGTTTTAGCAAAGCTTGTTTACGAACTTTGTGCTGTATTCAAAATCCGCTCATTTTTCTCCGAAAAACAGAATACTTTTTATGATTTCAAATGTCGGCAATTCTCTTCCAAACAAGTTTGAATTGAATCACCGACATTATGACACCTGTATCATCAAATAAAAGCAGCCATATATAACGGCAAGGTAATGATTCCGTCTTCACTCTCACCGATGTTTCCATCTACGAATTTATACGCATAAGCAATATCTTCATGGTTCTTCATCAATGCTTTTAAAGAACTTGCACGTGTATTTCCGCTTTTAACCTCAATCGGAAGCACCTTACCGTCTTTTTGTATAATAACGTCTATTTCTCGATGATTAGTTTCGTTTTTATAAAAATACAAGGAATATCCATTTTTATATAGTGCATCAGCAATTGCGCATTCATATATACCACCCTTAGATGTTCCGGCTAAAGTATTTTCCGCCACATGCTGCTTCAACGAAAAATCCCTCATTGCCATTAATAGCGATAGATCTGTTGTATAGGCTCTGAAGAAATCATCTCTTGCATAGTCGCTGAGATCAAATCTCACATCAGTTACCAATCTGGATAACTGCACCATATCTGCGCGTAGAAGCCATTCGATACTTGAATAGTACTTTTGTGCTCTGCCGCCATGTTCTACTTCTTTATACTGAAATTTATGATTTTCTTTATCCAACAGCTGTTTTCCGAGCGACAAATAACATTTTTCTGCTTTTACTTTTTCTTCTGCTGTTGCATAGTGCGCTATATCAAAGAGGTAGCCCTGCAAGAGACTCCTCTGCACCCGATCAACCTCTCTGAAATCTTTAGTATCTACATATTTCTGTACAGCTTCCGGCATCCCTCCGATTACTATATATTTTCTGTAATAGTTCATTAACTGTGAATGAATAGCTTCCGGTATCACACTTTTTGATGTAAGAAATGAATATAGATTTCCAACCATATCCTCTGAAAATCCAATGCCCCACAAAAACTCTTCAAAATCAAGTCCATGCATACTCAAATAATCTACATATCCGACCGGATATGATGATGCACGTTTATAATCAACGCCAAGGAGAGAGCCTGATGCTATAACATCGTAACCTTGATCTATTGCCCAAAATTTCAAAGATGTAATGGCTTCTTCACACTCCTGTATTTCGTCCAAAAAAATCAATGTTTTTCCGGGTATTATTTTCTTTTCCGGAAAACGAAACCGCATCGCCATTATCATTGCTTCAACTGTAAGATCCCCGGCAAAAATCTCCTTGGCAGAAGGCATTTGCTTGAAATTGATCTCAAGTAATTCTTCGTAATTCTCTTCCGCAAATCTTTCAATAATAAATGTTTTTCCGGTTTGTCTGGCACCCTGAACGACAAGACATTTTTTTTCTTTTGAATCCATCCATTTTTTTATAAAAGAACTTGCCTTTCGCTTTAACATGCAGCACCTCCATGATTTTTACCTAAAGCACTGTCATTTGAAGTTAAATCAACATTTTAAGCAAACAAAATGTTGATGTGACAACATTTTTGCATCATTAGACGCATTATACATCAACATTTTACGCAAATACAATCATTTGTAATATATAAAAGAATCAAAGCCTGTTCCCGCACTTCGGACAGTATTCAAAATCCTCTGAGGTCTCGTATCCGCAATGCTCGCAGCGCTTATATCTGTAAGTCTGATTTTCCTGATTAAGCCTATGCAGATGCCTAGCTTCGATATCGACATTTTCACCGTGAGCAATGGCTGCACCTATCTCAGGATCCAGCTCGTATACTGTATCGCAGCAGCTCATCTGTGCATAATAACGCTTATTCCATTTAAACAAGGGAATGAAGAATACCGACAATACCATATAGGTCATAAAGACCTGATATCTTCCGTATCTGCCGCACACATCACAGATCACGGTCTGCCTGTGCTCCAATTCTTTTCTTCCGTTGCTTATTCCCATCATAAAAAACATTTAAATCTTTTCTCCGCTCATTTTTTCATCTATATAGCTGCGGCTGTTTCTAAGCAGTATATATGCCATGCATAAGGTGATAAGCTCAGTAACAGGAAATGCAGCCCATATTCCCGTCATTCCCATAAATTGTCTCAAGAGCCACATCATAGGCACCAGCAACAGCAGCTGTCTCGTCATATTTACAGCCATACTGTCCTTAACGCGCCCTATAGCCTGCAGATATGTTGCGATAAGCATGGACAGTCCGTTAAATGTATATCCCATTACCAATATGCGCATGGCAGGGATACCTATGGCAAGCAGCTCCTCGGATGCATCAAATAGTGCAAGTACTCCCACTGGAACAGCGAACAGCAATATACCTCCGAGTGTCATGAGACCCGCGGCTCCGAACATTCCGCAATGGAAGGCTTTCTTAAGTCTGTCAGGCTTTCTTGCTCCGAAATTATAGCTCATTATAGGCAGGCAGCCCTGTATGAGTCCGTTTACAGTCATAACTATCATATGCTGCGCCTTGAAGTACGCTCCGAAAAATGCCACTGCGGTCATATCCGGCTTAAGAAATAAATTGGCAAAGCTTACTGTAAATGAATTCAGAGCATTTAGTATGAAGCTCGGAAGTCCGAGTGAAAATATCTCACGCATTTTCGCAGCATCAATACGAAAGCCTTTTATCTTCATCCTGACCTTCTGCTTTGTTCCAAGCAGTACCCAAAATGCCAGCAGCATAGAAAATGTGAAACCCAGCACCGTAGACAATGCCGCGCCCTTTATGCCCATCGCAGGGAATGGCCCTATTCCGAATATGAGTATAGGGTCGAATACAAGATTAAATACCACTCCCGCAATCTGGAACCACATGGGTGCCAGCATATTTCCGGTAGCCTGGATCACCTTCTGTATGGCTATGTGCACCATATTCGGTATCTGCATAAATACACAGACCGACATATATTCCATAGCGAGTCTGTATATCTCCTCATCTGTTGTGAACGAACGAAAATATCCGCCCATGAAAACAGCTGTCAGAGCATTAAGCAGCACGCCCAGTACAAAGGCCATCAGTATTCCCAGTGTAACAACTTCGTTTGCCTTGTCCTGTTCTTTTCGTCCGAGACTTCTTGCTATAACGACATTTATACCTACTCCGAGTCCTATAGAGCAGGAACACATAAGACTTGTTACCGGAAATGACAAAGACACAGCTGTCAGTGCCTTCTCTCCAAGTCTCGCCACGAATGCACTATCCACAAAATTATATGAATACTGCATAAACATAGAGCATACCGGAGGCAAGGACATTGAGATGATAAGCCTTCCTATGGGAGCCGTACCCATTTTGTTTTCTGTTGCCGCTGCTGTATCTGACATATAGGACCACCTTATTATATTCTCCGAACCTTAAGACAATTGTTCTGCCGTCACAAAAGCTGATAAGACAGACTCATCTAAAGCTTAATATCGGTATAAAGCAATTATAGCTGCCTGCTGTAAATATTTAATTCCAAAGCTTCCAAATCTCAGGATGATAACCGATGGTAGACTGCTTACCGTTTCTTACTACCGGGGTCCTGATCACTGACGGATTCTCCAGTATCTTCTCAAGCTTATCTTCATCTGCAATATACTTTATAAGAGCCAAGGTATCCTGATCCTTGCCATCCCAGTTAATCATTTCATCAAGTCCGCCGTTTGCCTGAGCAACAGAATTAAACTCGCCCTTGCTCAT
>JAUNWP010000018.1:0-4735 GCA_030540255.1 Eubacteriales bacterium | reverse complement strand
CCTGCCTTATTTCCCGGAGTAGGATTGACATCCTGTACACGCTCTCCGGTAAGTGCATATATATCCTCGCAATAGTCCTCGACCATATCAAGTATCTTAAGTCCTAGTTCTTTATTGACAGCAAGCTCGCAGGTGTAGCTTTCATCTCCGGGCATACCTCTTGTTCCTCCGCCTATCACAGAACCGCCGTCGGCTATAAGTCTGTCTCCCGCTTCACCGCATACCGGATTGGCGCTTATAGAACTTGTCCAGTCTGAACCGCCCGAATTAAGCGATACGATAAGCTTTGATAAAGGAAATGCCTCTCTCTTGAGGCTTTCTGCCTCAGACTGCATTTTCCTGATGATCTCGGTTCCGTGACGTATGGTATTGGCCATGCCGCCTTCATCCTGAATACAAAGATGGAAAACTTTCGTACCTGCAAGTTCTATCTCACGCTGTATAAGCCCGGGATCTGTCCATTGGCATCCGAGACTTACAAGTAATACTCCATATACATTCGGATTCCTTCCGGCACATATAAGACCAAGATTTGTACGCTGTGCAGCATCGTCGAATTCACCGCAGCCGGTATCGATCTTTATTGGATGCGCGCCTGTTGCTGCCGCTATTTTGTCTACAGTACTGTTTGCACACTGTACCAGCGACTCTACCAATATATAATTTCTTATTCCTACAGAGCCGTCAGCCCTGCCGTATCCCATAAAGTTTTTCACAAATATCTCTCCGTAATGCCTTACTCTGTCATGTGCTTGCGATAGTTTTCAGCATATTTTCTGCTGATTTCTTCCGTTATGTCTTCCACATTATGACAATGCACCCATTCACCGCATTTAATATCGGCACTTGCTCTGCCTATAGGCTTGCCGTATTTCATTATATAATCAGCTGTGGAAATATCCCTTACCGCTATCTTATGTCCTTGCGGTATATCCTGAAGCGCACTATATTCTTTTCCTTCAACTGTTATCACATCCCCGGATCTCACATTGCTTGTAACAACGGCAACATTATCATCCTTCGACATCAGTAATCCTATCATTTGCTCTATTCCTATAAATCAAATCCTAATCGCTGCATCCATCAGCGCTTCCTGCTCTCTTGCCTTTTCTGCCATTCCTGTCGAATACAATCCGCTGTCTCCGCACCTGAAGCATTCCGGAGTACGCCCCTGTACATGCACAAGTGCATCTATAACTTCATCCGGAGGTATGAAACTTTCTATGCCTGCAAGTGCCATATCAGCTGCCGCAAATGCATTGGCAGTACCTACCGCATTTCTCTTTACACAAGGTATCTCGCTGTTTGCGCCTATCGGATCACAGATAAGTCCCATAAGTCCCTTAAGAGCCAGCGCCGCAGCATGAAATACTTTGTTTGCCGAGCCGCCTTTAAGATATACCAGTGCCCCTGCAGCCATCGCCGAGGATACGCCGATTTCTCCCTGGCATCCGCCTTCCATTCCTGACATTTTAACACCCTTATATCTGATCACAAGGCCAATGGAAGCCGCAATGAACATAGCTCTCACTATTTTTTCATCACTGTAATCAAAATGTTCCTGTACCGTAAGCAGGCATCCGGGAAGTATACCGCAGGATCCGGATGTAGGCGCAGCAACTATAGTTCCCATTGACATTGCAACATTCATTGTAGCTACTGCCTTGGATATAGCACGCGGAAGAAGTTCGTCATAAAGATCCCCGGCTTCTGCGGCATCTTTGATTTTAGCACCTTCATCACCCTTGACAAAGCCATATAAACCTACAGGCTTTTCCGTAAATCCCCGCTGTACGGCACGACGCATAACTTTTAGTTCATTATACATTTTGTCATACAGATCTGCGAAGCTTTTTCCCGATTCGGCCTTTTCATAATCAAACGCAAGATCGGCTATATCATCATATTTAGTCGCAAGCTCTGTAAATTGTCTGCATGTGGTAAATAATGGCTCCTGAGCACTCTTTTTTTCTTCTTTTACAGGATCACAGACTGTCAAAGTTTTACATTCACGGCAGTTGCTGTTTTTGATGTCATTTTTTCTGTTTTCGCAACTCGTATTGCGTGAATTTACGGTATCACCGACTGCTTTGCCGTTGATCTCAAGTATTTTTATCATTCCACCGCCGAGGGAAACCCCAAGTACGCTGAATTTCTTTCCCTCTGTATTTTCTTCGCTTATACATACTGTCATCCCCTCTTTAGGCAGCGGTTCTTCAAAAAATGAAACACTGACATCTATATTTCTGCTCTTTGCAATATCAAGTGCAAAACGTATATTGTCATCCTCCGGAGACATACCAAGTGCTCCTCCGACAGCCGCATAATGACTGCGGCATCCGGCATAGCCTTCATAATGTCTCGGATGAAAGCATACATTTATTTTTGCAGGAGTACCCTCAGCCAGCTTATATAATTCTGCACCGATAAGTGCCATTCCGGCCGTACCGGAGCTTGAAGGTCCCAGCATTACCGGTCCTACTATCTCAAATAAACTTGAATTCACTGAATATCCTTTCTCCCCTATATTATCGATTAAATGCGGATTGCTTCGTACTTCGTACTCTCGCTATCCTTTGAAAATTCGCACCCGCTTCTTTCGAAGCTTTGTGCTCATTTTCGTTTGGCCGTCCTATAGTCGTCTTCGCAGCTGCAAGCAGCCGCTTTGACGACTGCACTCCGGCTTTAATCGATAATAATAAATCCCTGCCGTTACGGCAGGGATCATTAATGCTTACTTATCAATAATAAGCAATATTGCTTATATTATTATTTGTCCTCAAGCAGACCCTCATAGATCTCACCTGCTGCAAGCTGATATGCTTCTTTCTTGTATTCGTCAATGCTTCCGTCTGCGGTTGCCTCGGCAATTACCTTATTTACAGCTTCTTTCATATCATCATGTCCCTTAGGAATAGCGATACGGTCTCCGGAGTTATCCATTGATTCATACGGAATGTTAAAGGATACAACAAGCTCAGGATAATTTAAAACAAAGATCTCTGCCGCATTATCATTCATAAGCGCACCGTCAACCTTGCCATCCATAAGCTCGGCTACCAGATCAGTTGCCTTATTAAGCAACAATGTGTCTGCATCCGGAATCGTATCTGCTGCAACCTTCTGCTGTGTGCTGCCTGTCTGAAGAGCAACCAGTACATCCGGATTGTTTACAGACTCAACATCCTTAAACTTCTCGCTATCTTCCTTACGGCATACAAATGTCTGTTTAACATAATTGTAAGGATCCGAGAAATCCATAACTTCCGCTCTTTCCTCAGTGTATCCGAGTCCTGCAATACCAAGGTCTACACTACCATTGGCAAGCTCGGCAAGTACACCGTCAAAACTCATAGGAACCAATTCAAGCTTAAGTCCAAGTTCGTCTGCAATACGATTTGCCATGCTGATCTCAAAGCCTGCAAGCTCAGGCTCCTTATCTTCGCCTATAGCATAGAACTCATATGGCGCAAAGTCCGGAGATATAGCTACTGTAAGAACTCCGTCCGTAATCGTGCTTAAACCTGATCCGGCAGCACTTTCACTCTCTGATTCGCTATCTGCTGTACTGCTGTTTGCCGCTTCAGTCTCTGCTGCTGTTGTCTCTGCTGCATTACCTGACCCGCATGCCACAAGTCCCAATGCCATTGCAGCAATAATACCTATAGAAATAATCTTTTTCATAATGCGATCCTCCTTAAAACGGTTGTTTTAATTATAGTCGTTTTTTATAATTTGAAAAGATATTTTCTGTATATTTATTCGCTGAAATTGTATTTTTATTAGGACTTGATTTTCGTATATTTATCCTGAAACAAATACTACAGTGTAGTGACAAATACCGTGCCATGGAAGTTTTATTTGTAAAAAGACCCACCGGTTATCGAACCGATGAGTCCATACGTCAATATACTTACATTATCTTTATTCCGTCATTTTTCCTCTTTGCTTTAGCACGATTGGCATCATTATTTTTATCTATTTTTTCAAACAATATGGTTAATCTAAAACCCATATTGATTTTCGAACTGTAGATAAAAAGCCGCCACACTTCCGTATAATATACGGTCATGTGGCGGTTTTTTCTGTCAAAATATCAATTGTTAAAGAAATCCCATTTTTACATCTGTAGAGCAAATGTATCGTCATCATGATGATTTACAGGAAATGGAATTACATTAGTAGGAGCATGCTGCTCTGCCTCCCAAAGAGTAAGCTTTTGCTGCATATTCATCCAACTCTCTACTGAAGTATCTGTTGCTTTTGCAATTCTGATTGCCATCTCTGTACTTAAAGCAACCCTTTCATTTACAAACTCGGATAGTGCTTTTCTGCTTACTCCAAGCATACGTGCTGCATCCGTAACTGTAAGATTCAATGGTTTTATAACATCCTCGAGTAGAACTGTTCCCGGATGAGTAGGTTTTCTGTTCATATCCGTTTCCTCCTTAATTTAATGATAATCCTGATAATCGACCAAATAAGCATCCTGACCTTCAAAATAAAATGTCATCCGCCAATTCCCACTTACGGTAACGGACCACATGTCTTGTTTATCTCCCTTTAATGAATGCAATCTGTACCCGGGTAAATTCATATCTTGAGCACTAATGCTTGCATCCAAACGATCCAGCATTCTGCCAAGTTTTGATGCATGTTCAGCCTGAATTCCTTTCTTGGAACCCGTCTCATAGAACTCTTTTAATCCTTTGTGAGCAAACGACTTAATCATATT
>JAUNWP010000081.1 GCA_030540255.1 Eubacteriales bacterium | reverse complement strand
ACATTTAATATTTCTATGTCCTCCACTGAATACACATTATCTGATTGTATGAAATTCAGAAACCTAAGTCCCACCGATTAATAGTTTAATACTATAATACAGCTTTAAGAAAAGCTCATGCTCAAAGCCTCATGTACCCTCCATACCGGGCATGCCGATACAGAGGGTACATTTTAATTGATAAAGTATTTGTGATAGGAAATTTTGTCATTTTCCGGCAATATTTGCAGGCATCCCAAGCCATATCCCTGAGCGGCTCCGCAATCTAAAAATATCTTATCTTCCCGTACAATCATATCTCCCGCATACTGATTTCCGTATTTAAATGTCGGAGTGTGTCCGACTACGGCTGTCATTCCTGTCGGAAGCAGGTTGCAGACATCCGGCGATGCATAGCGGTTTATGAGAATATCATAATCTGTTTTTCTACGCTGTCCTTTGGGAGCTTCCGGAACAGTCATGAACCGTAGCTCATTACCGGTATCCGTTTCATCCCAAAGCTGCTTGCTCGGTTTTTCGAAAATGTCACTATTTTCATCTTGTATTTCATCGCATATCCCGGCTTCCGAAAGCTTCTCATTCATATTAGCGCCGGGTGCGCCATGAACCAACACATATTTCTTATCTTTTATCTTCATAACCGAACATAGCGGCATATCTTCGATAAAGTTCAATATCTTCTCACGCTCCGCATACGACAGCATATTCATCTGACGAATCGTCTCTTTACCGTCTCCGAATGCCCAGGTACTCATAATACAGTCCGGTATCTCGGCGCTGTAATCTATGCCAAAGTACTGCAATAGTCGCTGCTCATGGTTTCCTCTGAGTGCGATGATATTCTTATGTTCCGTCACATAATACAAAATCCCCAAGGAATCCGGGCCTTTTGCCACCATATCCCCAAGGATCAGCATACGGTCAGAATCATCAAACCGTATTTTTTTCAGCATTTGCATGAATTGAAGAAAATGCCCGTGAATATCGCTCATCAGATATAGTTTACTGCTCATACCACTGTATTCGGACCATACACATATAAACGATCCTCTTCTACATATACATAGCCTTCCATACCTTTTTCCAGATAACTACGGCTTAGGAAGCAGAGCGCATCTCCCGTTTTCATCTTTGCCATTACGCGGTAATAATCGCCCTCAAAGGATGAATACTCAACGACTACAGGAAAGCTGTTATCTTTCTGCTCATTTCCTCTCCACACCGCATTTTCCGCACGAAAACGTACATTCACCCTTTCATCCGTAAGTATCCCATTTCTTCCGAGAGTTCCGCATACACTGCCTCCGAGTTCTATCTGTATTCCATTGTCCTTTCTTGCGTATCCATGCACGCAATTTCCGGCACCTAAAAGTGCAGCCACAGACTCGGTTCCCGGATCCCTATAGCAATTCTGCGGTGAATCGATCTGATCAATATTTCCCTTGTTCATGATAACGATTCTGTCAGCCATTGCAAATGCTTCGGACGGATCATGTGTGACATGAAAGACTGTCGTTCCGAGTCTGCGGAATAAAAATGCCATTTCCGTCCTCATTTCCACACGAAGCTGTACGTCCAAGTTGCAGAGCGGCTCATCCATGAGAAGTATATCCGGCTTGGTGATCAATGCACGGGCAATCGCAACTCTCTGCTGCTGACCTCCGGAAAGCTCCGCAGGATATCTTTGTTCCAATCCATCCAAATGAAGCAGCTTTAACAGTTCCTGCACTCTCTCCTTGATCTCCGCTTTGCCTATCTTGATCTGTCTCAATCCATAGGCAATGTTATCGTATGCCGTCATATGCGGCCACAGTGCAAAGTCCTGAAACACCATATTCATATGACGCTTCTCCGGAGGCAGGACTTTTCCCGCCTCCGATATCACCTGTCCGTTCATGATTACACTTCCGCTGTCCGGTGATGACATGCCTGCAATAATATTAAGCAGTGTAGACTTTCCGCAGCCCGACGGACCAAGCACACTAATAATTTCATTCTTACGGACTTCCATATTTATTCCCTTCAAAACATCCGTCTGTCCGAAGCTTTTTGCCAGATCTTCTATTTTTAAAATCACTTCCCGATCCTGATTATTCATCTGTTTTCTCCTAAATATGCTTTTGTCTTTCGGTCTCTTCCGAGAAGTTCTGTTATCAATATCAGAAGTACCACTATTCCGCCTCCGAACACAGTTGCCGCGGCAGAGTATCCGAATTTCAGATTTTCAACTCCCTTGCTGATGTAGACCGGCAAGGTCTGGTAATTAGGCGGATAAAGTATGGTATTGATCGCAAGATTGAAAACACTTCCTCCAAAAGCCGATAAAAATGCCGACAGTACTGTTGCTTTAAGAAGAGGCCAAAGTATCGTCCTGATACGTGTGATTAGTCCTGCTCCCGAAAGCCTTGCCGCAAATAAAAGCGGCCTTGGTATCTTTGCCATACCTCCTGTCAGAACTCTGGTTATTACAGGAATCGCAGCAGCGACGCTTGCAAGGACTATGATTCGCGGAGTTCCATACATCTTAAGTCCTATGGCTTCCAGACAATCACGGTTCCATACAAAGATGTATCCGATACCCAAAACCACACCCGGAACCGCAAGTGCGACAAGTGATAATACATCGATCAAGCGTTTTAAAATGAAATCCTGATAATTCAGTACGTAAGAAACAAAAAAACCAAGGATAAGTCCGATAACAGCAGCTGCTAATGCAATAGTCAGGGAATGCTCCAGACCGGTTAAAAGTTCCTTACTGTCTAATACGACCTTCTCATAATTCTTCAAGGTAAAACTGAAATTTGCCACAGAGATAGAATCTGAGAATGACATTACCACAGTAGACCCGAGCGGTACAAACAAGGTAAGGAACGCAAGGAAGGCTCCCAAAATATCAAGAAGGATTCCTATTCCGAAAGCAGGGCGAACCGGAACAGCTTTTACCGTTCCGGTATCAAGGAAATCATATCTTTTCTTGCCTATGATCCTGTACTGAACTATCATTGCCCCAATGATTATCAGGACAAGGTAGAAGGATAAAACACCTGCCATATCCAGACGGATCGGAGAGCTGTACAATGCCGTATAAATTGCATATGGCAACGTAGGGAATCGATATACACCGGAAATGGCGGCCGGAAGTCCGAAGTCGCCTATTGTATCCATAAAGATCAGCAGTGCCGCAGAGCAGTATGCCGGAATACATAATGGTGCCTGCACAGTCTTCCACTCTTCCCAAGGAGATGCACCGTTCATTCTTGCCGCCAGAGACAATCGTTCCGGCTTCCACTCCAATGCTGCCTTGATCGTCACATAAGCAAACGGAAATTTGTTGAGTACCATGATAAAAACCAGTCCTGGAAAACTAAATACCATAGCACTGATATTATTCCAATTAAGCCATGCTCTCGCAATTCCGTTTCCGGATGCGAAATATACCCAGCCCTGAGCGATAATGAAGGACGGCATTATCATCAATATCCATGCCGCAATATCCAAAAGCTTTGCCGTCTTAAATTCCCACTTTATACGGAAGTTTGCGAGAAATGCACCAAAGATCGTACCAAAGAAAGTAGTACAGATGCCAAGTGAGATTGAATTTACAAGTGCTTTGCTCCAAAGCGGTTTTTCGAATACTTCAAGAAGCAGGCTTATACTGTCAGCCTTTTCCGCATTTCCGAATAATCCCTGGGTTACGATCTGCAAAAGGACTGCTCCAAGCGGCATGATGATCAGCACAAAGAGTACAGAAAGGACGATCCAGTCGATCGTCCCCTCTGCCTGTCCTCTATGTGAATGTCCTGCGTTTTTTATTATTCCGTTATTTAGCGGATTCATCTGCAAACCACTCCTTGATCTCTGCCTCATGCTCGGATGCCCATGACGCCTCTGCATAGACAAGCTTGCCGTCTTTCTCACGGTCTTCCTTCTCATTTACGCCTGCTACAGAAGGCTCGAAATATCCCTCGTCTCCGGCATCTACAAGCTGCTGCTGTGTCTCCGGCTGTAAAAGGAATTCTATAAATGCCTTTGCAACTTCAGGCTGCTCAGTCTTTGCACTGATTGCTGCCACACGGACAGATGCAGGTGCACCTTCTTCCGGCCAGATAATGCTTATCGGCTCTCCGGAAGCGATCATTCCGTATGCATTACTCTCCTGAAGTCCTGCCACGGCGATTTCTCCGCTTGCAAGTGCCTGAACTACCTGCGGATTCTTAGGATAGACCTTTAAACCGTTTTCAAACAATGAGCTGAAATATTCCTTTCCTCCATCCATTCCCTTTGTGTTGAAAAAGTATGATACAAACGGATACGCTGGAGCCGCTACGCTCGGATCTGCGATTCCTATCTTATCCTTGTATTCCGGCTTTGCAAAATCTTCCCAGGTCTTTGGAGCTGTTTCCTCTGTAAATATATCATTACGGTAAGCAATCACGCCTGCCGCATGCGCTCCGGTCGGATAGTATGCTTTGTCTGCAGGAACGATCTCCTTGAAGAAATCGGTAAGATTTTCCGCATTTGAAGCTTCCCAGTCTGTAAGAAGCATTCCCTTCTTTCCCATAGAATTGATACTTGGCATTGAATCCAGCCATACGATATCCCACTGCGGATTGTCACCCTCTGTCTCTATCCTTGCCATAGTCTCGGCACCGTTTCCGGCTACTACTTCTACATCATAGCCTGTTGCCTTTTTAAACATGTCCGGGATAATATCATCAAAATCATTCAGATACACTACAAGTGGCTTGGTCGGTGATACCTTACCGGTAGTATCTGCCGCAGTCGTCTCCGCCGAACTTGTCTCCTCTGTCTTTTCTGCTGTTGTTGTCTCCGGTGCAGCTGCAGTCTCTGTTGTTTTTGCTCCGCAACCGCTCATGGATACTGCTGCCATCAGTCCCGCCATAGCAAGCACTGTCAGTTTAATTCTTCTCATATTGCTTTCCTCCTCCGGATAGAATCTGAACTTAACTTGACTTTTAATTATTTTCCAAGTTTCGCTTTATCCTAAACGTCCGCTGTAAAATCAAATAAAGCCGTTTCCTAAAGTTTGAGTAAAAACTGCGCATAACAATTCTGTATATTCAGACAGATACGGATACGTAACATCAGCATTTTAATGCCGAAGAAGATTTGCTTCTGAGATATTCTATAACGTCAGTGATAATAGGAAATGAAAGCCTTGCTGAGTTCAACAAAAAAATAAGTGCAGATGTCAGAGTTAATAACGCTCTGACAACTACACTTTTGTGGTATTAAACAGCACCATCACATCTTTGTAATGTGATAGTTTATTCAGTCTTACCGTCATGCTTGATCTCCGTTTCAATATCTTGCGGATTATTGCCATTTTCTTCTCTTAATGGTATATTTTTAATAGTATCTCCTATGTGACCGCGATTTTCGTAAGAAGATCGATGAATGTCGCTCCGGGAGATACTTTTTATTTTGTCCTATATCTATATATCTAAAATAGCTAAAAAGAAAAGGGAAATGGCTTATCTAAGCCATTTCCCCAAACACGCAGACGGTGGGATTCGAACCCACGTGCGGTTGCCCGCAAACTGATTTCGAGT
>JAUNWP010000080.1 GCA_030540255.1 Eubacteriales bacterium | reverse complement strand
GAGCCGATCTAAGAGAATCAACGAGGGACTTCGAAAGTGAATTTGTAAAGAAACTACAGGCATCCATAGCCAGAATAAAACAGATGAGAGGGAAGGAGGCAGAATACATGAATACTGAATTGATCATGCAGGACAGATATGATGCGGGTAAGGCTGAAGGTATAACCGAAGGCCGTGAAGGCTTAATTGTAAATGCTTTAGAAAAACTGCCCAACGCGTTCAAGGTATCTGAAATCTTGGGACTTTCTGTTGACTATGTTCTAAAGGTCGCTAATGAGCACAACATATTATTGAAATGATATTCATCACAGGAAATATACAAAGACTGCTGCCACAGAGAAATGATAAACTCTTAGGCAACAGTCTTTATGTTTATAGATCTAATTAGACTTCTTGATAAATTTTACTTCTTTCCGAATATGGTATTGATAAATTCTTTCATTGCGGGAATGGCAATGATAAGCGCACCCACAACAAACCACAGATAGCAAAAGATATAATAAAATTTCATTGCGCCAAAACTCATCATATTTAAGTATCTCCTTTCACTCTTTACAAAAAGTGTATTTCCGGCAGTCCTCGTATATACCAGTATTGCCCATAAGTGTTCTGCTGTAATACTGCTACTGCGAACCGCTTTTAAGACAGCTTATTCATATTTCATTGTTGAATAATTAAACTTTGTCTTAGAGAACAAGCTTCCGATAATTATTACTACCAGCGGAAGCAGCAATGAGCAAAGATTTCCGTGGAACATGGCGTCATCAAAGTTTGATGCCGTGAACCATGCTATCATAGCTCCCACCCATCCGATAACTATTGAATCGGCTGCAATCTTACCGTTGACCTTATTCCAGAACAAGCCTACGAAGAATGCACTTACAGGTGCTGCAAATAATATTCCTGAGAATGTATCAAGTGTAAGCAGTGAAACATTTTCAAGGAAGGTTGCAATAAGAGCCATAGCAAGAGCAATTATAACCGTAGCAATCTTTCCGAATCTGAGCTGCTGATCTTCTGTAGCATTTTTATTGATAATTCCCTTATAAACGTCAACACTGAGTAGAGCCTGTGCACCGGCTATACAGTTACCGCCGGTGGTCATAGCTGCCATGAACACCATCAGAACAAAGAAGATACTTCCTACTCCGCCTCCAAATACATATTTCATAACAAGAGGAGCAACATCAGAGCCTGCGCTTACCGCTTCAAGGCCAAGTTGTGACTTAAGTGCAATATAGCCTGCACCGAATACGCTGCCACAGATAATCGGAATCGGAACCCACGCGATAAGTGTTCCTACGATGTAAGCTCTGAGCATTGACTTGTTATCTGTTGATGCAATAGCCTTGGAATAATAACCCTGATCAAGGAGTACTTGTCCGAATGCAACGACTACCGCTGCTATTCCATAGTGGAATCCGGATGAAGAAGTAAGTGAAAGCGCCTGCGGCTCATAATATTCATTGCTCGGATCGGTAGCAACTTCCTTGAGTCCGTTATATATATTCTCAAGTCCGAGTGTCTTGATTACTATCGGAATACAGATGATAAGTATGATAGACACAATAAAGAACTGTATGCAATCGTTGTAGATAGAGCCTCTGAGACCTGCCTTTGTTATGTAAATAATAACTATTACCAAAGGTATAAGTGCTCCGATAAGGTACGGAACTCCGAACATATTCTTAAATACAGTTCCTACTCCGACTCCCTGAGACATCATTACATAGAAGCAAAGCGCAATACCGAATAAAAGATATACATATGAAACGCCTGCACCGTATCTCGCCTTAAGGAATTCTGTAAATGTAGTACAGTTCGGCATAAGCTTTCTTATACGTGTCACCATAGGTATAAGCAGGAAGAAGGGCACTGCTGCTCCCCATGCGTAGTTAAGACCTCCTGATACTCCGTAAAGTGTACCTGCTTCCGCTGCACCCATAATAGTCGAGCACCATATCCATGATACGACCACACTGGCGGATATAAGTGCCGTAGGCATGCTTCGTCCTGCTACCAGGAAATCATCCATAGAGTTAGATGGAAATCTCTTAGAAATAAAAAACGCAAATCCTATAAATATAAAAGCAAATAATATAAGTAAAAATATTCCTATTCCCATAACAGATCCCCTTTCTTAGTATTTTCTGATGATGTCCGCATAAACCTCAGGCTGACGATCCTTGAAGAAGCAATAATATTCGGCACGCTTCTGCTGTGTAATAGCAGTATCGATCTCTGCTGTTATAAATCCCTCTTTACGTTCGTCAAGAGAAGCTATAGTCTTGCCTCTCGGATCAAGTATCTTGCTCCTTCCGAAAAAGCTGAGTGTCTTACCGTCATCACCTACTCTGTTGGCCGCAACAAGATGAAGTGTATTGTCAAAGGCACGTGCCGAAGTAATAAGATCCCAGTCCTCGGCATGAGTATTGATCGGGCTGTCTTTGGTCCACCCGGCGATTTCATAAGGATCCTCCCAGTTTGTTGAAATAACCAGCAGATCCGCACCGTTTACCGCATAGCATCTGGATATCTCGGGAAATGCCGTATCCCAGCAAATCTGTATACCTATCTTACCGAGAACTGTATCAAATATCGGAAGTGAAGCGCCCGCACGACACCAACGCTTTTCATCGGCAAACGGATGGACCTTATGATAAGTTCCTAGTGCTTTTCCATCCTCATCTATCATTATCGCGGCATTATAGAGGACATCCTTAAGCACAGCATCTCTCTCAGCAAAGCCATATACGATATGCGTATGGTATTTCCTGGCAAGCGCCACAAGCCTTACCATACTTTCGCCGTCAGGAACGGTCTCCGCAAGCTCCTGAAACTGCTCCGGTTCCCCCTCATATCCTGTCGTGCAAAGCTCAGGGAAAACGATCAATCTGGTATCCGGATACTCGTCCATTACAGAATGAATATATTCTTCCATTTTGTTAAGGTTATACGACTTATCCCCAAGCTTTGGTTCCATCTGAACACAGGAAACTCTAAATTTCATTTTTGATTCCTCCAATGTCAACATAACTAAATCAGCTTTGGAACACAATAATCTTCCGGACGATCATCCATTCCATAATGTTTATTTATAGATTAAATACGGATAGCTCCGTACTGCGTACTCCCGCTATCCTCCGAAAATTCGCACCCGTGCCTTTCGGCACTTTGTGCTCATTTTCGTTTGGCCGTCCTATAGTCGTCTTCGCATCCGCACGCTGCCGCTTCAACGACTGCAGTCCGGCTTTAATCTATAAAAAAACGCGGTGCGCAGTGATACCTTCAAAAGTGAAAATATCATGCAACATCGCGTGATTTATGCGTGTATGCTAATAGAATTTGACCAAATTGTCAAGCAAGCGCAAACACGCGATATACTACACAACAAGCAATTACTATGCCTGAAAATACCACTCTCAAAAACGTCTAAAAACAAAGCTGATCCGAGAGATCAAAAAACTGAGTGTAAGCTTTTCCTTACACTCAGTACTCATTAACATTCGGCTATTCTCTTTATCCTGCTTGACAAAAAGCTCCAGATTTACGCTTTGTAAACTTATGCGTACACTGTCAGTTTTTCTTTACAGAAATCCACGTATAAAAACAGACTTTTCCGTCATTTTACATATCTTTGTTTATTTCTCACAACTTAAGTTTGTTAATTTTGTCATATAATGCAGTGCGTGAAATTTTTAATAATTCCGCCGCTTTGCTTCTGTTATTGTTAGTAAGCTTCAGCGCAGTCTTGATAGCCTCTTTTTCTGCATTATTACGTATATCCTCAAGAGGATTATCAGAGTCAAAGCTTATATCAAGCATCCTGCCTGCTGTCTTGTATATAAAATTGCCGAGATCTTCAAGTCTGATAAACTCATCTCTGCAAACATTTACAGCATGCTCCAATACATTATTAAGCTCTCGAACATTTCCCGGCCAATCATAATTCATGAACACTTCGATAACATCATTGGAAACGCCCTTAATGTCTCGAGATATCTCTTTATTCAACTTCATGAGCTGATGATTTACAAGCAGTGGAATATCTTCCTTGCGTTCCTTGAGCGGAGGGATATCAAGTTCTACAACATTAAGTCTGTAATACAGATCCTCTCTGAATTTGCCATCCTTAACCAGCTGCCAAAGATCCTTATTGGTTGCCGCGATAACTCTGATATCCAGAGGTTTGGGCACGCCGCCTATGCGTGTTACTTCCTTTTCCTGAAGCACTCTCAACAGCTTCGGCTGTACATGGAAAGGCAATTGGTCAACCTCATCAAGGAATATCGTGCTCTTATCGGCACGTTCAAACAGCCCCTTTTGTCCGCCGCGCTTTGCGCCTGTAAAAGCACCTTCCTCATATCCGAATAGCTCACTCTCGAACAAAGAGTCCGGTATAGCGGCACAATTCACCTCTATCATCTTCTTCTTACATCTGAGACTCAGATTATGTATGGAATGTGCGACAAGCTCCTTACCGCAGCCGGTCTTGCCTGTCACAAGCACCGTTGAGTCTGATTCGGCTATCTTGCCTATCTGCATGCGAAGCTCTCGTATAGACTGCGACTTGCCTATAATATCGGTAACCACATATTTGATAACGCTCTCATTTCTGCTTTCCTCAAGCATAGACTGGAAAGTGTCCTGGAGATTTATGAAGCCCTTACGTGAATATTCATATATCTTATCTATAAATGTCTTAAGAGATGTTCCGTCGGTAAAATAATCATAATCTATGGCTCCAACTATTTTGCCGTTTTGTTTGATTGCCTTGATCCTCGCAATATTCGTAACATCGGAAGCGAAGTAGAAACAAAGTTCATCGAAATTTCGCTCATCTAATGCATTCAATATCTTGGTTGCGGGATGTATCTCGCTTATATGTTTTCCCACTATCGAATCCGGAATAGGCTTCTTGTTATACGCTTCTATTACCGGATACATATCCGGTGACAAGTACTTAAGATATCCGTCCGCATCAACAATAACAAGATCTTCAAGCGTATCAAAGACAGCCCTGCATTCCTCCAGAGTCATATCAAAGTTATTTATCTTATGCATATCACGTTTCGGCATAATGTGAATTCCTTATAATCAATCTCGCTGTGCTCTAATGTTTTTTATTCATCTTTAGTCGGTGTATCAAGAAGCTCTTCCGTCTGCTTATCTATACCTTTGTTTTTATTATACCCAAGCGAAATCATAATCGCACACAAATATTCAAAACAGACAGGAGGCAGTACGAAACCGCCTCCTGTCTGTTTTCATGTAGTTCTAATTTAAAAGTTCTCGTCTTAAATTGTGGAAATTGTATCAGTTTGAACGCATATCCTCAACAAACGAGGTTTGTTAAATAGTTCACAATTCAAACAGATTATGTTAACTGAAGTTTTATATTTAAACACTTTATTTTTGCTTTCAGACTACAACTCCATATTCAAGCATAACAAATGTGTCATTTTTTCACATCTATTGATTTCTAAATAGCCACTTTCTATACTCATTCAAGTTTACTATATAAAACCTGATATGTAATGACCTCTTGTCAAGTGCAAATTAACAGAAATCACCACAAACTT
>JAUNWP010000079.1 GCA_030540255.1 Eubacteriales bacterium | reverse complement strand
AGTACGGAGCAATCCGTGTTATGTGCAGAAGTTATTGAAATTTCTGCATCCAACAAGTAAACTCTATCTAAGAACCTTCCCATAGTATCCATCATCGGGAAAATGCATATCTGAAAAATCATTGAAGGGAAACAAATAGAGATGCTTGATAAACTCTTTCACTTAAGGGAAAATAACACAAATTTCAAAACAGAAATAGTAGCCGGAATAACAAGCTTTATGACCATAGCCTATATACTTGCGGTCAATCCGAATATATTATCCGAAACCGGCATGGATAAAAATGCCGTCCTGCTTGCTACGACATTTGCAGCCTTCTTCGGAACCATGGCCATGGCTTTTTTGGCAAATTATCCTTTTGTGCTTGCACCCGGAATGGGACTTAATGCGTATTTTGCATATACGGTCGTGCTTGGCAGGGGCTACAGCTGGCAGCTTGCGCTCCTTGCGGTATTTGCAGAGGGAATCATTTTCATACTTATGTCGCTTACAAACGTGCGTGAGAGCATCTTCAACGCAATACCAAAGACTCTCAAATCCGCAGTCAGTGTAGGAATAGGTATGTTTATTACTTTTGTAGGGCTGCAGAATGCCAAGCTTATAGTGGCGAATTCGGCAACTCTTGTTACCTATCAGCACTTTAAGGGCGAGCTCTTCGCTTCAGTGGGTATCGGAGCGATACTTGCACTTATAGGCACACTTATAACCGCAGTTATGATGGTGAAAAATGTCAAGGGAAGCATACTCTACGGAATAGTGATCACCTGGCTCATGGGTATTATTTGCGAGATCACTGGCATATATGTACCGAACCCGGATGCAGGCATGTTCTCGGTCATACCTTCAGGGCTTATCAGTTTTGATTTTTCTTCTATCACAAAGACCTTTGGACAGGTATTTGATTTCAGTACCATAAATATAGGGATATTTGATTTTATAGTCGTGGTTTTCGCATTTTTATTTGTTGATCTTTTTGATACTCTCGGAACACTTATAGGTGTATCGGAAAATGCGGGAATGCTTGATGAAAACGGCAAGCTTCCGAGAGTAAGAGGAGCTTTGCTTGCCGATGCCTTGGCAACTACGGTAGGAGCAGTACTCGGAACATCTACAACGACCACAGTAGTAGAGAGCGCATCAGGTGTTGCGCAGGGCGGACGCACCGGACTTACGGCTGTAACGGCTGCTGTGTTGTTTCTTGTTTCTGCTGTGTTCAGTCCGGTATTTCTTGCCATACCTTCGTTTGCTACAGCTCCGGCGCTTATTATTGTCGGATTCCTTATGATGGGATCTATATCAAAGATAGATTTCAGTGATAAGAGTGAGGCTATTCCGGCATTCCTTACAATCATAGCCATGCCGCTTGCTTACAGTGTGGCAGAGGGTATAGCTATAGGATTTATTTCGTGGACCCTTATCAATCTTATTATCGGTAAGAGCAGGGAAAAAAATATAAATCCTCTGATGTATGTGCTTACGGTATTATTTATACTTAAGTATATATTGCTATGATATAAGTATGATTTATACCTAAGTATGTGGTGCCATGATATAAGTATGCATGTAAATATGCGTGTATCCGGCGTGTAATGAGCTGTGGCACAGCTATATAATGATGCATGACACAAAGACATACGGATATATAAGTTTTAAGCTTAGCGACAGACAAATAAAACAATAATATAAAATAAAAACACAGATACGGGGTCGATATATGGCAAAAGTTATACTGAAAAAAGGTGAAGGACGTACTATCAAGGCAGGCGGTGCCTGGGTATTCGATAATGAAATAGACAAAACAGAGGGAGAATTTGCCAACGGTGATGTCATAAGCGTAGAAGACTTTGACGGATATCCCATGGGCTACGGATTTATCAATACCAATTCCAAGATCAGTGTGCGCATGCTATCGAGGAGAGGTGCCGAGGTGAATGATGAATTTATCAGGGACAGAGTACGTGCCGCCTGGGAATACCGTAAGAAGACTGTGGATATTTCTTCCTGCAGAGTGATTTTCGGAGAGGCAGATTTCCTGCCTGGCATAGTAATCGATAAATTTGAGGATGTGCTTGTTGTTGAGTCATTGGCTCTCGGCATCGACAGAATGAAGCCGCTTATAGTTGAAACTCTTAAGGATGAATTACTTAAGGACGGGATAAAGGTGCGCGGAGTATATGAGCGTTCGGATGCTCCTGTCAGAAAAAAGGAAGGAATGGAGCCGTTTAAGGGCTTTATCGGAGAAGCTTTCGATACCGAGGTCAAAATCAAGGAAAATGATGTCAGATACTATGTTGATGTCATGGACGGACAGAAGACGGGATTCTTCCTGGATCAAAAGTATAACAGACTCGCTGTAAGAGGACTTGGCAAGGGCGGAAGAGTGCTTGATTGCTTCACACATACAGGATCCTTTGCGTTAAATGCTTATTATGCAGGGGCAAAGGAGGTCATAGCTGTTGATGCTTCGGAGCTTGCTTTGGAGCAGGCACGAAAAAATGCCTTGTTAAACGGCTTTAATATGATAGATGATATATCGGAGGAGGCAAGAGCAAAGGCCGAGGCTGACTGCTGTGCCAAGGTCGATAATGCAGGCAGGAGCATAAGCTTTAAATGTGCGGATGTTCTGGATCTGCTTCCGGAGCTTGAGAAAAAGGGAGAGAGCTTTGACCTTGTCATACTCGATCCTCCTGCATTTACAAAGTCAAGAGAAGCTACCAAGAAGGCGGTCAAGGGCTACAGAGACATCAATATGCGCGGAATGAAGCTCGTAAAAAATGGAGGCTTCCTTGCAACCTGCTCCTGTTCACATTTTATGACAGAGGAGCTGTTCAAGAAGACTATAGCCGAAGCAGCTCATGCCGCACACAAGAGACTGCGTCAGATAGAGTTCCGTACTCAGTCACCGGACCATCCTATACTCTGGGCTGCGGATAATTCGTATTATCTGAAATTTATCATCTTCCAGGTGGTTGATGAAAAGTAAGAACCGGAAAGTTGAAGAAATGCTTGATTTATAAAGGGTTGAAGGCATTTGTTATTTACAGCTCACTGAGAAATAATAAAAAAGTGGTTAAAAACTATAAATACAGAACTTCTGCGACCTTTATCTTACTCCTTTGCTGAGTAGGGTAAAGGTCGTTTTTGGCTACTTAATTAACGTTACAATTATTTGAAAAATGTCAGATAACTTGAAGTTTATATTCTTCCGGTTGATGGATCAGAAACAGACCGGCAAACAGCAAAAGACCCGAAGCCATTATTACCAATTTGAGGTGACCCCGAAAAGTTAGATTTTTATTCTGACAATTGGTGGTCGGTTCAAACTTGGAATAAGAACTTCGGATCATTTTAATTGAAATCACATCTTTCTCTCTTTGAGTTTCTTCGTAAGAGCCGGAACTATGGCGTTGAGATCGCCTACAATACCGTAGTCAGCAATATCGAAGATAGGCGCTTCGGGATCGGAATTAATGGCAATGATGGTTCCGGAGCCCTGCATTCCTGCCGTATGCTGTACAGCACCTGAGATGCCTATTGCAAAGTATACGGACGGAGAAACGGTTTTACCGGATTGTCCGACCTGTCTGTTGTGATTCATCCAGCCGGCTTCCGCAACGGGACGGCTGCAGGCAACGGTTCCTCCGCTTACCTCGGCAAGCTCCTCAAGGAGATGAATGTTATCAACAGATCCTATACCGCGTCCGCCTGCAACGATAACATCTGCATCTTCAAGATTGACGGCTTCCGCAACCACATCAACATGCTCAAGAAGCTTTGTTCTGATATGCTCGGGATCGATATGGATATTGGCTGTTTCGTCAACGATATTGCCTTTTCTTGAAGAATCGAATTCAGCTTTGCGGAATACACCGGGACGAACCGTACCCATCTGAGGGCGTCTCTCGGGACATATGATATCAGCCATAAGGTTTCCGCCAAAGGTAGGACGTGTCCATCTTACGCAGCCGGAGGCTTCGTCGATACCGATGTCGGTACAGTCAGCCGTAAGTCCTGTGGATACTCTGCATGCGATACGCGGAGCCATATCACGTCCGTTGGTGGTTGCACCGAACATCATGGTCTCCGGATTGTATTTATTGATAAGATAAGTGATTGCTTCGGTATAAGCGTCTGTGGAATAGCTTGCGTATTCGTCAGCATCCAGTATGAGCGCAGAATCAGCGCCGTAGCCTATGGCATCCTGTGCAGCCTTCAGTATGTTTTTGCCGACAACAAGTGCGACTATTTTGCTGTTTTTCTCGGCTGCAATAGGGCGGGCGGCATTAATAAGCTCATAGCCTACATTCAAGGCTTTACCGTTTTCTGTTTCTATATAGATCCAAATATCTGTATTCATCATGAATCCTCCTTAGAGCAGTCTCTTATCATCTAAAATGCCGACAAGCTTATCTACAAGCTCTGTTGTACTGCTTCCTTCGATCATAATGCCAAGCTTTTGTACACTCGGAGTATAAGTATTTACAACTCGTGTAGGGGAGCCTGACAGACCGCACTGTGCAAGATCGAGCTCACTGAGTTCTGCCGATGAAAGCACATGTACCTGCTTTTTCTTGGCTTCACAGCGGGTGCTGTAGGTGGCGTATCTGGGCATCTGATCGGTATGGACTACGGTGACTACCGCAGGAGTCTGAACCAGTACGGTATCGTAGCCTCCGTCAACTTCACGCTTTACGATTGCGTGATCGTCGGTGCAGCTTACATCAAGAGCATATGTTGCCTGAGCAAGTCCAAGCTGCTCAGCGATCTGAGGACCAACCTGAGCGGTATCTCCGTCTATTGCCTGCTTTCCGCAGAATATAAGATCAAACTTAAGATCTTCAAGCTCTTCGATCTTTTTTATGGCTCCGGCAAGTATATAACCTGTTGCAAGCGTATCGGAACCTCCGAAGGCTCTGTCGGAAATAAGATAAGCTTCATCTGCACCTACAGACAGGCAGACCCTGAGAGCTTTGGAGGCCTGGGCAGGACCCATGGAGATAACAACGACCTTGCCGCCGTATTCCTCCTTGAGTTTTGCTGCCATCTCAACGGCATAAGTATCAAAAGGATTTATAATGCTCGGAACACCCTTACGAACAAGTGTATTGGTGACCGGGTCTATCTTGATTCGGTTCGTATCGGGAACCTGTTTAATGCATACACAAATATTCATATTTATACCTCACTTACAGTCTGTGGCAGACTTTTCCCGGATTAAGTATCATCTTAGGATCAAATACTCTCTTGATACCCTCCATGAGATCGACATTTGTCTTGCCTATGGATTCCTCAAGGTATTTCATCTTGGCGTTTCCGATACCGTGCTCACCGGATACCTCACCGCCGTATTCAACAGCCTTGGCATAGATGACATCAAAGAATTTATTGTTGCATTCTTCAAATTCTTCCGGGCTCATGGTATTCGAACACTGATATATATGAATATTTCCGTCACCGGCATGACCGTAGCAGGTAATATCGAGACCAAGCTCAGCACCTATCTCATTTACAAAAGGAATGAATTCGGCGATCTTGTTGACCGGGATAACAACGTCACATTCGTCAAGCATCTTGATCTCGTCTGTAATAGCCTCATAGAATGCCGAACGTGCTGCCCATGCGTTGGAGATCTGTGACGGAGTCTCTGCTATGAATACCTCCATAGCCTGATTGTCGAAGCATACCTTTGAGAACTGGTCTATCTGTTCGTCAAGATCCTCGTCGCTGCTTCCGTCAAGAGTGATAAGGAGATATGAGTGGATATCTTCGCCGTTACACTGCTTCGGGAACACGCTGCG
>JAUNWP010000078.1 GCA_030540255.1 Eubacteriales bacterium | reverse complement strand
ATAATGCTTGGGGTAGCTGTATTTGTATTTTTATTGTGGCTGTGCTCATTGCGTGAATTGACCGTTAAGGAGATTGTTTCCGGACGAACGGTATTGATAGTTGCTACAGTCGTTGGCATGATCGGAGCTTTGCTGCTTTGGTATATATGGCCTTCTGCGGATTTTAATGTGCAGGAGCTCGAATACAATACGCTTACGAGGATACAGGAAAAGTTGTGGAAGCTCTCGCAGGGCGGAGCAGCCGGGTTTCTGCTTGACAGAGGAGCAGATAAGATTGCGGCGTTTCCGCAGTACATGCTTTTCGGAGCGGGAGAAGGGGCTTTCGAAAGATTTCAATTACCGGGCAGAGGAATCAACGAGCTTCACTGCAGCTTGCTGAGCATATTGTTTTGTTACGGTATTATTCCGACGCTGTTGATGCTTATCTGGTGCATAAAATGTCTGCGCAATAAGAATCGATGGCAGCTTTGTGCATTGATTGCACTTATAGCAGAGAGCTTTACACTTATTAATTACAGACAACCTATGTTTTGGTTCTTATTTGTACTTTGAACTATGCGGATAGGTATGTTATAATTACTCAGTCATATTGTGCCGATAGGATACAATAAGATTTTTTAGTGAGTATTTTTATTATAAAGTTATAGAGGAGATATTATGTCAAACTGTGCGATAGTAGGAATTAACTGGGGCGATGAGGGTAAGGGCCGTATGGTCGATCTTCTCACCGAGGACTATGATGTAGTAGTCAGATTCCAGGGCGGCGGCAATGCAGGACATACCGTTATCAATGAGAAGGGTAAGTTTGCATTACATTTGCTTCCTTCCGGTATATTCAGAGACGGAACAGTCAATATACTCGGTAACGGAGTTGCCCTTGATCTGGAGAATCTCTGGAAGGAGATAGAGACAGTTACAGCTCAGGGAGTTGCTATCACACCTGACAATCTCAAGATAAGCGACAGAGCATCCTTGCTGCTTCCCTGGCATCGTGATCTGGACGGACTTGAGGAGGCAAGACTTGCCGACAAGAAGTTCGGTTCAACCAAGCAGGGGATAGCACCGTTCTATTCTGATAAGTATCAGAAGAAGACCATACTTGCCGGAGAGCTTTTCTATCCGGAGCATCTTAAGGAGCATGCCAAGGATCTTATGGAGTGGAAGAACCTTACACTCACAGGTGTTTACGGAGCAAAGCCTTATACACTTGATCAGATCATGAGCTGGCTTGAGGAGTATGGTTCAAAGCTTAAGCCGTTTATTTGTGATACCGGAGATTTTCTTGAGCAGGCTAATGCAGAAGGCAAGAAGATATTGTTTGAGGCACAGCTCGGAGCACTCAGAGATCTTGATTACGGAATCCATCCGATGACTACCTCATCCAATACACTTGCAGCATTTGCACCGGTAGGTTCAGGCTTCCCGGCAGCTAAGCTTGACAGGATAGTCGGTGTTGTTAAGGCGTATTCTTCATGTGTCGGAGAAGGACCGTTTACCTGTGAGTGGTTCGGAGAGGAAGCCGAGGAGCTCAGAAAGGCAGGCGGAGAGTACGGAGCAAAGACAGGCAGACCGCGCAGAGTCGGACCTATTGATATAGTTGCTACCCGTTACGGCGTTGAGAAGCAGGCTGCGACAGAGATAGCTCTTACAAAGCTTGATGTCATGAACTATATGGATCAGATTCCGATCTGTGAGAAGTATATCGTTAACGGCGAAGAGACAGACAAGTTCCCGTTCCCTGTACTGCTTGCAGATGCAAAGCCGGTATTTAAGTATATGCCGGGCTGGAAGACAGACATATCCGGTATAAGAAAGTTCGAGGATCTTCCTAAGGAAGCACAGGATTATGTACTCTATGTAGAGAAGGCTATCGGATGCCATATTTCTTATGTATCGGTAGGCGCAGAGCGTGAGGCGATAATAATCCGTTGATCTGATGATCGCCATATTACCTTATTTAGGGTAAGGGGAATGGCTTGCAGGGGATATCGGGATACAGCCGATAACGCATTATAACAGCCGATGCGTGTGCTGTCGCATATAGAGCAACAAGGCGGTAAAGCATTCGGGCACAGCATTTACATAGGAACAAGACATGAGAGCTGCCGGAATGATCCGGCAGCTGTATATAAAACAAAACGGGAGAGTTGAGATCGGATGAATAATAAGTACGAGTCACCATTATCACAGAGATATGCGTCGGATTATATGCTGGAACTTTTTTCGGCAGATACCAGATATCAGACCTGGAGAAAGCTCTGGATCGCTTTAGCTGAAGCTGAGCATGAGCTTGGACTTCCTATCAGTGAGGAACAGGTTGAAGAGCTTAAGGCTCACATTACCGATATTGACTATGATGTTGTACGTGTAAGAGAGAAGGAAGTTCGTCATGATGTTATGGCACACGTCTATGCTTACGGTAAAGTAGCACCTAAGGCTGCAGGAATCATCCACCTTGGAGCTACAAGCTGTTATGTAACGGATAATGCGGATCTTATCATATACAGAGACGGTCTGCTTCATATCAGAAAACAGCTTATCAATGTAATAGCTTCTCTTGCAAAATTTGCGGATAAGTATAAGTCAATGCCGACACTCGGATATACACATTATCAGCCGGCACAGCTTGTTACGGTAGGTAAGAGAGCGAGCCTTTGGATTCAGGATTTTGCATCGGATCTCGATGAGCTCGATTATGTTATCGGAACAATGAAGCTGCTCGGATGCAGAGGTACGACAGGAACAGAGGCAAGCTTTATGGATCTCTATGACGGTGATGAGTCTAAGATCCTTAAGATGAATGAGATGATCTGCAGCAAGTTCGGATTTAATTCTGTATTTGATGTATGCGGTCAGACTTATCCGAGAAAGCAGGATTCGAGAATACTTAATGTCCTGTCATCAATAGCTCAGAGCTGCTATCGTATGGCAAATGACATAAGACTGCTTCAGCATGACAGACAGATCGATGAGCCGTTTGAGGAGAATCAGATCGGATCTTCAGCTATGCCATATAAGCGTAATCCTATGCGTTGTGAGAGAATCTGCTCACTTGCCCGTTTCCTTATGGCTGATGCAATGAATGCACCTATGACAGCGTCTGTACAGTGGCTTGAGAGAACTCTTGATGATTCCGCGAACAGACGTATATCACTTCCGGAGGGCTTCCTTTGCGCAGATGCTATCCTTATTATTGCCGGAAATGTTGCAGCCGGAATGAGAGTAAATGATAAGGTTATAGAGAGCGCGGTAATGGAATATCTTCCGTTCATAGCAACAGAGAATATCATGATGGAGGCTGTAAAGCGCGGCGGAAACCGTCAGGAGCTTCACGAGATAATCAGAGGCTGCACTATGAAGGCTACACAGCGTATGAAGAACGGTGAAAAGGGAGGACTCCTTGAGCTGCTTGCAGCAGAGCCGAAGCTCGGACTTAAGGACGGAGAAATCAATGAGATACTTGAGCCGTCGAAATATATAGGACGCTGCCCTGAGCAGGTAGATACTTATCTCAAGAAGCTTGCACCGGTTATAGCCGAGGCTACCGGAGAAACAGCTGCGATCAATATCTAAGATCCATAGGCATAAACAGTCCAAGGAATAAAATGAAAATTCACAGCCTTATCAAGGCAATATGACAGAAAGGAATGATTCGATATGTCAACACAGGATACAGCCGCTTTTCGCGGAGACGATAAATACGTTGCTTCGGAGGATCTTCTCTCAACAGTAAATATCGCCATGGCTCTTCAGAAGCCTCTGCTTGTAAAGGGAGAGCCCGGAACAGGAAAAACAAAGCTTGCTGAAGCAGTTGCAAATGCACTTGGCAAGAAGCTTATCATTTGGAACATCAAGTCAACTACCAAGGCACAGGACGGCCTCTATGTATATGACGTAGTACAGCGTCTGTATGACAGCCAGTTCGGTACTCACGGTGTTGATGATATCGCGCATTATATCAAGCTTGGAAAGCTCGGAGAGGCATTTACAGCAGATGAACAGGTTGTATTGCTTATCGATGAGATAGATAAGGCGGACATTGAATTCCCTAACGATCTGCTTTGGGAGCTTGATCAGATGGAATTCAATATCCCTGAGACAGGAGAGAATATTAAGGCTAAGAACAGACCTGTCGTTATAATTACGTCCAATGCAGAGAAGGAACTTCCGGATGCATTCTTAAGAAGATGTATATTCCACTATATCGAGTTCCCGAAGAGAGAACAGATGGAGGAGATCATCAAGGTGCATTTTGATAAGCTTGACGAGAAGCTTGTTAATCAGGCACTCACTGCATTCTATGTTCTCAGAGAAATGCGCGGAATAGACAAAAAGCCGAGTACCTCGGAACTTATAGACTGGATCAGAGCGCTTAGTATAGGTGGGGTTGATCCTAAACTCCTTGAGACAAGTTTCCCGTTTGCAGGAGTATTGCTTAAGAAGGATAAGGATCTTGCGGCACTTGCCAAGGCAGGACTTTGAAAGCTGTTAGGTGAACGATTATGTTCCTTGAATTTTTCTACACATTAAGAAAAAACGGTCTTGATGTTTCACTTAATGAGTGGATGACACTCATGGAGGCACTTGAAAAGGGCCTGCATAATCAGAGTTTTACCGGATTTTATCATCTTGCGAGAGCTATAGTGGTAAAGTCTGAGGTTGAGTTCGATAAGTTCGATCAGACCTTCGTTGAGGTATTTAAAGGGGTTCCTTATGAGGGACCTGTTCCCGATGAAGTAATGAAATGGCTGCTCAATCCTAAGGAAGATCTTCATAATGATTTCTCCGAGGATATGAAGATGCCGTTTAAGGATCAGAACTTTGAAGAGCTTATGCGTAAGATGCAGGAGACTCTTGAGAAGCAGGACGGTGAGCATAACGGCGGAACCAAGTGGGTAGGAACACAGGGCCGCACCGGATACGGAAACAGCGGCTGGTTCCCGAACGGTATTCGTATCGGCGGGGAAGGCATGCATAAGACTGCTATGTCGGTTGCTACAGAGCGTAAATTCCGTGATTTCCGTACCGATAAGGTATTGGATAACAGATCGTATCAGGTGGCCTTCCGTAAGCTCAGGAGCTTCAGTACAGATGATCCGTTTGCCGAGAAGGAGCTGGATGTAGACGGTACTATTGAAGATACCGGAAATAACGCCGGAATACTTAAGATAAGGATGAAGAATCCGCGTAAGAATGCCATTAAGCTGCTTATGCTTATGGACAGCGGCGGTTCTATGGATTGGTACTCCAGTATGTGTACTACTTTGTTCCAGGCCGCTACGAAGTCCAATTTCTTCAAAGAGCTGCATACATATTATTTCCATAACTGCATATATGATAAGGTATATACTACACCTGAGTTATTTGGTAAGGACAGTGTGCAAACAGACTGGCTGCTGAATAACTTCGGAAGTGAGTATAAGGTAATTATAGTAAGTGACGCTGCCATGAACCCTAACGAACTCATGGACAGACGTTACGATTGGCGAACAAGAAGCTATGATGAAAGTACAGGTCTTGATCGTTTGCTTAGTCTTAAGAATCAGTACCCTTATCTTATATGGCTTAATCCGGAACCTCTTCCGAAGCAGTTTGGATATTGGTCGCAGACACATATGAAGCTTGCTGAGATATTCAATATGTATGATCTGTCTGTTGACGGACTGGAGAAGGGCATTAAGGCTCTGATGGCGAGAAAATAAAAAAAGTTTTGATATTTAATTGACAATTCATTGCTGATGGTGTATATTAAGGAAGCTGTCAGCAATGACACAAGCCGATATGGCTCAATGGTAGAGCAGCTGATTTGTAATCAGCAGGTTG
>JAUNWP010000017.1:2364-35735 GCA_030540255.1 Eubacteriales bacterium | reverse complement strand
GCGCCTGCTCCAGATACCCTTCCTCACAGACAGCCATCAGCTCTTCCCTGACCGCTGCTTTGATCAACACTCTAAGCTTTTCCTCGGCATCAGATGAAAATGCATTGACCTCTATTCCTCCTTGTTCGTATGCTGTATAAGACGTATCATCCGTTTGTGCCTCTTTATTATCCGAAGCATTTCCCGGGAAATCTCCCGGCGTTTCCGCATAAGCTCCCGAATCTGCAGCAGACTTTCCGCCGCCTGTAACAAAAGCGTCCCCTGGCGAAGCTTCTCCCGCTATAATGATCCCTCCTTCGGAATCATTTCCGGAAAATGCTTCTCCGCTCAAAACATAAAAAGCAGCCGATATAATTATACCGACTGCAATTATTATATACTTGATATATTTTATTTTTTTCATGGCAATGTGCCGACCGGATATCAGCAATCTGCTTACTCCATAATAACGCCTTTTGCCTGAAAAAACAAATTAAAATCGGTTTTTTAAGCCTTTTCCATCATCTCACGTATTTCTTCCGGCGTAAACTTATATTTTTTCGAACAGAAATGACACTGAAGCTCGATATCCTTGCCCTCATCTATCATATCCTGAAGCTCTTTCTTACCCACGCTTAAAAGTGCCTGCGAAACACGGTCTCTTGTGCAGTCACATTCAAAACAGCAAGGCATACTGTCATTTATCTTGAGATCAAACTCTCCGAGTACAAATCTAAGTATATCCTCAGGACTCATATCCTTATCAAGCATGGATGTGATGCTTGATATCTCTCCGATACGCTTCTCAAGCTTATCGATTATCTCATCGCTCGCGCCCGGCATAAGCTGTATCATAAAGCCGCCTGCCTGACGTACGGTATTATCCTTATTCATTAGCACTCCGAGTGCTACTGTAGAAGGCACCTGCTCGCTTGTCGCAAGATAATAAGTAAGATCCTCTGCGATCTCTCCTGTAACAAGTATTGTCTGTCCGACATACGGCTCTTTGAGACCGATGTCCTTGATAACAGAAAGTACTCCGAGATCAAGTGCTCCGCCGACATCAAGCTTGCCGCTTTCATTCGGAGGCAGCATGACTCCCGGATTGTTGACATAGCCCTTGACATGTCCCTTACTGTCTGCTGTAACCAAAAGCCCTCCTATAGGCCCGTCGCAATTGATCTTGAGTGTCAGAAGATCCTTGTCGTTCTTCATATCACTGCCCATCATAAGTGCGCCTGTCATCAGTCTGCCGAGTGCCGCAGTCGCTATAGGTGAGGTGTTATGAAGTATCCTTGCGGTCTCAACTGTTTCCCTTGTTGTTGCTGCAAAGGCTCTGATCATGCCTTCCGCAGCCGTTGCTCTTATAATATAATCCTTGTTTTCCGACATATATATTCACTTCCTTTTTATGCATTTTTAAGGAGCTCTGTCTCCTTATCCGTAAGTAATCGGTATTCACCCGGTGCAAGCTCGGGATCAAGCGATATCGGACCCATAGATATGCGTTTAAGATAGGTCACAGTCCTTCCTTCAGTCTTAAACATGCGCTTTATCTCATGATAACGCCCCTCATGAATGGTTATAAAGCAGCTGCTGTCGGAAAGCATATTGACCTGACAAGGCATTGTCGGCTTATCGTCTCCGATATCCACACCTGCCATGATACGTTCTGCCGCATCAGGCAGTATCTTGCCGTCAAGCTCCGCATAATAAGTCTTATCCACATGCCTCTTTGGTGAAAGCAGTCTGTGCGCCATATCACCGTCATTAGTGATTATAAGCAAGCCTTCGGTATCCTTATCCAGTCTTCCTACCGGGAAAAGATCCGAACGTATCTTCTCTCTGATAAGATCTGTTACGCACAGAGTCTTGCCTCCGCGCTTATCTCTCGATGCCGATATGACACCCTGCGGCTTATTGAGCATATAGTACTCAAAGTCCGCATATTTTACCTCAACGCCGTCAATGCTGACTCTGTCGGCATTTTCATCTATCTTATATCCGGCATCCTTGATAATCGTACAGTTAACGCTTACCGCACCGCGTGAAATCTGTTTTTTAACTTCCGTGCGTGTACCCTTTCCGGACTCGCACAAATACTTATCTAATCTCATTTATTTCGCTTTCCTGACAGAGACCTCGCCCGACATCAGTATACGTTCCGTACCCGCCTCATCAACAACAAGATTGGCATTGGCATTGATATTAACAACTCTGCCTGTATGACTGCCGCTTCCGTCGTTCCAGGTGACAGCTTCGCCTATCAGCACGGATCTGTCTCTGTAAATGTCCAATATGCTCTCTTTATCCTCAAAAACTCTTGCAACAGCCTTGCTTATATGCTCGGCAAGGCTTATAGTCATCTCTTTCTTATCAAGCTTAAGCCCGGTAATACTTCCGACAATATCCTTTAAATCATCGGGAAGCTTCGTAAGATCCATGTCTATATCTATGCCGATACCTATAATGGCATATTCTATCCTTGTTCCTGTTTTATCAAATACGGCTTCGGTCAGGATTCCGCTCACCTTTTTTCCGTGAAGAAACAGATCGTTGACCCACTTGATCCCGATTCTCTCGCTTCCCGCTGCCTCGAGAGCCTGCAATGCACCTACCGCAACCGCAGGCGTAATAAGCATGCAATCCTCCGGGAGCTCGTCAAGCTTAAGTATAAGCGTCATGTAAATGTTGCTGCCGAAAGGGGAAGCAAAGCTCTTGCCGCTCCTGCCGCGCCCCGCTGTCTGCACATCCGCACTGATAAGGATATTACGATCCAAGTCTTTGCCCGCAGTCCTGTATTCCTCTATAAGGCGCTTCGCATAATTATTGGTGGAGTCTATCTCCTCAAAATGAATATTATTCAGTTTGTAATCAAATTCCTTAAGCATCCTCGGCCTTTCTTACAAAGCTGTCAAAGTGGTAGTGTATGCCTTCATATTCCTTTTCTTCACCTTTGACCGCATGCTCCCATTCGCTTAGCTCATACAGATCAGGAAAATATGTATCCGCTTCTCTCATGCTGTCGTTTATCGTCACTATACAGCTGTCGCAGTACTTAAGCATAAGCTCATACACAGATGCTCCGCCTATAACAAATACCGACTCCTTATCAAGTCCCTCGCAAAGCTTAAAGGCTTCCTCCGGAGTATTTACAGTCGCAAGCACAGTCTGTCTCTCCGATGCCGGCAGCGCTTTCTTTGATATAAGCTCATTGCAAAGCTCCCTGAATCTTTTCTTATCAGCTTCGCTTTCCGTAGATCTAAGATACACATCGGCTGCTTCTATTCCGGAACCGGATATCCTGTCCGCATCCCTTGTAAGCACAAGATTGACTCTTCCCTTAAGCGGCTTGCCTCCCGGGAAGCTCTCTAATGTCTTTCTTCCCATGATCACGACTGAACCCGCCGTTTGTGCACGGAAAAACTTCATATCCTCCGGGATATTTACCAATAAGTCTCCCTCACAGCCTATGCCCCAGTTTTCATTTACATTAACAATTGCTTTCATATTCACTCACACCGCTATAGGTATATTTTTGATCTGTTCACCAAACTTATAATCCGTAAGCTTTATATCATCCGGAGTAAAATCATAAAAGTCCTTAACATCCGGATTAAGCTCGAACTTAGGTGCCGGATATGGTGTACGGCTTATAAGCTCCTTTATAAGTGGCACATGTCTGTCATATATATGTGCATCCGCTATCATATGCACAAGCTCTCCGACTTCCATGTCGCTTACCTGCGCAAACATATGCATAAGTACGGCATACTGCGCGACATTCCAGTTGTTTGCCGCAAGCACATCGTTTGAACGCTGGTTAAGCACTCCGTTAAGTACAAGTCTGCCTGTATTCGGATTCCTTGTGCAATTAAAAGTCATACTGTAGGCACAGGGATACAGATTCATCTCATGCAGATCGCTGAAGGTATAGATATTCGTCATTATGCGGCGGCTGTACGGGTTGTTCTTAAGGTCGTAGAGTACCCTGTCAACCTGATCGAACATACCTTCCTTGTACTGATGCTTGACACCGAGCTGGTATCCGTAGGCCTTTCCTATGCTTCCGTCCGGATCAGCCCACTCATCCCATATATGTGAATTAAGCTCGTTGATATTGTTGGACTTTTTCTGCCATATCCACAACAGCTCATCTGTTGCCGACTTTAATGCCGTCTTTCTGAGTGTCAGTATAGGAAATTCCTTGCTGAGATCGTATCTGTTGACTACTCCGAATTTCTTAATGGTATATGCAGGCGTTCCGTCCTCCCAATGCGGACGTACCTTTTCACCTGAAGTATCCTGTCCTCCGTCAAGTATATCTCTGCACATTTTTATAAAAACATCATCTGCGTATGCCATATATCTGTTCCTCTTTTATACAGTTGCACTCCGGCTTTAATCCGCTTATCGATTAATTACGGATTGCTTCGTACTCCGTACTCTCGCAATCCTACGAAAATTCGCACCCGTGCCTATCGGCACTTTGTGCTCATTTTCGTTTAGCCGTCCTATAGTCGTCTTCGCGTCAGCAAGCTGCCGCTTCTACGACTGCACTCCGGCTTTAATCGATAAAAAAAATCCCGAGTCCTATATGGACTCGGGTAAGATCTGATGCACCAGAGAAGGCTCGAACTCCCAACCTTTCGGTCCGTAGCCGAACGCTCTATCCAATTGAGCTACTAGTGCACGGTCATCAGACGCAAACAGTATTATATCATAATAATACTATTTGTCAAACTAAAAAAGTCCGATTTTAAATATTTTTATACCGAACTCATTCGTCAATAAAGTCCTTGATCCTATCCATGCTTTCCTGGCTCAGTATATGCTCGATACGGCAAGCGTCATTTTCGGCAACCTCCGGACTCACTCCGAGCTTTTCCAAAAACTTTATAAGCGTCCTGTGTCTCGAATAAACCTTCTTCGCCAGTTCCATGCCGTGAGGTGTAAGTTCAATGTACCCGCTGTCATCCACGGTTATTAATTCTTCCTTGCGCAGCAGACCTACCGCACGGCTGATGCTTGGTCTCGAATAACCGAAATGATTGGCAATATCGATACTCCTGACAGCACCTCTCTCGCGCTTTAATACAAGTATTGATTCTATATAATCCTCTCTGGATTCACTTTTACTTAATGCCACTTCAACACTCCGCAATAATTATATAATACAATATAGCAATCTTACCAACCAAAGCAGAAACTGTCAAGAAATCCGAATGTCTGCAAGCTCTATCTGTATGCTTCTTCTTCCTGCATATTCATTGATCTTGGGGTAGTACAGTATACTAAGCCTCTTTGCCCCATCAAGCTCCCTGCTCATTTTTTCGGCATCACCGAACATGACGGCATCAATGCTTGCACCATAAGTATCCTGTAGTCTGAGCTTCAGGACATTTTTCTGCTTCCCGAGTACCCTTTTATCAGTGAAGCTTATATCTTTTGCCGCAAATATGGGCTTCTCGAAATCCTTGCCGTAAGGTGCAAGCGCTTCTATCTCATTAATAAGCTTCTCATTTATATAAGCTATAGGCATTGCGGCATCGATCCAGACTTTTCCTATAAGATCTTCATCACTAAGCAGCGCATCCTCGTTCAGCTTTTTTCTCAGCTCATCAAGTTTATCGGCATTAAGGCTCAGTCCTGCGGCAAGTTTATGACCTCCGAACTTTGTCATAAGCTCCGAAGCCTTGCACAGTCCCTCAAACATGTCATAGCTTTCTATGGATCTTCCGCTTCCCTTTAAGCCCTCCTTGGCATCCGTCACAACTATGACAGGTCTTCCGTAAGCCTCACGCAGACGACCGGCAACTATACCGGCAAGAGATTCATGAAGTCCCGGTATATGCACCACAAGTATCTTATCGTTAAGAAAGCCTTCCTCTATTGCCTTTATGCCTTCCTTAACTCCGGTTTCGGTCATGGCTTTGCGTTCTTCGTTAAGCTCACGCAGATGCCCCGCAAGAAGCATTGCTTCATTTTTATCTTCTGTCGTAAACAGTCTGAGAGCTATGTCCGCAGACTCAAGTCTGCCTCCCGCATTGATACAAGGTCCTATCATAAAGCCTATGTGATAAGCGCTGAGTTCATGTCCGTCAAGATCAAGCGCAGAGATCAGACTGCGCAATCCGAGATTTCCGCAGCCATATTCCCCGCTTCCGTCCGGGCGCACTCCACCGTTCAACACTTTAAGGCCTTCTTTTACTATAATGCGGTTTTCTCCGACAAGCGGCATGATGTCGCCTATAGTTGCTATTGCGGCAAGCTCAATATATCTGAGCCATGCGCTTTCATCCATGCCCAATGCTGCATAGATCTGTCCTATAAGCTTCCATGCTGTGACCGCTCCGCATATCTCCTGTGCAGGATAAGTACTTCCTTCACGCTTAACATCCACCACAGCATCTGCCGGCGGCAGTATATCATTGCCATTATCATCTTTTCTTACATTATGATGATCCGTCACGACCACTGTTATATCGTTGTCTTTGGCAAGCTTTAATTCATCCACCGCCGCAATACCGTTATCGCAGGTCAGTATCAGTGATACTCCATCCGATACGGCTTCATCTACAAGACGCCTGTTTATTCCGTATCCGTCATTAATTCTGTCCGGTATACGGGCATCAACATTCGCACCCGCTTGCCTCAGGGCTTTCAGCAAAATTGCCGTCGAACATACTCCGTCTATATCATAGTCCCCGACTATTCGTATCTTCCTTTTTGTCTGTATCGCAGCCTTAACAAGCCCGGCGGCCTTATCTATATCCGGAAGCAGCTTGGGATCATTCATATCGGATATTCCGCCATGCAGAAAGAGTTCAATATCCTTTTCACTTACAATGTCTCTGTTCCTCAGTATCCTTGCTGTTACTTGATCTATACCGAATTTATCGGCAATTGCTTTGAAATCCGCTTTTTTTGTGTATATAAACCAGTTGCTGCTCATTTCTTATATTTACTCAGATCAAGCACAAGTACATCATCATCTCCAGGCAAATCAGACTCATCAAAATCATCTTCATCCTCTTCTTTATCAGACCTGTCCTCATCGTAATCATCCCAATCATCCTCATCAAAGAGATCGTCATAATCATCCTCATGCCCCGGATTGTCGGTAAGATCACCGAATATGACTGCCAGTGCATCATTTTCCTCTTCCGCCTCCATAAATACCTCTCTTATCCTGTCGAAATACAGCATAAGATCAAAGTCCATCTCATACGGATCACCCAAAGGCATAAAAATGCCTACGGCAGTAGGCTCACATATTGAAGTTAATTCATCATACAAAGCGTCAAGGTTCCTGCCGTAGCCTTCATCAAATCCCATCTCGTGCGCAACAAGCTCCTGTGCTTGTGCCTTACTCTGCGCTCTTCCCAAATCTATCAATACTTTCTTCATAACATTGCTCCTTATGTATAGCTTGCAGTCAAAATTCAAGTCTCCGTCATATAATGATTTCAATCTTGATGCTTATACTTTCTCTCCGTTATCATATAACAATTCAAATGTCTTATAATGGTCGCCGGTATAATAAATAAGGCCGTCATTGCTGTAAATTATTCGTTCAGCGCCTCTATACTCATCATCTTTGTTATAATTTATATCACATTCGAAATATTTCCTACCCTTTTTATCCGGTAAATTACCCTCATAATTGCCGAATCTGTCTCCTCCGATACTTTTTCCCGGGCAGACTGCATCCAGATTACCTGTCTCTGCATCCCATCCGGCAGCTTTAGCTTCATTCTTTGTGATGTAATTATGAGGAAGCTGCCCGTAAGTTGCTATATAAAGAGCCACTTGTTCTTTATCCGTATAGCTTCCGTCCTCGGCAAGTTCTGTCTCTAAAGAGGCGGATCCTATACCGCTTTGACTTACGTTGCTGTTAGTTTCAGCTATATTTTGCTGTAAAGCCGGAGCATTTTCCGACCCCGTATCTGTTATACCCGAGCTTGGCTTCGTATTACTGTCTTCCCCACCGCCCGATATAAGCTGCCCTGCAAAGCTTTTATCAATATCTTTTGTCTGTAATTCTGTCTCTACCGCAGCTGATGTTTCTTCTGTATTTTTGTCCCTTGACTCCGTAAACAAAGTAAAGAGATAAAAACAAGCGACCAGCGCAAAAATCACGAGCTCGATCTTGGTTCTTTTTTTCATGTGTGGATTTCCTTTCCGCATTATTATACGTTAAATCACTCTCCTTTGCACTCTTTTTACTTATGGATAAACAATAGAACAGACCCGGATGCATATGCACCCGGATCTGTTAACATTATCAGTATTTTATTAAGATTGCTTTGATCGGGATCAGGCTCTCTCGATGAGCTTCTTCATGATCTGAACCGCGTTGCTTGCAGCACCCTTTCTTACCTGATCTCCGCAGCACCAGAGTGTAAGACCGTGATCATCCGTAAGATCATCTCTTACTCTTCCTACATATACGATATCCTGGTTAGAAGTATCAAGCGGTGTCGGATAGCAGCGACCGTCGATATCCTCGATAAGTCTTACGCCGTCAAAGCCTCTGATTGCCTCATTAGCCTCTTCGATGCTGACTTTTCTCTCGGTACGAAGTGTAACGGAAATTGAATGTGAACGCATAACCGGTACTCTTACGCAAGTGCAGGTAACAAGAAGCTCCGGAAGGTGTAAGATACGTCTTCCTTCGTTCTGCATCTTCATCTCCTCTGAGGTGTAGAGATTATCCTTGAGATCACCTATGAATGGAATAACATTTGCTGCGATCTGAGTCGGAAATGTCTTGTGAACGATCTCTCCGCCTACAGTAAGAGCCTTCATCTGATCCTCAAGCTCAGTAAGACCGTTGATTCCGGCTCCCGATACAGCCTGATAAGTGCAGGCGATCATATTCTTAATAGGAGAAACCTTGGCTATGCCTGCAACAGCCATAAGAGTAATAATGGTAGAGCAGTTAGGATTTGCAATGATACCCTTATTATTAAAAGCATCCTCTCCGTTGATCTCAGGAACTACAAGCGGAACCTCAGGATCCATTCTGAATGCTGAACTGTTATCGATATAAACGGCTCCGGCCTTAACGATTGCAGGAGCAAATCTCTTGGACATAGGATTCTGAACGGCTCCGAGTACAAAATCCATACCCTCAAAGCTGTCATCTGTCGCTTCCATTACTTTGACCTTACGTCCCTGAAAATCGATCTCTGTTCCGGCACTCTTGGCACTTGCGAGCGGTCTGAGCTCATTTACGGGAATATTATACTCCTCAATGACTTTGAGCATCTCACGTCCGACTGCACCTGTTGCTCCGAGAATCGCCACATTAAATTTCTTCATTTGCTATTCCCCCTAATGAATATATTTGAATAAAACAACTAATTATTTTTTGTGTGTAATGCATAGAAAATACACCTAAATCCGGCCTGTGTCAATGGCGCAAAAGCATTTTAACACGTTAAATCAATAACATGTTGATTTTAATGCCGCAAATTATCTTTATTATCGATTAACTACGGATTGCTTCGTACTGCGTACTCTCGCAATCCTACGAAAATTCGCACTCGCTTCTTTCGAAGCTTTGTGCTCATTTTCGTTTGGCCGTCCTATAGCCGTCTTCGTAGCTGCAAGCCGCTGCTCTTACGACTACACTACGGCTTTAATCGATAAGAAAACGAGGCAGATAAACTGCCTCGCCTTAAATCATATCCTATATGAAATCATCTTCTGTTCTTAAGGAAATCCGGAATATCGATAGTCATTTCCTTATTCATCTCGGATCTGAGCGGATAATTGCCTGCTGCTCTCGTCTGCTGCTGCGGAGCCTGCTGTGCCGGCTGCTGTGTATTGGTATTGGAGAAGCCGAAATCAAGCTTTGGTGTCTCCGACTGCTGAGTTCTGCGAACAGTCTCCTCCGACGGCTTGAACTCTGTCTTAGCCTGAGGTGCTCCGAAAGGATTTACAGTATTTCTGTTGGCGAAAATATTGCCTCTCTGAACTGTCTTGCTCTGCGGCTTAGCCTGATTCTTCTCAACGATGCCTGTAGCGATAACAGTGATAGTGCACTCATCCTGCGCCTTCTCATCATATACGGCACCGAAGATAATATTTGCATTCTCACCTGCAAGCTCTTCTACAAACATTGCGGCATCATTAGCCTCGATAAGACTGATATCTCCGCTGACATTAATGATAACGTCAGATGCACCCTCGATGCTTGTCTCAAGAAGCGGTGATGCAACTGCCTGCTTAACAGCCTCAAGCGCCTTGTCATCTCCCTTAGCCTTACCGATACCGATATGTGCGATCCCCTTATCCTTCATGACTGTAGATACATCTGCAAAGTCAAGATTGATAAGCGCAGGTACATTGATAAGATCCGTTATACCTGTTACAGCCTGAAGCAGAACTTCATCTGCTTTCTTAAGCGCATCCGGCATAGTTGTACGTCTGTCAACAAGCTCAAGAAGCTTATCGTTAGGTATAACGATCAAAGAATCGACATTCTCCCTGAGATTGGCGATACCTTCGTTGGCATTGGTCATACGCTGTTTTGCCTCGAATCTGAAAGGCTTGGTAACTATACCGATGGTAAGTATGCCGAGTCCCTTTGAGATACGTGCAATTACAGGTGCCGCACCGGTACCTGTTCCGCCGCCCATACCGCAGGTGACGAATACCATATCTGCGCCTTTGAGAGCCTGCTCAAGGTCATCGGCACTTTCTTCCGCTGCCTTCATACCTACCTCAGGTCTTGCTCCGGCACCGAGTCCCTTTGTAAGCTTCTCTCCTATCTGCATAGCTGTAGGTGCCTTACAGAACTGAAGTGCCTGCTTATCTGTATTAACGCCTATAAATTCAACACCCGCAACATTCTCGTCTATCATGCGGTTAACTGCATTATTACCTGCTCCGCCGACTCCGACAACGATTATCCTTGCGGCTGATTCTGTTTCAGGAAGTTTTATTTCTAACATTATTATTCTCCGTATACCATAATATTCTTTAATATAAGTTGTTTACTCGCTTTTTTCAAGTTATTTTGATGCATAAATAACGATTTTCCCTTAACTTTTCGGCTTATTCAAGATCTCTGAAGTCCTTTCCGTGTTCAACTATAAAGAAATGCTCCATGCTCATCGGTATACTGCTGCGTTTGCTCTTGTGAGCATAGTGTTCAAGAATAGGCAGCAGCATCAGTACCGTTATTCCTGCCGTGAATCCGCCGTTATAAAGTACCAGACCTCCGTGCAGTGCACTCGTGGAGCTGCATATTGCCGCATCAATGATACCGCCTATAAATCCTGCGAACCATCCGTATACACCGACCAATGGACAGATACCGGTTGCGAAGGCTGCGGCATTTATATAACCCTGACTTGATATGGTCCATCCGGGATTAAGACCCGTCAATGTCACCATTGCCGCATTAAGCAGATATATTCCTATGAATCCTCCGAATATCGGCAATACTATCTTCGGGTGCTGTCCGAGGAATACAAAGGTGAGTGCAGCAAAGGTTGCTCCCGTTGTCGGTCCGGTAAAGCCGACTCCGTAGGATATAAACATTACGAAATTGATATACAAAAGTATTGTCAGACCGTAAAATCCGAGATTCATAAGACAGACAGGCATTGAATATCTGTCCGCAAAGCTGCTTCGATAACCGGTATCCCTAAGCAGCTCCCGATAGCCCTTAAAGCTGCTGCCGTTAAGCAGAAATCCAGCAAATATAGCCAGCAGGAAGATTGTTATAAAGTAGATATTTACAAACATTCCGAAGGAATGTGATACGACATCATATGTCGGATTTACATAAGTGAGTACCTTGGGCGGTTGAACGCCGAAGCTCGTATACATAAAGTTATATACAAAAAATCCGAATATGCCGAAAGCAAGTCCGCCGTTATACAGATTATAGCCTTTATGCCATGCGTTTGCTCCGGGGAGTATTGCCGGAACGACAAATCCCAGGATAAAGGCAAAAATCGCAGCTATCAGTATTCCTGATGCTGTAACATGCACTTCGCCCTGTACAAAGGCATCACCCAAGGTATATCTGAACAAAAATTCACTGATAAAAGGCGCGAAGCAGGTCGAGAACATACAGATATGCAGGTTATCGTTCAGCTTAAGCTTCTGAAGCTTGATGTATAACATAGGTGCCATAAAGCATGGCATCATAGTTATAGGATTAAGTCCGTAAAAACAATGAGCTATTACGAGTAT
Source organism: Eubacteriales bacterium (assembly GCA_030540255.1). Classification (GTDB taxonomy): domain Bacteria; phylum Bacillota; class Clostridia; order Lachnospirales; family Lachnospiraceae; genus Avilachnospira. The sequence continues at coordinate 23,540 of JAUNWP010000017.1, read as the reverse complement.
GTAACCGGCAAAGGAATTCGGCTTGGAGCTTCCCTCTAACAGTATCATAAACATGGTGCATATGAGACCGCATACTCCGGCGTTAAAGAACGCCGCAGACAAACCTGCCACCTGAAAATAATCCGTTATAAGCGGATCCGGACTGGTCATGATCCTTATCCAGTCATTAAGTATTGTCGCCGGCCCTTTTCCTGTATAAAATGCTGCTGCAAAGGCAGCAACAAATAAAGAAACCGTTATACTTGCAACCAGTATATCGATAAAACTGCCGACCGAAAGCTTGCTGCCCCATTCCTGTACTCTTTCCTGTTTTGTCTCAGTCATTGATCTTTCAACTATCCCCTCTCAGTTTAAAGCTGCTGACGCTGCCCTTCTCATTGTCATCATAAGTGCTTAGATCCAGAGTTCCCTTAAGTCCCCTGTTTCTGATCTCCGGCAGCATATCGTTAAGAGCCGATATCTTGGCAGCAAGTCCATCGTCCGTACCAAGATAAACCTCAATATCACCGTTATCCAATTCCGCCGTAACGGTATTGTTGTTATCATTATATTTTATGGCATCGCAGTTGAGCTCATAAAGATTCATCTGCTGTGTAATATTCATAATGCTGTTCAGCAGACGTGAATTTGATATAGGGAGCTGCTTACCGAGAATTATATACCCAAACTCGAGTCCCTCTATGACCGGTACTCCCTTAAGTCTTATATCTGAAGATTCTATCATAATGCCGTCTTTGTCAAAGTACATGTAGTTGCTCATGTATTTGACACATCCGACCGGCTTTTTCTCGTAAAATCTTAGTTCACAATCGAAAGGTCCTTTCAAAACGATTTTATAATCGTCCACAAACGGTATTTCTTTCTTTTTTCCTGTCATTGAATTGAACAAACATACAAAAGTATTTCTGTCCCAATAATCCGAAAATATAAGATCCTCAGCTTGTTCTGCCGTATAGGTCTCATTACCCAATACCGTAACATTCTTTATCCTTATCTGCATACCTATGGCAAAAATAAGCAAAACAATAAGTAAGGCAGCCCAATGCCTTACTTTTCTCTGCTTTATATAAATAATATCCGTATCACGGCTCATGCGTAATGATAATCTCCGCAGATAAATTTAAGAATATTATAATGCAGTCACGGCCTGTTAGGCAATGACTGCATTGGTAAAATCATTGTTTATTAATAAATTGAATACTCAGTTCCTCTGTATCCTGTGCGCCACACTCAGCACAAGTCCCATCTCAAGCATGGTGAACATTATGGCTGAGCCTCCGTAACTTATGAACGGAAGTGTTACTCCCGTGTTAGGGATAACGCCTGTTACTACCGCAATATTAAGCACTACCTGTATACCGAGATGTGCCATAACTCCCGTACATATCATTGTTCCGAACAGATCATCGGCATTTTTCGCTATATCATATACCCTCAATATGATATAGAAGAACAGAAGCATCAAGGTTGCCGCACCTATAAACCCAAATTCTTCGCATACGATCGAAAATATCATATCATTTTGTGCTTCGGGAAGCTTTCCAAATTTCTGTATACTCTCACCGAGTCCGTGACCGCGCATACCTCCGGAGCCTATGGCATACAAACTCTGAGTAGTCTGATAAGCGTCATCGGGGAAAACATCAGGTGCTGCCCATCCCAATACTCGTCTTATAAAATAAGCCTCCGGTCTGTTGGCATATCCGGTCTTGTGTATTACATAGGACATCAACGGCTTAAGTCCGGCTATTACGGCAAGTGCAATACCTCCGCTGATTGCAAAAAACTTGGTATTGTCAAGTGCGACAAACAGCATTACAGCAGTTATCAATGCTACGATTATTACCGAGCTGATACTTTGCTTGATCATGATCAGTATAGGGAATGCCGCTATTGCTATGGCTTTTAACAGATTTTCACGTCTTTTTAAGGAAGCGCCTTTCTTCCTTATAAACCAGGCAAGCATCAGTATGATGGTTATCTTAGCCACCTCGGCAGGCTGAAACTGAACTCCGAATATAGTCAGCCACCTTGTTTTTCCGTGTGAAGCTGTGCCTATAAGTGTTGTTGCGATCAATGCCAATATAGAAAGACCGTAAGCCGCCTTGATCATGATTCCATCAAACAGATTCAGCCACCTGTAATTCAAAAACGACATTATTATCGCGCCTGCAAGTCCGGCTCCGCCAATAACCAGCTGACGCTTAAAAAAATAAGCAGAATCGCCTCCCATATTAAGCTGAGCGGTATATTGCGAGCTCGAATATATAATAAGTAAACCGACTCCGAATATGAATATCAGAGCACACAACAGACTTGTATCATAATAGTATCTGATCTTTCCGCCCTGCTCAGTGACTTCGGACTGTCCGCTGTCTCTCGGATCAAGCTGTCTTTGCTGTTTATCGTAATTATGATTTGTCTCTCTTCTTACATTTCTTCCGTCTGCACGGTATTGCCCGGCTTTCACATGCCCTGATGATGTTCCATGCGCTCTTTCGCTATATGTACCGCCTTGGCCGGCTGCTTTATGTTTTGGTTTCTTCAGTCTGTGTCCGGTCGGATCGCCATTAACTTTTCCATGCTTAACAGCGACAGCAGAGCCTTTATCCGCATGCATTTGCATTTTCTTCCTCTTAGGCTCTTGTGCCTTATCGGCTTGCCTGACGGCCCTTTCCCTTTGGGGCTGCATTGAACTGCCGTAATGTCTTATTGAGTTATCGGATGTCCTGTAAGACGTCAATTCATGCTCCCATCCGTCTGTTAAGTACTAAGCTTAAAGCTCCTCAACACACCTTTTAAATATTTCTCCGCGTTCCTCGTAGTTTTTAAACATTCCCCAGCTTGCACACGCCGGGCTGAGCAACACATAATCTCCTTCATCGGCAAATGATGCACATATCTTCACAGCCTCGTTCATATCCTCGGCATATGAGACCTCGTCAAAGCCGTATTTTCTGCAGCACTCGTATATCTTGTCTCTGGTCTGACCAAGCAGCACCAGCTTCTTGACTTTTCCCGGGAACAGCTTTACCCAGTCATCATACTCAGAGTGTTTGTCATAACCTCCTCCGATAAGTATTGTCGGTCCTGGCATAGCCTTCAGTGCCTGTATCGCTGCATCCGGATTGGTGCCCTTTGAATCATTATAATATCTGACTCTGCAGCGTTCTCTTACAAATTCGATTCTGTGCTCTACAGCCTTAAACTTCTTAAGCACTTTTTTGATCTCATCTGCCGAAACACCCATCTTGATTGCGACAGCCGCGGCCGCCATAACATTTTCATAATTATGCCTGCCGAGCAGATTCAGCTCATGAACATTTATAAAGAGCTCATCTTTATCGTCATGTCTATAGAAGATATCATCACCCTTAAGATAGAACAGCTCACCCTCGGCAGGAAGCTCATCTGATGAGAACCATACTACCTTAGGCTTAAGTGCCTTGCTCTTTCCGTATTCTCTGAGGACCTCATCCATATAATTTAGAACTATATGATCATCCTCGCTCTGATTCATCGCAATGGCTTTCTTGCACTTTATATAATTATCCATGCTGCCGTGTCTGTCAAGGTGATCCGGAGTGATATTAAGTATTGCACTGACATTGGGCTTAAACTCGCTTATTGTCTCAAGCATGAATGAGCTTACCTCAACAACACTCACAGTATCCTCGTTAGTCTTCAGGGCATACTCGGAGAAAGGCTCGCCTATATTACCCGCAACGACAACATCCTTGAAATGCTCCTTTAATATCTCACCTACAAGAGCTGTCGTTGTCGTCTTGCCGTTGGTTCCGGTTATCGCAGCAATTTTTCCCTTGGATGCCTGATACGCAAGTTCCAGCTCTCCTATCACAGGGATCTTGGAACGATCCAAAAGAGTTATAAATTCGCTGTTAAGCGGAATTCCCGGACTTAATACCGCAAGATGAATATTTCTCAAATCAACGGGCTTGAGTTCACCACACAGGAAACTTACTCTGTCTCCCTCATCGAACTGTGCAAGCACACTTTCCCCGTCGGTATCCTCATTACTGTTATACAGCAGCACCTCTCCGTCCATCTTAAGGACCATCCTGGCTGCGGCTATTCCGCTTTTTCCTGTTCCGGCAATAAGTACTTTTTTATTTTCCTTCATCATATCCCAAACCCCAATCAATATACGGCTCCTATAAATGCTGCTGTACAAAGCAGTATAGTTACTATTGTAAATGCTGCCACTATCCTTGTTTCGGAATTACCAAGCAGCTCAAAATGATGGTGTATCGGTGCCATCTTAAAGAAACGCTTTCCGTGGGTACGCTTAAAATAAGTTACCTGAATTATTACCGATACTACCTCAATAAGGTAAATAAATCCGACGACAGGAATATATAACTCCATTCCGTTTATTACGGCAGCTGCGGCAACAAAGCCTCCGAGTGCGAGTGAACCGGTATCTCCCATAAAGATCTTCGCCGGATAAACATTAAAGAGCAGGAAGCCCAAAAGTCCTCCTATTACAGCTGCCGACACCATGGTAAGCCCGTTGTCTCCGTTTACAAGACCCATGAGCATAAAAAATCCTGCTACAACGCTTGTTACTGATGAACATAAGCCGTCAAGACCGTCCGTGAAATTCACTCCGTTATCTGTACCGAGTACGACCAATACCGTAAACGGAACAAACAGCCATATAGGAAGACTGAAATATACGGCATTTTCCCTGCCGCCGGTAAACGGAAGTATTATGCGTCCCGCTGTATCCCCGTCAGCGATAAATATCCAAACCGCAAACACCACAGTTATAATGAGCTGTATGGCAAGCTTCTGCTTCGGGCTAAGTCCGTCCGATTTATGTCTCTTTATCTTTAAATAGTCGTCAAGAAAGCCTGTGGCTCCGAAGCCCACGGTGAGCAGCAGCATCTGCAGTGCTTTCGTATCAAGCCCAAGCCTGATCATGCCTGTAAGCGAAGCAATTACTATTGCTGTCAGGAAAATGATTCCTCCCATTGTCGGTGTGCCCTGCTTCTTAAGATGTGACTGCGGTCCGTCATCTCTTACCTCCTGTCCGAATTTCATTCTATGCAGTAAAGGTATGAACCATGGTGACATTACTACTGTCAGTAAAAAGGCTGTGCACAGTGCAAGAAAAGCCGTTATTATTCCGAACATGTCAGAAATATTTTCCATATCAACTATTACTCCTCGCTTATAGTCTCAAAATTTGCTTCATAATGCATCTCCGGAAGTTCTCCACCTTCATCATTGCCTTCGATGAATTCATCGGATGCACTCTCTTTGTTTTCTGTTGTCTCAGCCTGATCAAGAGTCTCATACACAGGCTCACCGTTATTATTGGTAAGTATCTCTACACCTGTCTCAGGCTCCGATTCGGCATTATTATTTTCGACATTTTCACTGCCCATAGGCTGCTTCGAATCACCCTCTGCCTCAGGAAGTGCAGGCTCGGAAACAGCCGCATCACCGGTGCTGCCGCTCGGATAGATATTCATAGCCGGAAGCGCCTCTGCCATGATCTTTGAGAATATCTCAGATGCAAAGGAGCTGTGTGCTGCCTCCTCACCCGGCAGACTCGGCTCATCTATTATAACATAGCAAAGAAGCGACGGATCCTCTGCCGGTGCAAAACCGCAGAAGGATACAACATAGGTTTTGGCGGAACGCGGCTGTTTCTGTGCCGTTCCTGTTTTGCCGCCTACAAGGTATCCCGGTACTTTGGCTGCCTTACCGGTTCCGTTTTCAACAGTTTCAACCAACGCATTTTTAAGAAAATCACAGGTGGATGCGGAAACCGTTTCTCTTACCAGTAAAGGCTCGACATCTTTCTTAAGCGCTCCGTCACTTGAGAGGATCTGCTTGACCACATGCGGTCTGTAATAATGTCCACCGTTCAATACAGAACAATATGCCGCAGCCATCTGTATCATCGTGCAGTTGAAGTTCTGTCCGAAGGAGTTTGTAGCAAGCTGTGTTCTTCCGATATCATCACTTGCAAATCCCATGTTTGAAGTATTTGCCTCAGCCGGAAGATCTATACCTGTCATTGATCCGAAGCCAAACATCTTTTGATATTTGACAAAAGTCTGTGCCTTCTCCGCAAAAGCAATATTCATCATTACCACGTTGCAGGATTGCTTGATACCTCCCATAACGTCCAAAAGTCCGTGACCGTTTCTGTTTACACAGTTTATACGCCAGCTGTTTATACCGTCTGACAAGGTGACATGTCCGTTACACTCAAAGCTTGCGTCCTTAGAAATAACATTCTCCTCCAGTGCTCCGGCAACCGTAAATATCTTCTGTGTGGATCCCGGCTCAAAGCTGTCGCTTACCGGAATATTTCTCCAGACCTGATACATTGCTATGGTCTCGCCAAGCTTCATTATCTCTTCTCTTGAGTAATGATCCGGAACCTCAGCCGTTGTTATAGGAGTAAGTCCCGGATTCTTGAGTTTATAATCCGAAACTGCCTCGTTAAGTCCGAACTTATATATTTCTTCCTCGGTGTAGCTTCCTGTAGTCCTCGGATTGTTAAGATCAAAGCTGTTGGTGCTTGCCATAGCAAGTATCTCGCCGTTCTTAGGATTCATGACTATACATGCAGCCGATTTTGAACCTATTTCTCCGTTTTTCCACTCGTTCAGATACTTTTCAACAGTATTCTGTATGGAAACATCAATGGTCAACACCAGACTGTCTCCATCCACTGCAGGCTTAATTACCTTTTCAAGATTGGCATCTCCGTCAAGATAACCGTACTCTCGTCTGTTGATTCCGGTAAGCTCCTCGTTGTAATACTGCTCGACACCTCCCGAGCCCGAAGCACCGTCTGTTGAAGCTATGCCTATTACTGCCGAAGCCAGTGCGTTGTAAGGATAATTTCTCTTGTAGTTATCCTCAAACCATATGCCCTTTATACGGTTTTTCGACACAGCAAGCTCCGAACTCGATCTGTATTCCTTATTCTTTTCCTCGATATAGGCTTCGAATTCAAGCTTCTGATCGTAGCTTATATCCTTTTTGTATCTGATGTATGAAGAAGATTCATTTGAATTTATCAGACTGCGAAGCTCTGCCGCATCGTCTCCGAAGAATTCGCTGATTGCTGATATGGTCGGCTCGACAACATTTCGCTGAACGGTGCCGTCTTCTTTTCGTCCCTCGTAATCCACCATCTGTGCGGGATCGAGGATCATTATATATACCTTCTCGCTTGTTGCGAGTATACTTCCGTTTCTGTCGTAAATGTCTCCGCGTCTGTAAGGTATAGTCCTTGATTCGTATTCGGACTGGCGCTGACTGAGTACTATCTTGTTATACTCATCCGCTTTGTTGTACTGAATATAAAAAATATATGCCAATAAACCAACTAAAGCCAGCCCTATTATAATAACAGAAGCTGACAGTTTGGCTGACATATATTGTCTCAGACGTTTGGAACTTTTATTTTTATTCCGATCCGTTGTTTTTTTATTGTCCGGTCGGGATGTCCTCGTATTGCTTGACATACTCACTCTCGGTCTTATCATACTGAATGATATTGTCTTGTCCGACTCTTACCATTCCCAATTCATTCGTTGCTACCTCGTAGACCTTATTCAAGTCCACGGAAGTGTCTATACTCTTCTCCAGCGCATCATTTTCGGTGCGAAGAGTATCAAGTCTTGTCTCAAGTGTCTTGATACTGTTCATATGTGTATCAAGTGATGATTTGAGGCAAAGATATCTGTATCCGACCAATACACTTATAACCAGAGTTATTACCAGCAGAACGGTGATAGGAATATTGACGGAAACACAGTTGGTACGCGGAGCCGCCATATATCTCGGATCCGGTCTGTGCTGTCTGTGATGGTGCCTTCTCTGATCCGGCTGTGGTGCAAAGGCAGGTTCCGGGACTCTTGCAGCAGAACCGTCAACATAATATGAGGCATTGCGAATATTTCTGCGATACGCTGCTTCGCGCTGATTTGCTGCTGCCATTTTTTATCCCCTTTCCCCTTCTTTTTTCTCAGTCTTCTTTTTTCTCAAAGATCCTGAGTTTTGCACTGTGTGCCCGATTATTCGCCTTAAGCTCTTCCTCGGTGGCTGTTATAGCCTTTCTTGTTATCACCCTGCCTTTGGACTTTCTTCCGCATACGCATACCGGAAATTCCTTTGGGCATATGCAAGGATCCTCAGCCGTTCTGAAAGCAGATTTTACGATCTTATCTTCAAGTGACTGGAAGGTTATGATACAGAGCCTTCCTCCCGGATTCAGATAATCGATAAGTCCGTCTATCGAATCCCTAAGTATATCAAGCTCTCTGTTGACCTCTATCCTTATTGCCTGAAATGTCTTCTTGGCGGGATGTCCTTTGCCTTCACGCATCTTAGCCGGTATTGCCGCTTTGATCAGCTCGCTCAGTTCAAAGGTAGTCTCTATAGGCTTTTTTTCTCTTGCCCTTACGATGTGCTTTGCAATGTTCTTGGCAAATTTGTCCTCGCCGTAGTCTCTGATAATACGAAACAATTCGGATTCACTGTACTCATTGACAACATTGTAGGCGCTTAATTCGTCACGTCTGTCCATACGCATATCGAGCGGAGCATCACTTCTGTAGGAAAAGCCTCTCTCGGCATCATCGAATTGGTGAGACGATACACCGAGATCAAGAAGAAATCCGTCAACTCCCGTGATGCCCATCCCCTTTAATATACTAACGGCATCAAGGTAATTGCCCCTGACCACTTTGACCTTGTCCCCGTAACAGGCAAGTCTCTCGCTCGCCGCCTTTACGGCATCCTCGTCCCTGTCTATTCCTATGAGTCTTCCCTTGTCACTGAGTCTTGCGGCTATTTCATAGGAATGTCCGCCTCCGCCGACTGTTCCGTCTGCGTAGATCCCGTCGGGTTTTATCTCAAGTCCTTCTATTACTTCGTTTAAAAGCACGGATATGTGCGAAAATTCACTCACAGCTCTATGCCCTCAAGTGCATCAAGTTCTTCATCGGACATATTGTCAAATGCATCCTCGGAGTTAACCTCAGCCCAGGCATCCTTGTTCCATATCTCTATTCTGTCTCCGAGTCCTATAAGCACTACTTCCTTATCAAGATTTGCTTTGGAACGAAGTGTCTGAGTAATAAGTATCCTTCCCATCTTATCGACCTCGCACTCTATGGCATTGCCCAATATGAGACGGGTAAGCTTCATTCCTGCTTTGTTGGTAAGTGAGATCTTGCTCAGATTCTCTTCTATCTTCTGCCATCTTTCATAAGAATATGCCGACAGGCAGTTTGCAAGTCCTCTGGTGACAACGAAATGGTCTCCCAACTCACAACGAAACTTGGCAGGTATGGTTACCCTGCCTTTTGCATCGATCGTGTGGTTGTATTCGCCCATTAACATTGAATATTTGACACTTTCTTACACTTACTTACACTTTTTGACACCTTTTAGTTAAATTTTAGAGAAAAACACGGAAAAGTCAATAGAAAGTGCCTATCTTTCTTCAAACATTATTAAGAAATTTTTGTCTGATCGACCTGTCTGTTTAACGAAGCTTAGAGTTCTCGGATAAGATAATTTATAATGCTCCAAAAAGGTACCGAACCATGCTCCCGACAATTTTTTTATATATGATGATCACGGCGGTTATTTAATATCGAAAATTATCAAATTTGAAAGCAGATTTTAAATTTTAAGGTGAAATGTTCATCGTTTATCCATTAGCAATTTTTATGCATCTAAGCTCACTCATAAACGCTTTAATTAAGATGATTTTTGCTGCTTGAAGACTGTTTTTACTCATTTTTGTGTACTTTTCACAATTTTTACAATTATTTTCCTACTTCGATTATTAATATTGCATTTGACCAATCATAAAAGCTAAGTTACAATCGATGTTGTTGATAAATATTTATCAATATTCAGAAAAAGGGGGTTACCAAATGTCATCTGAGAAACAACAAACCGGTGCTTTTAAAAAGGACCTTAAGAAAATGGATATCTGGGCGCTTGCGCTCGGTGCAATCATCGGTTGGGGCACATTCGTTATGCCCGGTACCAATTTCCTTCCAAAGGCAGGCCCGAGTGCAATAATCGGTCTTCTGCTCGGCGGTGTTGTAATGTCAATCATCTCTATCAGCTATGGTTACTGCATCAAGAAGTTCCCGCTTTCGGGAGGAGAGTTCGTATATGCCGATGCTTCCTTCGGAAAGAAGCACGCTTTTATCTGCGGATGGATGATCGTTCTCGGATATTGGTCACTTATTCCTCTTAACAGTACAGCAATCGGACTTATCACCCGTTATCTTTTCCCGGGAGTATTCCAGTTCTGTCCGTTATGGAACATCGCCGGCTGGCAGGTATACCTCGGTGAAGCATTACTCAGCTGTACATTCATCCTTGTACTCGGCTATATGAATGTTAAGGGCGTTAAGTCGGCAGGCTGGTTCCAGACCACAGTTGCAGTCCTGCTTGCAGGTTCAGTACTCTTCGCTCTTATCGGAGTATTGCTTACAAAGCCTGATTTCAATAACCTTAAGCCTATGTTCGCAGAGATCTCTAACGGTGAAGTAGTTCCTAAGGGCGGTCTTGCTTGTATCATAGCAGTTGCATGCTACGCACCTTACTGCTTCGTTGGTTTCGACTGCATACCGCAGGCTGCCGAGGAGTACAGCTTCTCACATAAGGCTGCTCTCGGACTTATGGTAGCTGCCATCATGGTAGGCGCATGCATCTATGCGGCAGTTGTATTCATTACAGCAGTTGTACAGCCTTGGGGACCTATGATGCTTACCAACCCTGACTGGGCTACAGGTGAGATGGTCCTTAGTTCGATAGGACGTATAGGCCTTGTATTTATAGGTATTGCAATGCTTTGTGCCGTACTTTCCGGTATGAACGCATTCTATCTCGCAGCAAGCCGTCTTTTGTTCTCAATGTCTTACGCTGATGCTCTTCCGGCAGTTTTCGGTGAGCTTCATCCTAAGTACGGAACACCTGACAAGGCCACATATTTCCTTCTTGCAATATCTATCGTTTGCCCGTTCTTCGGAAGAAACGTACTTGTATGGATAGTTGATATGACCTGCGTAGGTGCAGCTGTAGGTTTCACCTATACCTGTGCGACAGCAACAATGATGTCAAAGAAAGAAGGTCTTGTGGGACAGACGATAATAAGTGCGATCGGTACTATATTATCGGCATTCTTCATCATCCTTTCCTTCATACCGGGATCACCTGGATTCCTGAGTGTACCTTCCTTCATAATCCTTGGTATCTGGATAGTTCTTGGTATCATCTTCTGGTTCAGAATTAAGGACAGATTCCTTCACGGACGCTGGGAGGGCATGAACGTAGAGCAGATCCTCATGTCAAAGATGCAGGACGACGGAACACTCGAGAGCTACAACAAGAATCAATAAGTTCTTACTTTCATGTTTCAAATATGCATTTCCGATATAGCATAGTCTGATTCGAATTTGCTTATATTCAAAATTAAATATTGAAAATACTATCCTGTCCCGCAGTCTTCGTGATTGCGGGACATTCTTTACTCAAATTTTACATATTCTATGTGTTTTTTTTATTTTGCAGGATTATCATACAGATAAATATAATGAAATAAAATAAAGCAATTACTGTCTTGCCCGAAGGCTTTCTATGTATCCTGAAGAATTATTCAAATTTTAATAAGCCTTTATTTTGAGACAGGCAGTGAGATAAGGAAACATTTGCATGAAATATTCGATAATAGATATAGGATCAAACTCAATGCGCCTTACTCTGTATGAGTCTGACGGAGACAGCTTCAAAATCCTCTTCAGAGAAAAAGTCATGGCAGGTCTTGCGGGATATGTTGAAGACGGAATACTCTCTACTGAGGGCATTGCCTGTGCCTGCTACGGTCTTTTAAGCTTTAAGCATATGCTTGACAGCCTGGGATTACCTGAGCCGCATGTATTTGCCACGGCATCTCTCCGAAATATAGCCAATTCGGTGTCTGCACTTAATGAGATCAAAAATGTTACCGGCTTTGTTATAGAGGTCTTAAGCGGCAGAGAGGAAGCTCTCCTCGGATATGCCGGTGCAATGAAGGAGCTCAGCATTACCGAGGGTGCCTTCATAGATATCGGTGGAGCAAGCACCGAGCTTGTAACCTTTGATAACTCTAAGCCTATTGAGTCCGTCAGCTTTAATGTCGGCTCGCTAAGCCTATACAAGAGCTGTGTTAAACATATAATCCCCGGAGCCGGTTCACAGAAGCGTATAAACAAAGTGATCAAGGAAGAAATCGACGATACCGGTATGCTGCCTAAGGAAAAGCACAGCCCCATAATTGGTGTAGGCGGTACCTCACGTGCCGTTATGAAGCTTTCACGCAAGGTGTTCGGCTTGTCGGAAAGCTGCTCACATATAACTGCCGAACAATTAAAGGCTCTGTGCAGCATACTGTTTAAGGGGGATAAGGCTGCTGCCAATCTTATACTTAAGCTTGAGGCCGATCGAATCCACACTATGATTCCGGGAATTATGATATTGCACCACATATTTACGGCATTCGATGCCGATGAATTGATAGTAAGCAAATATGGTGTCAGGGAAGGATATTTATGTCAAAAAGTTCTGAAATGCAATCAATAAGTCATCCGTTCACACAGAACCGTGAATTAAGCTGGCTAAAATTCGATCAGCGTGTTCTCGAAGAGGCTGCCGACGAAACAGTACCTCTGCTTGAGCGCCTTAAGTTCATATCGATATTTTCAAGCAATCTGGATGAGTTCTTTATGGTAAGAGTCGGAAGTCTGTTTGATATAGCTCACCTCTCTCCCGGACAGAAGGACAATAAGACCGGACTTACGGCTGATGAGCAATTGGACAGGATATACCGCACAGTACCGGGTCTTGTTAATCTCAAGAAACAAATCTACAAGTCCGTTGCTTCGTCCCTTAAGCAACACGGTATAGAGGACGTTCCGGTCTCAAAGCTTACACCGGAGGAGAACAAATTTGTAAACAGATATTTTAAGCTCAATATGCTGCCTATACTCTCTCCTATTATAATCGGTCCGCATCATCCGGTTCCGCATATAGTAGGAAAGCGTCTGCACGCTGCAGCGCTCCTGTCCGATAAGAAGGGAAAGAATGCTATCGGACTTATTTCCATGCCTGAAGCAATTCCGCCCTACATAATGCTTCCGGACAGTAATCGATATGTACGCACGGAAAATATCCTGCTCCATATGATGCCATCATTGTTCAACGCATATTTTGTGGATGAGGCATGCATCATGTGCGTCACACGTAATGCCGACATAAGCTTTGATGATGAGAAATTCGATGACAATGAGGAAGACTTCAGACGTCAGATAAGCCTGCTGCTTAAAAAGAGGGATAATCTCTCGGTTGTAAGACTTGAGCTAAATCAAAAGCCGAGCAAGCCTTTCTTTGACAAGCTCTTATCTATTGTCAATATTGAAGCACACCAGGCCTTCGTAGATGAGTGTCCTCTTAATATGAAATATGTATTTTCATTGATAGGCGAGCTCGATAAGGAGACAGTCAAGCCTCTGCTGTATAAGCCCTATACTCCGAGAAAAGCAGAGGATATCAGCAGCACTCACAGCATGATAAGTCAGATAAGAAAATCCGACAAAATGCTCTTCTATCCTTATGATTCGGTTGAGCCGTTTCTCAAACTGCTAAGCGAGGCTGCCGACGATCCTGAGGTATTATCCATCAAGATCACCATTTACAGACTCGCATCCTCGTCCAAGATTGCACACATACTCTGCCGTGCCGCAGAAAACGGTAAGGAAGTCCTCGTACTTATGGAGCTTCGTGCAAGATTTGATGAGGCTAACAATCTCGCCTGGTCCAAGATGCTTGAGGAATCCGGCTGTCAGGTCATCTACGGTATGGAGGGCTTCAAGTGCCACAGCAAGATATGTCTTATAACCATGCGTACCCACGGCAAGCTTAACTACATCACTCAGATCGGCACAGGAAACTATAATGAGAAGACCAATACCATGTATACCGATCTCAGCCTTATGACAGCTTCCGATGTTATAGGTGAGGATGCAGCCTGTTTCTTCCGCAATATGCTGGTAAATAATCTTGACGGCGATTACAAGGCCCTCTGTGTTTCTCCTTACGGCATCAAAAATGCTATATGCGAAAATATTGATGCCGAGATCAAAAAGGGCTCTGACGGATACATCTGCATCAAGGCCAATTCGGTAACCGAGCTTGATGTAATGAATAAACTCAGCGAAGCAAGCAAGGCAGGTGTCGAGATCCAGCTTATAATCAGAGGTATCTGCTGCATACTGCCGGGTATCTCCGGATATACCAATAATGTGCATATCACCAGTATTGTAGGACGTTACCTTGAGCATGCACGTATATATCTATTCGGACGCGGTGAAGATGAACGCTTCTACATTGCCTCTGCCGATCTTATGACACGTAACCTTAACCGCAGAGTAGAGATTGCCTGTCCTATTACAGATCCATATCTGAAGGGTCAGCTCAAGTGGATATTGCAGTCTCAGCTGCGTGATACGGCCAAGGCCTGCTTTATAATGTCCGACGGCTCATACGGACGCAAATGCGGAGCCGATATGTTCGACTCACAAGCTTACTTTATGGAGCATTCTCCTCATGTCCCTGTTAATGAGGCTGAGATCGATAAGGAAGGCGTTGCCGACAGAATCAAGGATGCCGCAGAGCATATTAAGGCATTGTTTAGCAGAAGGCATAAGTGAGGCACTGCTGTAATGCACAGCAACACTGTTTTCCTTCGCACGAATGCGCATCCCTCAGAGTACTTTTGATTTCATAGGACAAAGTTTCCTGTGAGATCTAAAAACACCCTCTCTACCGGATCAACTTCGGTAAAGAGGGTGTTTTTGTATAGCTGCATATAGTTAATATCTACTGTAAATTACTGTTTTACAGCACCTGCCTCCGCTGCCTTATTATGCTTTGCTCTGCGCACTGCTATTATAATAAGCATGCTTACAAAAAGCAGCAATGACAGACACTGTGATACAGCCAGGCCCGTGCCCGGTATCTTGAGCTGATCCGTACGAAGTCCCTCAATAAAGAAACGTCCGAGTCCGTAGCACAAGAAATACATTATTGTGACATTGCCGGAGCCCGGCTCTTTCTTGCCTGCGTAAATATACAGGATTATAAATGTCAGAAAATTCCATACTGATTCATACAGGAAGGTCGGATGAACCTGTATATATTTAATTCCGTTGTCATTGATCATGTGAGCGACAAGCTCATCTGAAATCATGGACGGATTGGCAAGCGAAGCCTTGATACGCATGGCAAAGAGTGAATCCGTGTATCCGCCGAAGGCTTCGCAATTAAAGAAATTGCCCCATCTACCTATAAATTGGCCTACAAGCACTCCCAGCATAGCGCTGTCAGAGAGCTTAAGGAAACTGATCTTGCGAATCTTACAGAAAACTGCAGCAGTAACAGCTCCGCTTATTATACCTCCGTATATGGCGAGTCCGCCCTCACGTATATTAAGGATACGCATAAGGTCTCCCTTATAGTAGTCCCATTCAAATATAACATAATAGAGCCTTGCTCCGAGTACACCGAAAATGATTGCTAATATAAAGAAATCATAATAGATGCCGGAGTCATTTCCATGGCGTCTCGCATCGGTCTCGACAACAAACAACGCCAGGAGCATACCGATTCCGATAATGATTCCGTAATATGCAATATCAAATTTTCCGAACAGAGATATATGATTGCTGAGATGTCTTATCACAATGCCAAGATGCGGAAAAATTATATCAGCTCCATTATATGTCATATACGATCTTCTCCAATTTTATTTATAGATCTGTGCACTTGCCGTTGAGACAGTCCACTTGGTAAATTTTATCACCTTGACTGTATAAAGTCAAAAAGCGGAACCTTACGATTCCGCTTTATAACATGATCTTATTCATACGAATACCGATCTTAAACCTGATATTGTTTTATACCTTATCCGGATCTTCTCCGCAGCTTAAAGCATATTCCTTAAGTGCCCTCTTCTGCTCGGCATTAAGTGCCGTAGGAACCTTTACCATAAGAGTTACATAGTGATCTCCTCTTGCACTCTTGTTATTGATAAACGGTACTCCCTTGCCTCTCAAGCGCACCTTGGTATCTGTAGGTGTTCCCGGTTTGATCTGATACTCAACCTTACCGTCAACGGTATTGATATGTATCGGACCTCCGAGCACCATCTTGGCATAAGGAACAGATATCGTTGAGAATATCGTGTTGCCCTGGCGCTTGAACTTTGGATCCTCGGTTACCGAAACCTCAACCAACAGATCGCCTCTCGGTCCTCCGTTGCTGCCCGGCTCTCCGGCACCTGAAAGTCTTATTGCCTGTCCGTCGTCTATACCTGCCGGAATATTGATCTTAAAGCGCTTCTTGCCCTGAATATATCCCGTTCCGCGGCAATCCGGACACTTCTCCTTAATTATCTTACCCGAACCTCCGCAATCCGGGCAGGTGGTTACAGTCTGCATCTGTCCGAAGAACGGATTGTTCTGTATCATCGTAACCTTGCCTCGTCCCTGACACTTAGGACAGGTCTCCGGTGAGGTTCCTGCCTTAGCGCCGCTTCCGTTGCAGCTCTTACAGGTATCCTTATAATTGATATCTATTTCTTTTTCACATCCGAATACGGCATCATTAAAATTGATGCGTATCACAGCTCTGACATCGGCTCCGCGTCTTGCTGCGGTCTGACTGCCATAGCTTCTGTAGCCGCCGCCTCCGAAACCGAAACCGCCTCCGAACAGATCTCCGAATATATCGGAGAAATCCATTCCGTTAAAATCAAATCCGCCGAAGCCCGAAGCACGACCTGCCGCAGAGTTCGGATCAAATGCCGCATGACCGTACTTGTCATACGCAGCTCGCTTCTCCGGATCCGACAATACGGCATATGCCTCGCCGGCTTCCTTGAATTTGGCCTCGGCCTCCTTATCTCCCGGATTGGAATCGGGATGATACTTTTTTGCCAACTGTCTGTACGCCTTCTTGATAGTCGCATCGTCAGCCGACTTATCTACTCCCAATACCTCATAATAATCTCTTTTTTCAGCCATGTTTCATCCTCAAGCTATTATAATTCCAAACATACCGTATGGCGAAGTAAAATACTTCGCCATCGGTAGTAATATGTGCAACTGATATGTCAAAGCCATTCAGTCACAATGTTTATCTTCGTTTGTCAATTACGATCAAACTTCCTTGTAATCACCGTCAACTACATTGTCGTCATGCGGTGCACTCTGCTGAGTGCTGCCTGCATCACTACCCTGAGCTCCTGCTGCTCCCTGAGCTGCCTGAGCCTGCTCATACATCTTTGTGAATACTCCCTGTGAAGATGTCATAAGCTTCTCCTTGAGAGACTTGATGTTAGAGATCTGATCATCTGTAAGTGTTCCGTCTGCCGGAAGTGCTGCAAGAGCATTCTTAAGTGCATCAACATCTGCCTGTACAGCTGCCTTATCGGAATCAGATACCTTATCGCCTACTTCCTTGAGTGCCTTCTCTGTCTGGAATACCATAGAGTCAGCCTCATTCTTTGTGTCGATTCCCTCTTTCTTCTTCTTATCCTCTGCCTCGTACTGCTGAGCCTCTCTTACTGCCTTATCAATATCATCCTGTGACATGTTGGAGCCGGATGTGATAGTGATATGAGCATCCTTACCTGTTCCGAGATCCTTGGCAGATACATTTACGATACCGTTGGCATCGATATCAAACTTAACCTCGATCTGCGGGATTCCGCGCGGAGCCGGAGCAATACCGTCAAGTCTGAACTGACCGAGTGTCTTATTGTCCTTGGCAAACTCACGCTCACCCTGAACGATGTGGATATCAACCGCTGTCTGGTTATCTGCTGCTGTTGAGAAGATCTGTGAAGCTGTTGTCGGGATAGTTGTATTTCTCTTGATAAGAGGAGTAGCAACTCCGCCGAGAGTCTCAATGCTGAGTGTAAGCGGTGTAACATCAAGAAGAAGAACATCGCCGGCGCCGGCATCACCTGCAAGCTTACCACCCTGTACGGCAGCACCGATAGCTACGCACTCATCAGGATTAAGAGTCTTTGAAGGCTCCTTGCCTGTAAGCTTCTTAACCTCATCCTGAGCGCAGATCATACGTGTAGAACCACCTACAAGAAGTACCTTGCCGAGTTCTGCATTTGTAACGCCTGCATCCTTCATTGCATTCTGTACAGGAACATCTGTACGTGCTGTAAGATCTGCAGTAAGCTCATCGAACTTAGCTCTTGTAAGAGTCATATCAAGGTGCTTAGGTCCATCCTGTGTAGCTGTGATGAACGGAAGGTTGATATTTGTAGTAGTAGCTGCAGAAAGCTCCTTCTTAGCCTTCTCTGCTGCTTCCTTAAGTCTCTGCATAGCCATCTTATCATTGGAAAGATCTATGCCCTCTGCCTTCTTGAACTCGCTTACAAGCCAGTTCATAACAGCATTATCATAATCATCTCCGCCAAGGTGAGTATCACCGTTGGTTGCCATAACCTCAACTACGCCGTCTCCGATATCGATAAGAGATACATCAAATGTTCCGCCGCCGAGGTCATATACCATGACCTTCTGCTCCTTCTCGTCCTCAAGTCCGTATGCAAGTGCTGCGGCTGTAGGCTCGTTGATGATACGCTTAACATCAAGACCTGCGATCTTACCTGCATCCTTTGTTGCCTGACGCTGTGCATCATTGAAATAAGCCGGAACTGTTATAACTGCCTCTGATACAGTCTCACCGAGATAGCTCTCTGCATCTGCCTTAAGCTTCTGAAGGATCATTGCCGAGATCTCCTGAGGTGTGTATGACTTACCGTCGATAGTTACCTTATAATCTGTTCCCATATGTCTCTTGATAGAAGAAATGGTTCTGTCAGGGTTGGTAATAGCCTGACGCTTTGCCGGATCTCCTACAAGTCTCTCACCTGTCTTTGTAAATGCTACAACAGACGGTGTTGTTCTCTGTCCCTCTGCGTTAGGGATAACTGTCGGCTTACCGCCTTCCATAACTGCTACGCAGCTGTTTGTTGTTCCAAGGTCAATACCGATTATCTTGCTCATGATTATATCCTCCAAACTGTGAAAGTAAAAAATTCGTAACTGTACTATATATTAATTGGCTACCTTAACCATTGAATATCTGAGAACCTTATCCTTGAACATATATCCCTTCTGGAATTCTTCAACTACGGTGTTCTCATCTGTTTCCTCATCTTCTATATGCATTACAGCATTGTGTAGATTGGCATCAAACGGCTTGCCTGCCGCATCTATCGGAGTAACTCCAAGCTCTGCAAGCTGTGACATAAATGACTTGTAGGTCTTATCAATGCCCTCAGCCAATGCTGTTTCTTTCTGCTCCTCCGGAATACTTGCGATAGCTCTCTCAAAATTGTCTATAAGCGGAAGCACCTTGAGAAGTACCGTTCTCTCACCCTCGATGAACATTCCTGCCTTCTCCGCATCCGTTCTCTTACGGAAATTGTCGAACTCTGCAAATAATCTCTTATATTTATCGTTAAGCTCTTCGATCTGCTTATCCTTTTTATCGGGCTTCGCGTTATCACCTGCTTCTTCGGCACCGTCTTTAGTCTTATCAGCCTCAGCCTCGTCAGCTGCATCCTGCTCGTCTGCAGCTTCCTCGGTATCCTTAAGCTCTGCCTCTTTATCTGTATTTTCTTCACAACAGGCTGTATCCGCAGTTTCCTGTTCTGTCTTTATTTCGTCTTTATCTGTCATATCAATCATCTTCCTTTTTATTCTTATCGGAGAAGCTGTTATCAAGCTGATCCTTAATACCGTTGATGGTATGCATGACCTTCTCGTAATCCATACGCTTAGGACCTATTACTCCGATCACACCTGTCATACCGTCTCCGAGTTCATAATTGGCTGTGATCAGCGAGCAATCCTTCATATTCTTGATTGGTCCCTCACCGCCTATATAAACTCTTATGTTGCCTCCTGCGTTGCCCTCGGTAACACTGAGCTCCGTAACTTCGTTGACAAGATCATTGAGCTTATCCTTTTCCTCAAATGCGGAAATAAGCTGTGATGCCTTATCTATATCGGTAAGCTCCGGATATTTGAATATATTCTTGGCTCCCGACGTAAATATATCGTGATTGCTCTCACCCTGCTCAAGCATCTCGACTATGGCATCGAGTATGATCTTGACATTACTGCTCTGGGCACCTGCCTGAACCATAATATCGGTGATAAGCTTAGGAGTGATCTCCCTGAGACTCAATCCGCTCAGATGATTATTCATCATGACGGTGAGGTTCATGGCTGTCTCATAATCCATGCTTTCCTCAATGTTGAGTAACTCATTCTTGATGACATTACCGTCAAGCACAAGAAGCATCAGTACCTGCTCCTCACTCGGAACACTGAGCTGAATATACTTGATCTTGACAGTTGAAGTGTTGGGTCCGCTGATAAGTGCGGCATAATTGGTATCGCTTGCAAGTGCTCTGACTATGTTCTTAAGAAGCAGCTCAAGCTTATCCACTCTCTCAAGCATCTGAGAGGTCATAGCCGTCATCTTGCGGTCATTCTCACTGACAATGCTGTCTACATAGAAGCGATAGCCCTTATCCGTAGGAATACGTCCCGCAGATGTATGAGGCTGCTCTATATAGCCCATCTCAACAAGATCGCTCATCTCGTTACGAATTGTCGCAGAACTTAAATTAAGTCCGCAAAGCTTTGAGATCGTTCTCGATCCCACCGGCTCACCCGTCTCAAGATAACTCTTGATGATAACCTTCAATATGACTGTTTTTCTCTCATCCAATTCCATTATCTCAACACCGATTCATCCTTCATCTTTGTTAGCACTCTTATCCTTCGATTGCTAACACTGGTATAATATAATACCGCCTGACAAAAGTCAAGCGGTTAAATGTGTTCATCATGTGAAATTTATAATATGAGCCAAACAACTCGACAGACGTTATTTTCATGCGTCAGATGCTTGCATCTGAAAGCATAAAAATGACGGATGTACATGCCATATCGGCTTGCTGATATGGTATGGATCACGTTAGTGATCGAGTTGTTTGCGACACTTAAGCGCAGGCTCTTAAGCCC
>JAUNWP010000017.1:0-2264 GCA_030540255.1 Eubacteriales bacterium | reverse complement strand
CTCTTAAGCCCCGCATCCTTATGAGCGAATTGCGCAGCAATTTGCGAATATAGGATGCTGCTTGCATCTGAAAGGATGAAAATAGCGGATGTACATGCCATATCGGCTTGCTGATATGGTATGGATCACGTTAGTGATCGAGTTGTTTGCGACACTTAAGCGCAGGCTCTTAAGCCCCGCATCCTTATGAGCAAAATCGCACAGCGATTTGCGAATATCTTAATTTCTGTCCAGCAGGAAGTCACTAAGTATAATATTACTCACCTCAATGCCCCTCTCGCTGAGGCGATACCTTCCGCCCTCATGCTCCATAAGCCCCATAGCCGTATACTTGGCAAGCTGCTCTCCGTAGACATCCGCAATTCCTACCCCAAAGCGTCCCTTGAAATTCATCTCGGAAACCCCGGCTGTACATCTTAAGCCCAGGAACATGAACTCCTCCATTTTTTCCTCCCGGCTAAGCTCCTTGAATTCCCTGCGTATTCCCTGCACAGCCTGCATCCCATCTTCCTCGAAATGAGCATATATATACTCTTCTATAGAGGAAGTGTTCTTCCATCTGCATCCGTTCATGTATGATGCGGCACCTATACCGAATCCCAGATACTGTACACCCTGCCAGTATCCCAGATTATGCCTGCATGCATGTCCCGGTTTCGCCCAGTTGCTGAATTCGTATCTCTCATAGCCTGACTTCTTCATAAAGCTGCGGGTAAATTCATCGATCTCAGCCTGTTCATCCTCCGATGGCATCATAAGCACGCCTTCCTGCTTCATCTCATAGAACGGTGTACCCGGTTCTATTATCATATTATAGATGGAAATGTGTTCGGGCTTAAGCATAGTTACACTGCGCAAAGTTTTTCGCCAGCTCGTCATGCTCTGCATAGGGATACAGTTTATAAGATCTACATTTATATTGTCGAATTTCTCCATACGTGCAGCCTGATAGGTTTTAAGAAATTCCTCATAGCTGTGTATGCGTCCCAATAGCTTAAGCTCGGCGTTATCAGCCGACTGCAAGCCTATGCTCAATCTGTTTATTCCGGCTTTTTTGTATGCTGCAAGCTTATGCCTCATTACCGATCCGGGATTGCATTCAATGGTTACCTCTGCATCCTCTGCAAGATCATAGCAGCGTCTTATCGCTGAAATAATATCTTCTATCTGAGATGCCTGAAGTAAGGACGGTGTTCCTCCGCCCACAAAAACAGAGCTTACAGTGTAATTTGCGCATTGCGCCGACATTACCGTAAGCTCTTTTATCAACTGTGATACATAATCTGCCTGAGTATCCGCTCCTGCTTTGAATGACAGAAAATCACAGTAGTTACATTTTTTTTCACAAAAAGGAATGTGTATATATAATTCTAAATCCGATTTCATTGTACTGCTTTGGCTATGTAAATATTTGCTTTATTCCAACCACTTGCAGTTACGGCATATGCCTCATCATACGATGCACAGAAGATATCGATAAGTCCCTTGGATTCAAGAGCTGCTCCGCCTCTGTCCTCAACAACATATACACCGTTATACATTGATGCGTTCGGTCCCGAGATGCCCTCGATGATTATCACCGTTCCGATCGGTATATCCGAAGGAGTAGCTACGGTATGATGAGCCTTGGCTCTCTTTCCCGAATAAGTCATATCGGTACCGCCTTCCTCAGCCGCATATCCGGTAAGTGTACGGCTGCCATAGAGCGACTCCTTCGTGTACTGCTTTCCTTCAAAGCTGTACACGGTATCGTCTCCGCTTCCGCTCACGACATTATTGCCGGACTGTGTTTCTGCCGAAGCATCCTTTTCCTTGACCGGATCGGCATTATCGGTATTACCCAAAGACTTATTACTTTCAGACTTGGTTTCCGCAGCATTGATAGTCCTGATCACTATCTCTCCGGATCCGCCGCTTCCGTTTCCGATCACGGTATAACCCGTGCCTGTCCCGGACTTAGCTTCCGTATTGAACTCTGCTGCCAGTGGTCTGATAGATAATATCACAATACATATGCCTGCCGCCAGTACCCAAAATACAGTTTTGTATATTTTAGTCATTAAACCTCCTTAAAATGCCTCATGGATCCGACTCCTGCAAAATCAGCAGAAGCCTCCCATGCGCATAACGGTATTCTGCTTTCGCTCTCTTCCTATAGTCGTAAATGTCTCATGTCCGGGAAGAACCTGAGTATCATCGGGAAGCTGCATGAGAACCTCTCTTATGCTGTGAATTATGTCCTTGGTGCTGCCTGTTGCAAGATC
>JAUNWP010000077.1:3274-5901 GCA_030540255.1 Eubacteriales bacterium | reverse complement strand
CGCTCTGCTTCTTGCTTATGTACAGGCCTATCGGGTAAATGCCTCGTCTCATGCGCTCTCTCACACACGATTGAGAGACTCCCAGCACCTCCGCAGCGACCTGTATAGGCACTTTCACGCTCCTTACTGTCTCCTTCATACTTCGCTCCTTTTTAGTATTTGTGTTATCAAATTACATATCTCTTATGAGCAAGCTTCAGATCCTCTTCAGACAGATCAAGATAGATCTGAGTAGTCTCTATAGATTCATGCCCGAGCATCTTCGATACCTGTTCTATCGGCATTCCTCGACGGAGTGCCATGGTCGCACATGTACGCCTGAACTTATGAGGATTAGCCTTCTCTACTCCGGCACGTTTTGCGATTCTCCTTGTAGTTTGCTCTATCGTGGATGTTGATATTGTTCCAGCCACTATAAGCTGCGGATACTTCCACCATTCGCTTTTCTTACCAAGCAACAGCTTCTTCTCTTCTTCCGGAGCTTCAAGTATCCCCAAGCCCTTAGGAAACAAATAAGGATTACTGTCACTCCGTTTATTAAGGTATGCCTTAACAGCAAGCTGTGCTTTGGCATTCAGGTAGACATATCTGTCTTTTGCACCTTTTCCATGAACAAGCACTCGTTCTCCCTCTATATCGGATATAGCAATACCAACAAGCTCCGATACTCTGCATCCCGTAGACAACAGGACTTCGAGTATTGCACTTTCTCTTTCATCCTTCGTTACCATTCGCAGCTGTTCTATCTCGATCTCTGTAAATGCCTTCTTCTTGCTCTTAACCTGTTTGATGCTGTCAACCTTGAGCATAGGATTCCTTGTGATATACTCCTCGTTCGTCAGCCACGTCAGGAAGCTTGAGAAAGCTCTGATCTCATTGCCGATAGTGACATTTGATACTCCGTTGCTACGTGACCTTATGGCCATGTACAGCCTGATATCATCCGCAGTAATATCATCCACAGTCTTATTTATCCGCTGCAGGATCTTACGCACCTCGGTGCCGTAGAACTGTATCGTCCTGTTGCTGCATCCCTTCACGCTCTTAGCTATGAGGAACAGCCTGACCAAATGATCGTTACGGTCTGTCTGCACCTCTGCAAGCTCCGTGCTCCGGCCGGTGATCTCATATGAATCAAGAATCATGTACAATGCAGATTTGGCATCGTTCAGATCCGGAACAATCGGAGTCAGATACATGCAGATCTCATTGATAAGCTTTCCCCTTTCATCCTTCACCATAATGCCCCCATACTGCGAGGAGTCCTGAATATGCAGTTCTTCGGCCGGCTGAATACGCTTCCTGCTGCCAGTGAGTCTCCCTGTATGACTACAGCGTCGATACCTAAGAGAGACAGCTGCACATAGCACATGTGTACCGCCATCCAGTCAAGATCCTGCGCTACCACTTTCAAAACCTTTTGGTAATTGATACCACGCTTAAGCATTTCATCCGCCGTTGCTATGACCATGCCCCCACCGCCGCAGCTCGGCTCGTTCATCTTGTATATCTCCGGTATTTCCTTGGGAAGTCCGGCAGTTGCCGCCAGCCTTGAGAGATGATACGGAGTGAAGAACTGTCCGAGTCCCTTGTGATTGATGCTAAGCCTCATGTAAATGGATCCGAGATAATCACTTATATGATCGTCAAATGCTTCTACGAGCATTCCGTGCATCTGCGGAAATATATTAGGATCCTTATAACCGGACAATATCTGCTTGTACTTGTCCTCTCTGCGCTCCCATACATCATCATGATTGATGCAGCAAATGTTCTGAGTGGCTATAGCCATCAGCTCTACCCAATCCGAAAACACAGTGTGAGGAGATCTGTCCGTTGATATCTCCGTTATTGTTTTTATGATTTCATCTTCCATCTGAGCATTGCTCCTTACTTGAAATGCTCCCACAGTATCTGTGTTATCAGAGCATTAAGCGATACGCCTCGCTGGTCTCCTTATAAATAATTCTTGCCGAATATTTTTGATACTCTTTTGCTTCATGAACCACCATGCCCCTTTGTTTTCTTTCCCGTTGCATGATGCCAGCATGTTTCATTTTTTACTATCTCAGCCTTAATTGCTGCTGATTCTGGCATCTGGAAAATATCTGTCTTTCCCATTTCTTTCGCCATCATCTCCAGAGCTTTCTTACACTCTTCTAATGAATCGTAACGTCCCAGCTGACACCCTCTCCCATTTTTAAAATCGGCTTTAATGGTAATGCCATCCGAACCAACATAAATAACCGTTGTACTGTCAGTATTTATGATTGCTTTTTTATCTTTGCTTACAATAAACATTTTTTTCTCCACTAAATCTAAGTTTCGTTCTCCTTACTGGAAATGCTTTGCCACGTCTCTTATGATGGCTGCGTAACTGTCAAGAGAGACATTCACTCGTCTTTCAGCGCCGTTAATATATTTGATGACCACATGCTCCACGCCCTTTGCAGGTACTTCGAGATCACAGCTGAGCACTCCGTCCCTTGTCTGCGACAACAGCCAGCCAAAATTTCTGACAAACTGCCTTCTGATCGCAAGTGCTTCTTCCTCCGGCACATAGTTCTCCAGATCCTCTGAGGCTCTTTTGAGCGTATACTCCTCTTCCTTCATTCCGGTACTCCTCC
>JAUNWP010000077.1:0-3174 GCA_030540255.1 Eubacteriales bacterium | reverse complement strand
CCTCCTCACTTGCAGAAAATCCTGCATTCTAAGATATGCTTGGCAATACTTGCCATATCATTATCTGTGATAGTTCCAAGGCTGTACTCTCTCCTTGCCATATCGGCAGCTCGATCGAGCTTTCTCGGGTCTCTCCGATCAACTGCCTCTTTTATGGTTTTAAGAATCAAAGCTTTTGCTTTATTCATTTGTTACCTCCTCTACTTCGTCGCTACTTAAGTAGATACTTAAGTAGTTAAGTAATTACTTAAGCTGAATATTAAGCTTCTTCTCTACTTCATTACGCGGAAAATCTAATATATTAGACATTAATCGCAAAAAAGGTCGCTAACCTTGCAATCTAACGCATTAGCCAATCTCGTTAATGTTGCTGTTGATGTTACAGCCGTCTTATTGTTCTCAAGAGTATATATAATTTGTCTCGATACACCTGAATTCTTGGATAATGCTTCTTGCGAATATCCTTTTGCTTCCCTTAATTCTTTAACTCTAAAGATCAAGAGTCATCTCCTCCTTTCCGATATAGTCTAATTTGTTATACGCACAGTCTAATATGTTAGATATTCATTGTCAAGTATTTTTGTCTAATTTCTTTGACAATGTCTGTCTAATTTTGTATACTCCATTATACAGAAAAGGAGGAGCAATTATGGCAACACTCGGCGACATTATTCATAGATATAGAAAAGATAACGGAATAAGCATGACTGACTTTTCAAAGACAAGTGGCATAAGCAAGGCATATATCGGCTTTTTAGAAAAAAATGTTAATCCTCAAACTGGGAGTCCTATTGCGCCATCAATTAAGATTATCAAATTGGCAGCTCAAGCTATGCATGTAGATTTCGACGAACTCTTCAATCAGATTGACGGAGACGTTACTTTAAATTCAGATAAAGACTCATCTGCTGCCGCTCGCACTCCCGAGGACTACGGGCTTACCCGCCTTTCAGACGTGCACAAGAAAGCTATTCCCATGCTCGGCACTGTGGCCTGCGGCACTCCGATCTACGCCAACGAAGAACATGACAGCTACGTATTAGCTGATGAAGATATAGATGCTGACTACTGCCTTACCGCAAGAGGTGACTCAATGATCAATGCAAGGATATATGACGGTGACCTTATATTCGTAAAGCAGTGCGATCATGTCGAGAACGGCGAGATCGCTGTTGTAGCTATCGGTGACGAGGTCACGCTTAAACGTGTCTACTTCTACGCCGAGACCCACACGCTCCAGCTCATAGCCGAAAATCCCAAGTACGCTCCGCTCATTTACCGTGATGATGAGCTTGACGGAGTATACGTCATAGGAAAGGCGCTGTTCTTTCAATCGCTTATCCAGATGTAAAGCGTGACAGATTGTCACCATCTTGTTGACGTCAACAAAATCGCAGCTTGAACAAAAGGAGTAAATATGAACGACATAACAAATTATTCTGAAAACATTTTTGAGAATATAAAACACATAAACGAATACGGCCAAGAATATTGGTATGCAAGAGAGCTGCAACAGGCGCTTGAATACAAACAATGGCGTCGATTTGAAAGCGTTATCCTTCGTGCTATTAAAGCTTGCGAAAACAGCGGAAATACTATCTCTGACCATTTTGCCAACGTTGGCAAAATGGTCGATATAGGTAGCGAATCCCAAAGGAAAGTTGAGGATTATCAACTCTCCCGTTATGCCTGCTATCTTATAGTTCAGAACGGCGACCCTCGTAAAGAAATCATTGCTCTCGGTCAGACCTACTTTGCAGTAAAAACAAGACAACAGGAGCTAATAGAGAACTATGACTCTATGACTGAGGATCAGAAACGCCTTGCAATAAGGCGTGAGATGGCTGAGCATAATAAGCTGCTGGTAGCTGCTGCCAAAGATGCCGGAGTTACAACTTCACTCGACTATGCTACTTTTCAGAATTTCGGATACATGGGCTTATACGGAGGACTTACTGCTAAGGATATACATGCCCACAAGGGCTTGAAAAAGAATGAGAAGATATTGGATCACATGGGATATGAGGAGCTTGCCGCTAATCTCTTCCGTGCAACTCAGGCTGAAGCCAAGCTTAAGAGAGACAACATCCAAGGGAAAGCTGCCGCTAATCAAACACACTTTGATGTCGGGGCAAAGGTCCGTCAGACCATCAAGGAGCTTGGCGGCACAATGCCTGAAGACCTGCCTACACCGGAGAAAAGCATAAAGCAATTAGAGCAGGCTGAGCGCAAAAGACTCAAGGACAAAAATTCCAAATAAAAAACACCACCTACGACGCATTCGCGTTTTCAGTGGTTCAATTAAAGTTTACCTTATTGATTTTATTTGTCAATAAAAGCTACTGTCGTTTTGTTGGCATTAACAAAACGATACGATTTGATTTAAATTGAATTTCTTCCAAGAGCATGTTAATCTATTGCTGTTATTAAGGAATGACCAGCGTGTCTGGTTGCATAAGACCTTGGGAAGAAATTCTCAAGGTCTTTTTGTTTTTATTTTTCAACCGGTGACAGATTGCTGCCATTTTGTTGACGTCAACAAAATCGTGCTTAAGGAGGTAGTTATGAAAGATGCACTTGCTTACCCTGTTTATATTCAGGAATGTGAAGGCTGCTATTGCGTAAGGATTCCTGACTTTGATCAGTACACAGAGGGACATACTATCGGCGAAGCAATGATGATGGCAAGAGATTGCATTTCTTCGCTTGGCATATATTACGAAGATGAAGGGAAAGAAATTCCTGCTCCGTTTTCTGTGGATTCTTCACCTGAAGGGAATGAAAAGCTCTATATGATAGACGTTGATTTTTCAACTGAAAGAATGAAACCGTGACAGATTGTCACCATTTTGTTGACGTCAACAAAATGATACGCCTGCCTACTGTAAGAAAAAATCTGTTCAAACAAAAATCGCCTTGCTATACAAGACGACTTTAGAAACTCCTTCTACGCATGGCAGACGAGCTGTTTTCAGTATATCTAAATAAGTGACTATTGACAATATAAACCATTTTGCCGACGTTGGCAAAATCGTAATCAAATACCGAGATATCCTCGGCAACTGCTTTAAACGTATGGAATTGCATACGTTTAGAAATTGCAACGCTTAAATGATAGGAGAAAATATGAATGATAAAATACAGCTTTTTGAAAATCAGAAAATTCGCACAGCA
>JAUNWP010000076.1 GCA_030540255.1 Eubacteriales bacterium | reverse complement strand
CCACTGCCTGTGCGCCATGCTTGAAGCTGAATTTTTTGATGAGAAATGAAGCTGTTTTACCAAAATAACACTTTACTCCTTGGCTGTCGCTGTATGCGACAGCCATTTTTAATTCTATTGATTCAGGCATGAACCTGCGTTTTCGTGCATAGCCATTCCTTCACAACTTGCGTTTTCGTGCAGAATCAGTGCTTCCGAACTTGCGTTTTCGTGATTTATTGGTTATTATCAAGCTATATTACCTATAAAATCAGCGACCGCAAAGGAAGTGATGAAATGCTGAAACGAAAGATATATAACAAGCTTGTCGCTTGGAAGAACAGTAGCAACGGCACCAGTGCAATGATGATTGACGGGGCACGTCGTGTCGGCAAAAGCTACATAGCAGAAGAATTTGCCAGAGCCGAATACAAAAGCTATATTCTGATTGACTTCGGACAAGCTCCTACCGATGTACTTGACCTGTTCGTCAACGACAGTTCCGACCTTGACCTTTTTTTTGCAAAGCTTTCAGCCTTTTACTCAACAATACTTTATACACGTGAATCACTGATCATATTTGATGAGGTTCAACAATATCCGAGAGCCCGTCAGCTTATTAAATATCTCGTAGCCGACGGTAGATTCGATTACCTTGAGACAGGTTCATTGATACGACTGAAAAAGAATGTACAGGACATTATCATTCCCTCTGAGGAGGATCACATAGAGATGTTTCCGATGGACTTTGAGGAATTCCTTTGGGCTATTGGAGATGAGGCTACTTATCCGCTGATCAGACGCTGTTTCGAAACAAAGACTCCTCTCGGTGCAGCCTTACACCGCAAGATCATGAATGATTTCCGTCAATACATCTTAGTCGGCGGCATGCCGCAGTCTGTTTCGGCTTATATAAACGGAAAAAACTTCGAAGCATCGGATATTGCCAAACGTCGTATACTAAGACTTTATCGCGAGGATGTTGCAAAATTTGCCGAAGGATATGAAGATAAAGTATATGCTATATTCGACGGTATTCCCGGACAGCTTTCAAAAAAAGAAAAAAAATACAAGCTTTCTTCACTCGGAAAACAAGCTCGTTTCAGAAGCTTCGAAGATTCATTTGTATGGCTGAATGAAGCTATGATAGTTAATACCTGTTTTAACTCTACAGATCCGCATGTAGGACTTGCACTCAGCGCAGACAATGCTACTCAAAAATGCTATATGGCCGATACAGGCCTGCTTGTAACTCATACATTCGAGGATAAGATATACACGGACAACGAGCTTTACCGTGCTATCCTTTTTGATAAACTGAATATAAATGAAGGAATGCTGATGGAAAATATTGTTGCTCAGATGCTTCGCTATAACAGACCTCGGCTTTATTTTTATTCCCGTTCCGATAATAAGAATCGTGAGAATCATATGGAGATCGATTTTTTGATCACCGAAGGAAAAAAAATTGCTCCTATAGAAGTCAAATCCGGCAACTACCGTTCGCACTCTTCTTTGGATAAATTCAGAAAGCATTTTTCATCCGTCATAGGTAATTCCTATATCCTCTATACCAAGGATGTAATGATCAAAGACGGAATAATCCATCTGCCGCTGTACATGGCAGAATTGCTGTAATATCTCACACGCCTGCGCATTGCGCAGGCGTGCATTTTAACAAAATTCATTAAATACATTCATAAAAAGAGTAATTTCCAAAAGATTCAGAATATTACGTCCTCAATTCTCCATTCTTTTCCCAATATTTCAATTACATCTCCAACCTTACATCCTGTAAACATTTCAACCGCTCTAGGCAAAATTCCATTTACATTGTCATATTTATATGTTTTGGTTTCATTATCTATACCAAAACTGTTAATTGAGTCCGGGACTTGACCAAAGCATGCAAACCCGGTATATTAAGCGCAATTCAAATTTGAAAATCTTTTTAGTCGACTCAAAAAATACATGCAACAAAAACTAATAAACAAAAACGGGACAGATCTAAATATTTCTATGATAAGCAATTGCTGCTGTACCTCTATGGATGAATGCGAACTTGAATGCGCAAGATATTACAGCTGCTATACGATTGCCTTTGCAAATGATCTGCTCCGTAATTTTGAATTATCAAACTGTATTAGTAAGGAGAATAGCTAAAAATGTATCTTTTCAATTCCGGCACTATCGAGTTAACACAAATAAATAATCTCAATAATGTTATAGAATTCTTCAAATACTGCGTGAGCAGTGACCTATATGAAATTGAAGAATCAGATCTTGATTGTATGAAGACCTCTTTCAGTGAACAACTTCATAAATATATAATCGAGTTCTCCTTTTGGGAATTTAATCTTGAAGATTTACTCACTGATTTTGTAGAATATTGCAAATCATCAAATATCTCTATATCCTTCTACATTAAATATACAGGAGACTATGTAGGCGGTTATTACTACGAATCAAATATGGATGAAATGGAAGACCTTGATGAGTTCGATGTTGCTGCAAGAGATGTTGACGATAACAGAATCCTTAAAGAATGCGCAAGACGAGGTCTATCATTAAATAACAGCAGATAGCAAGTATACCAAAATAATTATTTAAACTGATTAGCTGCAATTTTATAAAAATACTTATATTTCATCTTCGTTTGAGGCTTTGACATTTAATATCATAATTGCCACTGCACATAATTATAGGGCGTATAAAATATACTGTTTTTATTCTATACGCCCTAGTTTTTTTTCTGTTAAATCTATTGTGATCTGACTAATACTTATTTTCTACCCAACCACCAATTTGTTGGTCTTCTTGAGATATTTAGCTGGTATAGCTGCATCAAGCTGCCAGGTAATATTCATAGGTCTGCTGCCGGTATGTCTCAGATAAGTAACAGGGCCAAGGAAAGTGTACCCTTCAGCTCCGCCGGATAAACGATCAGTTTTAAACTCTCTTACAAATAACAATACCCTGCTGCCTCGTTCCGCATGATGAATATATCTCTGACCTGTTGATGATTTATCAGAGGTTGTGCTCTGGCTCTGCCAATGAAACAAGCTGTCGTTGATAGAATAATCATTGTACATAGTAGTTGGCGAATAGTCCTTATCAGATTTATTCAAGGTCACAAACAACACATCTGTCTGCTTATCATCCAACCACTTAACACCCTCTCGTACCGTATTAGCCTTGAGAAAGTCCATTGCAACCAACATCTGATCTCTGGTATAGGTACAATGCAGATCAAGCGGACATTCAAATCCAAGCTCAAGCTCTGAATCAATAAAATCAATTCCTTCAAGCTTGTATCTTAGCAGTTCGGCAACTTCTCCCATCATTATCGGACTTTGCTGCAGTGATAAGAGATTATCCTTGAGCTCTACGCTTTCCCAATTAAATATTGCACTTCCAAATACCGTTATATAAAACATCTGAAACATTCTTGCTTCTATTGCTGAAAATGTTTCCTTATGCAACTGTCCTATATCAGGCAATATTTTCAATAAGAAACCGATCCACCTTCGTGAGTCTATACCTGATAATCTCAACAGAGCTTTGCTTATTATTTCTTCGGCCGGCTCGTTAAAATCTGTTCTCGTCTCTGCTCTCGCACATAAACGGGAAAATGAAATATATTTATATAGCTGCCTTGGATCAAGCCTATGATATCTTAGGAAATTAGCCAGTGTCAGCTCAAGCCCGGTATCATTGGTAAAGCTTGCTGCCCTTGCAATCATAGCTGCTGTATTGCCATAAGAGGCCTTAATATTATTAAGTATGTATGATGCCGCTTTCTTCTCCAGCTGTATATAACAGCCCTTTGGAAGAGAAACAAAGCCATTCTTAATTTCCTTTTCTACTCCCTTATTGGCATCACTTAATAAGGCTGCAAACTTATTCTCAAAATTATATTTTTTGTTTGCCTGTCCTATAAAATCGAGAACAGTCAGACATTCCTTATTGCTGCTTAATCTAAGTCCTCTTCCAAGCTGCTGCAGAAATATAGTGAGTGATTCCGTCGGTCTCAAGAATAAAACTGTGTTTACTTCCGGAATATCAACACCCTCATTATAAATATCTACAACAAATATAAGCTTAACTTCTCCGGAAACAAGTTTATCCTTTGCTGAATTTCTAAGTTCATCCGGTGAGTCTCCGGTAAGATGCATAGCCGGAATTCCGTGGCGATTAAAGTATTCCGACATAAATCTGGCATGTTCAACCGATACGCAGAACCCAAGTCCTTTTATCGAATCAATATCTGTGGCATATTTTAATAAAGACACGATAATCTGATTTGCACGCCGTTTAGCAATTTCTCCACTCAAAGTATATACTTTTGATAATTCTGTCCTATCGTATCCTCCATTTTTCCATCGAATATTCTCAAGATCGATCGTATCCGTAACTCCAAAGTACTGGAACGGACATAACAGCTTCCTATCAATGGCTTCCGGCAAACGTATCTCTGCCGCAATACGATTATCAAAGTGGCTTAGGATGCTCTTTCCATCCATACGCTCCGGTGTGGCTGTTAATCCAAGTAATATCTTTGGATCATAATAATCCAATAAGCTCTGATAGCTGTGAGCTGCTGCATGGTGAAACTCATCAACAATTATATAATCGTAGAAATCCTTGTCTGTCTTATTTATAAAGTCCTGTGAATTAAAGGTCTGAATTGAAATAAACAGATGATCAATATTTCCAGGCTTGTATCCACCTACATACAGCTCACCAAAATTCGAATCTTTCAGAACTGCCCTAAAAGTGTACATACTCTGCTTTAAGATTTCTTCTCGGTGCGCCACAAATAAAAGACGACATTTTTCGCCTTGATGTTTTTTGCAAAACTGTCTGTAATCAAACGCAGATATTACTGTTTTACCGGT
Source organism: Eubacteriales bacterium (assembly GCA_030540255.1). Taxonomy (GTDB): domain Bacteria; phylum Bacillota; class Clostridia; order Lachnospirales; family Lachnospiraceae; genus Avilachnospira. The sequence continues at coordinate 1,108 of JAUNWP010000076.1, read as the reverse complement.
TCCTGTCGCAGCAACTACCAGATTACGGTAATATCCTCTTACGACTCGCTCTGCCTCTAAGCGATCAAGTATCTCCTGCTGATATGAATATGGGTTAATATCTACCGTATACAAATTTTCATTATTGAGCTCGTGGAATTTTTCTGCCTTTAATGCTCGTGCAAGCCTTTCCGTCTGGCTTTCATCATAATATTCAAATTCTGAACTATTCCAATAGCTTTCAAATGTAGCCTCTATCTTATCAATTGTCTCCGGAAGATCTTTCTTCGTCATCTTGACATTCCATTCAAGTCCACTTGATATTGCTGCATTTGACAGGTTTGACGAACCGACATATGCCGTCGTAAATCCTGTATCTCTGTAGAAAACGTATGTTTTTGCATGTAGTCTGGTTATCTTTGTATCATAGCTTACCTTAATCAGCGTATTTGACAGCTTCCTTATCTCCTCAATAGCTTTAATATCAGTTGCGCCCATATACGAAGTCGTTATAACGCGCAGCTCTCCGCCTCTTTGAGTAAACTCCCTTAGCTCATCAATAATAAGTCTAAGTCCGCTCCATTTAATAAATGAAACGAGCATATCTATTCTGTCAGCTGAGACTATCTCTTTTTTCAATTCGGAAAACATCTGCGGCTCATGTACTGCTCCCGTAAATAATGAGCTTTGAGATATAGAAGTCTCCGGTCTGACCGTGTCTGAAGCTTTCTTTCCTACAACAATTGACGGATCGTTATTTCTAAGAACAGCAAAAAGCTGCTCTGCCTTGAGATCAACATTCATCTCGGCAAAATCAGCTTCTTGCGTACTATCCTTTATTTCATTCACAATACGGTTGACCAGCTCTATCTGGTCAACCACACCACCGCCGTTATCAGCGATATTGTCCAATCCCTTTTGTACAATATCTGTCATGTACTGAGCGAGGATTTTTGACGCTTCCGCCTTATCTATAGGTGATACAGCTTTGCATGCATCCGCTATCTCATTAAGCTCATTATCTATTTCTTTATTTATGACCTGCTCATACAAGCCCGGAACAAGTTTCATGTCAATTCCTCAAAGTTCAACTACAATATACTGCATTTATAAAAGTATATCATACTCA
>JAUNWP010000016.1:29572-36275 GCA_030540255.1 Eubacteriales bacterium | reverse complement strand
AACGATTAACGCTCCGGGTATTTAAATAGGGCCGCCGCTTAGTGCGACAGCCCCCTTCGATAACAAACTTATAATCGATTAAGCTTCTACAGCCGGAGCAGCCTTTACAACTGCAGCTCTCTGAACCTTACCCGATCTGAGGCAAGATGTGCATACATACATCTTTCTGTTGCCTGCCTCTGTCTGTACATTAACCTTCTTAATGTTTGGCTTCCACATTTTATTGGATCTTCTATGTGAATGGCTGACTGCGTTACCGAACAGCACTGACTTTCCACAAACATTGCATTTTGCCATGGTAGTCCACCTCCCTTACTTAAAAATGCGCAATTGGTATATTATCAGATAAACCATCTAATTGCAAGCCTTTTCGCTTAAATTACTCAGCTATTTCGTTAGCTTTGTCATTTTTATCAATTTTTTCAATATCGGCCATGCCTGTTCTGCCTCCGTGAAGCTTTCCGAGAACAGGAACATTTGCCGTATATCTGTCAGTATACATCTTGTACTTCGTGTTAAAGTCATCATCAAGACCCATGTGCAGATTTCTTATATAATCATGCTCTGCATCAGCAACACTGGTATCCTGCAATGCTATGGTGTGAACACCTATATTGGCGCACTGATCCGAGACTCTCTCCAGATTAGTCAGTATGTCAAGAAATACATATCCGGAGAATATGGTACAGGTTCCGGACTTGACTCTCTCATAGTGATTTGACTTAAGCAGCGAGATAAGATCATCGATAACCTCCTCTATAGGCTCGATGTATCTTGCTTCATTAATACTCTTCCTTACAAATGCACTGTGTGTATGATCCAGTACCTCTGTAATGGCTGCATGAAGCACGGACAGCTCCTTATTCGCATTAACAGTAAATACCACCTTACGATTGTGCATATCGACCGCATTTTCCTGAATATTGTCTGCCAGATCGCCTATACGCTCAAACTCGGATACGCACTTGATATAATAATTGAGTCTATTGGTCTCCGAACCTACTCTTACATGTGATGAGAGATTACTCAGATAATCTCCCACCCTGTCGGTCAGCATATCAAGATCGTCCTCATTTCTGTCAATGTCTGCAATCAGCTTTTCATCATATTTATTGATAACGGAAAAAGCCCTCTCAACATTATCCGATGCTGTCTTGGATATGTAGGAAATAACGCTTGATGCCGCAGCCAATGCAAGCTCCGGTGAAGTATAGAGGTTCTTATTAAGCGTAGCAGCAACCTGTTCTGCCTTGGTTGCGATCTCATCCTCTTCGGTGTCCTTGATCAGACGATAACAAAGCTTTACCAATACACCGCTTACCGGCAGTATAACTATGGCTGCACAGAGGTTGAACAAGGTGTTGGCATTAGCTATGCCTCCTGATGTGATTGCGGCATCCCAGCTGAGATCAAAAAATCCGAAGGATTTAAGCAGCAGCACACCGATAATTATAACCGTGTCCTTGGCAATACAATATAAGATATGAATGCATCCTACACGCTTGGCATTGGTTGATGCACCTATAGATACCATGAGTCCGGTTATGATACAGTCACCCATGTAAATACCTAACATAATGGAATATACCGAACCAAAGGTCAGCGAACCTGTGACCGAAAGAGCCTGAAGTATACCTACAGAAGCAGAAGAATGGAACAGCAGAGCTGTCAGCAATCCTGCAAAGAATCCTAATACCGGACGGCCGGAAAAGCTTGCAAAAAGCTGTGAAAATGCAGCCGACTCCGAAAGCGGGCTCACAGATGAGGTCATATTAAGAAGTCCGGTAAACAGGATACCAAAGCCTATAGCAATGGTACCGAAGAGCTTCGGCTTACCGCTGTTGCATGACATGATAAGTACGATACCTATGATGGCTGCCAAAGGTGCAAGTGTCGATGGCTGGAAAAACTTGATCCATACCATGCCGCCGGCGTCAAGATCAAGCAATCTGATGATCTGACCTGTAACTGTAGTACCGAGATGTGCACCTATAACAACACCGACGCACTGCTTGACACTCAATATGCCGGCGCCCACCATACCTGCCGTAAGGACTACTGTTGCAGAGGAGCTCTGAATCACACCCGTAACACATAATCCAAGGATAAATCCCATAAACGGATTATTCGTTACAAGACTCATAGCACTCTTAAGTGCCGATGAAGATCCTTGTTTAAGTCCGTCGCCCATGATCCTCATTCCGTATAAGAACAAAGCCAGTCCGCCGAGCATAGATATCAAATTAAATACAGTCATTCTTTTTACCGTCCGTCTTAGATTGCACTACTTCATTGTAAAAGCGATCACAAACTTGTTAAAAAGCCGCAAACCCGTTTATTATATATGAGATCATCCATGTAAACAAGATGCATAAAAAAGAATATGCCTTGGCATATTTTAGCGCTGAGCGCGGTCGCTTGCTACATTTTCCGCTTCGCGCGGGTCAGGCACCTCGCAAAGCGGAAAATTATTCACAGGAAGCAATTTACTATGAATATTTAAACAGCCGTGTCGTAAGTACGGCACGGCTGCATCTTAAAATGATTACATAGTCTTGACCTACGTAAATATATTATTTGTTCTTAAGCTGTTCGTCAATTGCTGCTGCCGCTGTTTTTCCTGCTCCCATAGCAGAAATTACGGTAGCCGCACCGGTAACCGCATCTCCGCCCGCGTAAACGGAGTCTCTGGAAGTAAGTCCGTCCTCATTGACAATAATACCGCCTCTGCTGTTGACCTCAAGTCCCTTGGTGGTCTTCTTGATAAGCGGATTCGGTGATGTACCGATTGCAATAACAACTGTATCTACAGGGATCTCCCACTCTGAATCCTTTATAGGAACAGGCTTTCTTCTGCCCTTTTCGTCAGGCTCTCCAAGCTCCATCTTGATGCACTTGATAGCTTTGATAGAACCGTTCTTAGGATCCTTTTTATCGTCAGGATTCTCGTAGCTTAATATCTCTACCGGATTGTTGAGAAGCTTGAACTGAATTCCTTCCTCCATAGCATGCTCAACCTCTTCCTTACGTGCAGGAAGTTCTTCCATTGAACGGCGGTATACGATATATACATTTTCAGCTCCGAGTCTTAATGCAGTTCTCGCAGCATCCATTGCAACGTTTCCTGCACCTACTACGGCAACATTTCCACCCTTCATGATAGGTGTGGTCGGATCGTCGAGATAAGCCTTCATAAGGTTGCTTCGTGTGAGGAACTCGTTAGCCGAATAAACTCCCTTAAGCGATTCTCCCGGTATTCCGAGGAAGTTAGGAAGTCCGGCACCCGAACCTACAAATACAGCCTCAAAGCCTCTCTCAAAGAGCTCATCTATGGTAAGTGTCTTACCTATAACAACATTAGTCTCAAAATCAACTCCGAGTGCCTTAAGTCCGTCTATCTCCTTGGCAACTATAGACTTTGGAAGACGAAACTCCGGAATACCGTAGATAAGCACGCCGCCTGCCTTATGCAAAGCCTCGTATACAGTAACCTCATAGCCCTTCTTTGCAAGGTCTCCTGCACAGGTAAGTCCTGACGGACCCGAACCTACTACAGCGACTCTGTGACCGTTGGATGCAGGTCTTACAGGCTCTCCCTTGTAATTCTCATTATGATAGTCTGCAACAAATCTCTCAAGACGGCCGATACCTACAGGCTCAAACTTGATGCCCATGGTACACTTGCTCTCACACTGCTTCTCCTGCGGACATACTCGACCGCAGACAGCCGGAAGTGAGGATGTCCTGGTTATAACCTGATAAGCAGCTTCGAAATCCCCCTCCTTGATATGTGAAATGAATTCGGGAATACTGATATTTACAGGACATACATCAACACAAGGCTGATTCTTGCAGTTAAGGCATCTCTTTGCCTCCTCAACAGCGATCTCCGCCGTATATCCGAGTGCTACCTCTTTGAAATTATGAGCTCTTACCTCAGGTGCCTGTGAAGGCATCTCATGTTTTTTCGGTTCCATATCGCTCCTCCTTAGGCTTTCTTAAAGAGGTTACATGCTTCATCATACGCATGTCTCTCATATTCGTTGTACATACGGCTTCTTGAGATAGCGTTATCGAAATCTATCTCATATCCGTTAAAGTCAGGTCCGTCAACGCAGGCAAATGCCGTTACATCCTTGCCGTCCTTGTGAAGGATGAGACGACAACCTCCGCACATACCTGTACCGTCGATCATTATCGGAGCCATTGAAGCTGTAATCGGTGCATCAAACTCCTTGGCGGTAAGTACGGTGAACTTCATCATTACAAGAGGTCCTGTCACGATGATCATATCAAACTTCTCACCGGATGAAAGTATCTCTCTGAGCGGAACGGTAACATTACCCTCTCTGCCGTAGGATCCGTCATCGGTCATGATGAAGAGTCTGTCGGAACAGGCCTTGAATTCATCCTCAAGGATAACCAGATCCTTGTTTCTGAAGCCTGCTATTGAGGTAACCTCTGCACCGAGTCTATGGAACTCTTCGGCAACCGGCAAAGCAATCGCACAGCCGACTCCGCCGCCGACTATACATACCTTCTTAATGCCGTCTGTCTCGGTGGCATTGCCGAGCGGTCCGACAAAGTCCTGTATATATCCGCCCTCAGGCACATTATTAAGCTTAACCGTTGTAGCTCCCACCACCTGGAAAATAACTCTGACTGTTCCCTTTTCCAGATCACAATGTGAGACTGTAAGCGGTATTCTCTCGCCTTCCTCATCTACCCTAAGGATAATAAACTGTCCCGGCTTAGCCTTGGCAGCTACAAGCGGAGCCTCAACCTCGATCATCGTCAGTGTAGGTCTGAGTGATCGTCTGCTGACTATCTTGTACATCGTACCCTCCTAAATATGCAAAAGCATGTAAATAAATCATCCGTTCATACGGCATTTATAAGCATTCTCCCTGATTTAATTAAGCCTTGCTCACGCCGTTCAGAACAGAAAAACAAATGCGCCGTTCGGCACATTTACCAAAGTTTACAGCAAAAATGAAAAAACAATTTTGCAATATATAATAATATATAATGCAAAACTGTTAATATCAAGAAAAAATTGCATCTCTGCACATTTCTGCAATAAAGTGCTGACGCATCACATCGTTTGTTACACTTTTAACTATTCAACACATCCTAATTACATTATATATCGATCGTTTCCATCCTTACATAGTAGCCACAGTCATAAAGGTCTCAGCAACAGAAAATGCCGCAAATGCAATAAACCATCTGTTAAACAGTGCCTTATATGCACCTGTCGAAGTCCTGCGCTCTCTCAGATATTCGGATATTTCATACTTATGTCTCAGGAGATAAAAAATTGTGATAATGATGCTTAATACAAACAAAAGTATCATTATGATCACAAACAATTCATCAGAGAGTACCTCCTGCATATACATTAACAGCTCACTGAACAAGGCATTGTTGATGATATGCAAAACTATGGATATCTTTATAGAATATCTCATAGCAACATAGGCGAATAAAAGCCCGGCGCAGAAGGTAAAGAATAACTGCTGAACATCAGCATGCATCAGACTGAACATCAAAGCCGATACAAATATCGCAAAGCTTCTTCCGCAGGGCTTAAGTGCCTTCAGCAAAAAGCCTCTGAATACAAGTTCCTCAATGATCGGCCCCGCAAGCATTGCATACAGCATTAACGAAAAGCTCTGTGTATAATCGGCATTCATTGCCGGACTCTGAGATATAGTATATCCTGATAAATTAAGTACCAGCTCCACTACGGATAAAACTATCATGGAGATCAGCTGCAATACCAGCAGTATCGCAGCAAAGGATATTATATTTGTTATACCACAGCTTTCGTTTTTCTCGAAAAATGCCTTCTTTACGGTGGTTCCTTCAAACAAATATCCCTTTTCCTGCTGCTCGCAGGCAAAAAGTATCATTAGTACAAGACCGAGCGAAACCGCGGCAAGCATTATCAATCCATCAAGAGACGCAAGACTGTCATTCACAGCCTCCGTGACCGAGATCAGAAAGGTGCTTGCCGTAGCCATCGATAATTGTGCCGCAATACTTGCAAGCATATAGATATCAAGACCGAGACAGCTTAGATAAACTATGCGTCTGGTTTTAAATGTCTCAGGCATCATTTCGCGCAGGCGTCCATGATTGCGGCATAGAGATCGTCATACTCCTCAAAAGCTTTAAGATCCGAGCGGTCTGCCTTGATCTTATCGGTTGACTTAAACAGAAATCCGGCCTTGGAAGCATCTATCATTCCCAGATCGTTGAAGCTGTCTCCGCTTGCGATAGTCTCATAGCCTATAGACTGAAGAGCCTTAACAGTTGTAAGCTTGGACTTCTCGACTCTCATCTTATATCCTGTTATTTCTCCGTCCGGAGCCACCTCCAGGGTATTGCAGAATATTGTAGGATATCCGAGTTTCTTCATAAGAGGCATTGCAAACTGCTCAAATGTATCACTTAAGATAAGCACCTGAACATTGGCTCTGAGTTTATCAAGGAACTCCTTTGCTCCCGGCATGGGATCTATACCCGCGATAACCTCCTGAATCTCCTTAAGGCCAAGACCATGCTCCTTAAGTATATCGAGACGATACTTCATCAGTTTATCATAATCAGGTTCATCTCTGGTCGTTCTGCGAAGCTCCGGAATACCTGTGCTCTCTGCAAATGCGATCCATATCTCAGGAACCAATACACCTTCCAT
>JAUNWP010000016.1:0-29472 GCA_030540255.1 Eubacteriales bacterium | reverse complement strand
TACCTGTGCTCTCTGCAAATGCGATCCATATCTCAGGAACCAATACACCTTCCATGTCGAGACAAACTATGTTCATTGCCATATCCTCCTGTTTTTTTATATAAAAAAGTATCAGACATGATTATAACACATGCCTGATACATATCAGCCCGATTTATATAAATTTTTATCAGAAGCCTCGTGCCCACTCAGGACGAAGTCCTATATTGCCCGAAAGTGCCTGATCTATCTGATGCATCAAAGCTGCCTTATCCTCATTAAGTGTTCCTCTTAAAGAAAGATAATTTGAAGCATGATTCATACGGAACACACAGCCCGGACAATCCATCATGCTTATCATATCCTTAGTCTCTTTCAGAACCTCTGTTGAGTCAAGCAGACTGAACTTGCCGGAGTTGACCATCTCCTCAAGCGGAGTATCTTCGTGAACCTCAAGCGTAAGTACTCCCACATATTCAGGATTCATTGCAGACAGAGCCTTGGCTGTATCCTCGGCATGGCTGCGGCTTAATGCCTTGCCTCCGAGTCCTGCTATGGCAGTAACGGAAAGCTGCATACCTGCTGCCTTTGCCTTAAGTCCGCCCTCAACTATCTGTGCCGAGGTAAAGCCCTTTGTCATCAGCTTAAGCACCTCGTCACTTCCCGACTCAAGCCCGAGATAAACCATACTGAGTCCATGCTCTCTGAGTGTTTTAAGCTCCTCCGGCTTCTTTATAAGCAGACTTCCCGGTGAAGCATAGGAAGTAACTCTCTCTACCGACGGATAGAGCTTTGCGATCTCATCAAGTATGATAACAAGATCGTCTGTCTTACGTATCAGTGCATCTCCGTCAGCAAGGAAGATACGCTTAACTCTCCTGCCATAGCTGCTTGCCGCAACTTCTCTGAGGTCCTTAAGCACATCCTCTGTCGGTCTGTTATAAAATCTCTTTTCCTTATACATTGTGCAGAAAGCACAGGTATTATGACTGCATCCAAGTGTGACCTGTATGATCAGGCTTGCCGCCTCACTCGGCGGTCTGTATACATCTCCGTAATACTGCATTTATATACCTCAAAAATTAGTTCTTGTTATCCTCGGATCGTATCCTGCAGACCTGAGAGCCTTGAGTATCTGATCTCTGTGCTCATGTCCGAAGGCCTCAAGAGTGATAGTCAGCTCAACAGCGGCATTTCTGTTGATGGATACGAACTGATTGTGTTCAAGCTTGATTACATTACCGTTTGCCTTGGCAATAACTCCCGATACTCTGTTAAGCTCGCCCGGCTTATCCGGAAGCAGAACAGATACAGTGAATATACGTTCTCTGAGCACAAGTCCCTGCTTTACGACTGTACTCATAGTGATTACATCCATATTTCCGCCGGAAAGTACGCATACCACCTTCTTATCCTTGCAGTCGATATGACTGAGGGCAGCTGCCGTAAGGAGACCTGAGTTCTCAACTATCATCTTATGATTTTCTACCATATCAAGGAAGGCTGCTACAAGTTCTTCATCCGGAACGGTAACTACCGAGTCAAGATTCTTCTGAAGATAAGGGAATACAACGCTTCCCGGTGTCTTGACTGCAGTACCGTCCGCAATAGTATTAACCGAAGGAAGTGTTGTCACCTTGCCGTTCTTAAGAGAAGCACTAAGGCAGGCTGCGCCCTCAGGCTCTACTCCTATTACCCGGATACGCGGGTTAAGAAGCTTGGCAAGTGTCGCAACACCTGTTGCAAGTCCGCCTCCTCCGACCGGAACAAGTATAATATCTACAAGCGGAAGCTCCTTGTATATCTCCATAGCTATAGTACCCTGTCCTGTAGCTACGGCAGGATCGTCGAAAGGATGAATAAAAGTATATCCGTGCTCCTTTGCGAGAGAAAGTGCATGTTCACAGGCCTCGTCATAAACATCTCCGAACAGTACAACCTCTGCACCTAATGCCTTGGTTCTGTTGACCTTGATAAGCGGAGTGGTCGTAGGCATAACTATAACAGCCTTGCAGCCGTATCTCTTTGCTGCATATGCAACACCCTGTGCATGATTTCCTGCCGAAGCCGTAATAAGTCCCTTTTCTCTCTCTTCATCAGAAAGTGTACTTATCTTATAGTATGCACCTCTTACCTTATATGCTCCGGTACGCTGCATATTTTCAGGCTTGAGATAGACCTTTGCACCTGTGCGTTCGCTGTAATAATCAGACAAAATCAGGTCTGTGTTAAGTGTAACCTTGTTAACCGCCTCGCAGGCTCTTTCAAATGCTTCTATTGTAAGCTCTGTCATTAATTTCTTTCCTTACTGCCGGAATCATTCTCGACTACTGTTATTCATTTGTATCCTGGGTTGTATCTTTTCTTTCTTCCAAAAGCTTCCTCAGGAATTTTTTTTCTTTCTTATCTAATACCGCCTCTTCAAGAAGGTCGGGACGCTTATCGAGAGTTCTGATTATTGACTGCTCTCTGCGCCATTTGTCTACATTTGCATGGTGCCCCGATAAAAGTATATCCGGCACCTTGAGTCCCATATATTCCTCGGGACGCGAATACTGCGGATACTCAAGCAGATTATCATGGAATGATTCGATCTCTGCCGAATCGCTGCTTCCGAGCACTCCCGGGATAAGTCTCGATATACAATCTATCATGGTGACCGCAGGAAGCTCTCCGCCTGTCAATATAAAGTCACCGAGCGATACTTCCTCAACATTAAGCAGCTCCAACGCTCGCTCATCTATACCTTCATAGTGACCGCATAAAAATACAAGCTCATCTTCCTTTGCCAATTCCCTGGCAAAAGCCTGATCAAAGCGTCTGCCCTGCGGTGACATATAGAGCACGCGCGGTCGTTTTTCTCTTTCCTCATCGATCATGGAGCATACAGCCTTATAACAATCATAAACAGGCTGCACCTGCATAACCATGCCTGCGCCGCCTCCGTACGGATAATCATCGGTCTTGCCGTGCTTCTCCGTTGTATATTCACGTATATCCACGGCTCTTACATTGATAAGACCCTTGTTGATGGCTCTGCCCGTTATGCTGTGAGATATGCTCGAGTCTATCATCTCCGGAAAGAGCGTCATTACATAAAAATCCATGGCTTAGAGCTCCAGAAGTCCGTCCATGAGATGCACGGTCATCACATTTTCATCGATGTCTGTATCAAGTATGCACTGCTTGATTGCAGGAAGCAGTAATTCCTTACCGCCTTCACGCTCAACAACATATACGTCATTGGCTCCGGTCTCCATAACATCCTTGACCGTGCCGAGTCTTACTCCATCGTCGGTAATGACCTCCATACCTATGATATCGGCAATGTAGTATTCTCCGTCCTCAAGCTCCGCACCTTCTTCTCTCGGTATATAGAGCTCAGCACCTTTTAAAGCCTCTACCTCATTAATGTCGTTGTAGCCCTTGAGCTTAAGTATAACTATATCCTTAAAGAACTTTACTCCTGCGACCTTGACATCGCCTATGGCTCTGCCCTGCTGTATGATATTTACATGAGTTATTTCATTAAAACGCAAAGGAGAGTCTGTGGTCGGATAGACCTTAACCTCTCCTTTAATTCCATGCGGTTTTATAATAACTCCTACTCTGAGATCTGTTGTCATAAAATCTGCATCCGTATTCTTAAATTGCTCGGAAATTATCCGATATCAACTATTACCTTAAGCTTATCGCGTGAAGCAGCTGCATTGAGCACCTGTCTGATAGCCTTTGCTACCCTGCCTGACTTACCGATAACCTTGCCCATGTCTGACTGGGCTACCTTGAGGTTGAGGATGATCACGTCATTCTTACGTTCTTCGGTGACGGCAACCTCCTCCTTGTTATCGACAAGAGACTTTGCAATAGCCTCTAAAACCTCTTTCATAGCCACCTCTTTGATTGCCGGAATTAATTACTTTGAAATACCTGCAATCTTGAGAAGCTTATCACATGTAGCTGTCGGAGTAGCACCGTTTGCAAGCCACTTCTTAGCAGCCTCTGCATCGATCTTAACTACGCTCTCTGCCTGATTAGGATCATAGTAACCGATCTCCTCGATGAATCTTCCGTTACGTGGTGCTCTTGAATCTGCAACTACTACTCTGTAGAAAGGCTTCTTCTTTGCTCCGAGTCTTCTTAATCTGATCTTTACTGACATTTTAATTCTCCTTAAAAATGATTATTAATATTATATTTTAGAACATCCCGCCGCCGCGGAACATATTCTTACCGAATAAATTGCCCAGATTGCCGTGCTTACGCATTCCGTTCATCTGCTTCATAAGCTTCTGCATCTGTTCAAACTGCTTGACCATACGGTTGACCTCGGCTATATCAACTCCGGCACCATTGGCTATACGACGTTTTCTTGAAGGACTCATAAGCTTTGGATTGGCACGTTCCTTCTTTGTCATACTGAGGATAATGGCCTCGATCTTATCGAACTGCTTCTGATCCACCGAGCTTGCGTCAAAGCCCTTCATACCCGGAAGCATAGACATGATGGAAGCAAGACCGCCCATCTTCTTCATCTGGTTCATCTGAGTAAGGAAATCGTCATAGGTGAACTGTCCCTTTCGCAGATTCTCGCTTACCTTCTTCTGCTCCTCGATATCGGCAGTCTGCTCAGCCTTCTCGATAAGAGAAAGCACATCACCCATACCGATGATTCGTGAAGCCATACGATCCGGATAGAACTCCTGAAGATCGGAGAGCTTTTCTCCCATACCTGCATAATACACAGGCTTACCTGTAACAGCCTTGATAGAAAGTACGGCACCGCCTCTTGTATCACCGTCAAGCTTGGTAACTATGAGACCGTCAACTCCGACCTTGTCGGAGAAGTCCTGTGCGACAGAAACCGCATCCTGACCTGTCATTGCATCGACCGTAAGCATTGTATAGTCTACATTGACATTGGCCTTGATGTCCTGAAGTTCCTTCATCATCTCTTCATCAACATGAAGACGTCCCGCCGTATCGATTATCAATACGCTGAAGGAATTCCTGACCGCGTAGTCATACGCCTGCCTTGCTATCTCTACCGGGCTCACATCCGAGCCGAGTGTAAATACCTCAAGTCCTAGCTGTTCCGCATTGACCTCCAACTGCTTTATCGCAGCCGGTCTGTATACGTCGCCTGCGGCAAGGAGCACTCTTCGTCCTGCTGACTTGAACTTTCCTCCGAGCTTGGCAGCTGTTGTCGTCTTACCTGCACCCTGAAGACCTGCCATCATTATAACAGTGACCTGATTGGTCGGCTTAAGCTCCAGTAAAGCAGGCTCACCGCCCATAAGCTCTACAAGCTGTTCACGCACGATCTTGATGACCATCTGTGCCGGAGACAGACTGTTAAGTATCTCTGCTCCTACTGCCTTGCTCTCGGTATCACGCACAAACTGCTTAACGACCTTGAAGTTGACATCTGCCTCTAAGAGAGCCAGTTTAACTTCCTTCATCGCCTCGTGAACATCTTCCTCACTCAGCTTTCCCTTGCCTCGGAGATTCTTGAATATATTTTGTAATTTATCGGATAAACTCTCAAAAGCCATACTGTAAATTAACTCTCTTCCGCAAGCTTCTTCTCAAGCAGATGCAGTTTGTCCTCGTATCCTTCGAGTATCTTGTCGCATCTGTGGATAAGATCGTGTACGCCCTGTCTGGTAATGCCGTGCAGCTCGCCTATCTCTGACAGAGACAGATCATCGTTGACCAGCTCACCATATATCGTCCTCTGATGTTCGGTCAGAAGCTCGCCGTATAGATCATATAACATTCCCTGTCTTACGATTTTTTCCATAACAGCGTTTATTATATAGACATAAAAAGAGGGTGTCAAGTAGTATTTCTTTACACCCTCTTATAAATCGATATATCCTTATTTAATTCCGGTAATAGTTTGTCTGCATACTTTGAACTATCCTATGCCTACCCGAAATATTCACAATCCTACATCTCAGACTATCTTGAATGAAGTATATAATTAGTAGAAAATCGCCCTTATGAATTCCTCCGGATCGAATTTCTGAAGATCGTCGGCATGCTCTCCGACTCCTATATACTTGACCGGAATGTCAAACTCATTGGCAATGGCGATAACTATTCCTCCCTTTGCCGAGCCGTCCATCTTGGTAAGTATTATTCCGGTAGGCTCGCATACCTGCTTGAATTCTCTTACCTGAGAAAGAGCATTTTGTCCGGTAGTGGCATCAAGTACGAGCAATACTTCCTTTCTTATATCCGGAAGCTTCTTCTCGAATATCCTGTTGATCTTGGCAAGCTCATCCATAAGATTCTTCTTGTTATGAAGTCGTCCAGCAGTATCGCAGATAAGTATATCCGCATCCTTGCTCTCAAAGGCAGAGACTGCATCGTATACGACGGCTGCCGGATCCGAGCCCTCCTCGTGTCCTATAAGATCACAGCCGGTCCTCTCAGCCCATACCTCAAGCTGCTCTCTCGCACCTGCTCTGAAGGTATCAGCAGCGGCAAGTATGACCTTCTTGCCGTTTTCCTTAAAGCTCATGGCAAGCTTGCCTATGGATGTGGTCTTACCGACTCCGTTTACTCCGATCACAAGTATGACTGTCTTTTGTTCTCCGAGATCAAAGGTCTCATCGGTATCGCCTGCACGTTTCATAGCATCAGAAAGAGTCTTGATAAGAGCATTCTTGACATCATCTCTGTCCTTGAGATGTTCCTCCCTGATCCTGCTCTTCATCTCGGAAACGATCTTATCCGAAGCATTTACACCGACATCTGCCATAATGAGCATTTCCTCAAGATCATCAAAGAAATCATCATCAACCTGCGAATAATCTCCGAATACCGAATCAAGTCCGTTAGCAATATTTGTTCTTGTTTTCTCAAGCCCTTCCTTGAGCTTATCAAAAAATCCCATCTTAAGAATCTCCTGTTTAACTAAGCTGATCGCTGATCAGATCCACCGATACAAGCTTGGATATACCCTTTTCCTGCATGGTCACTCCGTAGAGTCTGTCCGCAGCCTCCATAGTACCTCTTCTGTGAGTTATCACTATAAACTGAGTATGCTCTGTAAGCTTGTGCAGATAATTGGCAAATCTCGATACATTTGAATCATCAAGCGCAGCTTCGATCTCATCAAGCAGACAGAAAGGTGAGGGCTTAAGATTCTGTATAGCAAACATCAATGCTATGGCAGTCAGTGCCTTCTCACCTCCGGAAAGCTGCATGATGCTCTGAAGCTTTTTGCCTGGCGGCTGTACGACTATGGATATACCTGCTTCAAGCTCATCATCCTTAGCGTCGGCATCTTCATTTTCATGATCATATACAAGATCCAGATCTGCCTCTCCGCCTCCGAAAAGCTCTCTGAACACACTGCGGAACTGTTCCTTGATAGCGGCAAACTGCTTGTCGAACTGTTTCTTCATGCCTATATCAAGCTCTTCGATAATTCCTGCTATCGATGCCTCCGAAGCAACAAGGTCGTCATACTGAGTCTTCATAAAGCCGTATCTCTCGGATACTTCCTTATATTCCTCTATTGCCTGTACATTTACGGGTCCAAGTGCCTTGATACGTGATTTTACCGAAGCAAGCTCAGACTTGATACTTGATACCGGGCCGAGACTCTCATCCATAAACTCCTTGGCCGAAGTTATGCTGAGCTCATACTCATTCCAGATATACTCAGTCTCATCATCAAGCTTCTGCTGCTCCTTCTCAACCTGATTCTCAAGTCTCAGTATATCCTTCTGAAGCTCAAGTATCGAAGCGGCATATTCGTCCTTTTGACTTGCATATCCGCTCTGCTTACCGGTAAGTTCACTTCTCTCTGATATAAGAGCCTCTATATCCGCCTTAAGCTGCTTAAGTTCAGACTCAATATGCTCTATATCGGCATTTCTCTCACTGATGTACTGCTTTGCATCACTTATGCGTCTTTCGCAGTCAAGTGCCTCACGCTCGGCAGCTTCCATGTCCGCGCGCTGCCTTACTATATCCGAAGCGATACGCTCGATATTCTCACCCACAAAGCCTATTCGCTGCTTGAGCTCAGAGAAACGAAGACGTATATCTGAAGTGATTCCGTAGCTTATCTCATTTTTCTCATTGCTTATTAATTTAAGTTCCTCGTTAAGCTTATCTATCTCGGCAGATTTCTCAGCTATAAGCTTATCCTGTTCGCTTATCTTGTCCCTTACAGCTGTAATATCACGCTTTGCAGCCTCAACATTTTGCTCAAGCTCACTTATCTCACGACTTCTTCCCATGAGTTTCGAGCTGTTTTTATATGCTCCTCCGGAAAGTGAGCCTCCGGGTGAAAGCTGCTCCCCGTCAAGCGTAACTATACGAAGCGAATGCCTATACTTTCGTGCAATTGCAAGTGCCGAATCTATGTTATCCGCCACAAGTATATTGCCAAGGAGATACTCGGCAAGTACCTCATACTCATCCGCTGTATTGACTATCTTGCTTGCTATCCCTATGGCACCCGGCTCACGGACAGCACTTTTAAGCTCCTGCTGTTCTTTATACCTGATCGAGTCGAGCGGCAGGAAGGTCGCACGTCCCTGTCTTGTACGCTTCAGGAATTCGATACAGTTTTTTGCCGAATCTTCAGTCTCGGTAACAATGTTTTGTATGCGTCCTCCGAGAGCCGTCTCAACGGCTGTCTCATAGCGCTTATCCGTACTTATAAGATCCGCAACCACGCCCTTTATGCCATGTATATGAGACTTCTCTCGCATAACGGCGCGTATGCTCTCTCCGTAACCCTCATAACGCTCGGCAAGATTTCTGATGCTCTCAAGTCTGGCATTAAGAGAGGCATATCTGCCCTGAGCATTGTTAAGCTCTGCTTCCAGCCGTTTAAGCGCTCCTGTAAGAAGATTGTACTCATCCGTTGCCTTGTTGAGCCATTCGGTAGTGCGTTCCTCTTTTTCTCTTATCTCGGCAAGATCGTCACGCTTGTTCCTGATAGCCTGCATCCATGACGGTAAGGTAAATGAGATATCCTCATCATCATTATCCTCTTCCGCCTCTTCAGACTCATTCACTGCTTCGGAAGCTCCCTTGTTCACACTGTCTGCTCCTTTGGGAGTATTATCTGTATCCGAAACCGTATCTGTATTTATTCCGACTTCGGAGAGCCTTGTCCTAAAGCCTTCGAGCTTTGAGCTTAGCACAAAAGTGTCTGCAAAATCCGAAGCAAGCTCATCATCCTCATTGCCCTTATCCATAAGCTCCAGAGAATTTGCCAGCTCATCTATGGAATTCAGATACTTATATGCCGTCGCCTTGCTTTCCTCGAGGCTCTTTCTGAGTCTGTTTATATTATCCGAGAGTCTCTCGGCATTATCGGTATCGGCCTTGATCTTGGCTTCGTAAACATTTACCTGACCGCTTAAGTTCTCCTTGAGCAGCTCTGCCTTGGAGCTCTCATCCTTGCCTGCTTCGATCTTGGCATCGATCTCATTAAGCTGCTCCGCAAGTGCCGAACCCGATGCTTTAAGCCTCTCGCTCTCAGCCTGAGTCTCCTCAAGCGACGCCTTTACTATATCAAGATTGGCTTTGGACTTTTCGAGTGTATCAAGTATCGCATCCGCCTGTCTGATAAAGAGATTGATATCAAGTTTCTTCTGCTCCTCACGAAGCTTAAGATAGTTCTTGGCTCCCTCCGCCTGTCTCTCAAGCGGATGCAGTCTCTTCTCAAGCTCGTTTATGATATCCGTAACTCTGAGCAGGCTCTCATGCTCGCTCTCAAGTCTCTTTACTGCGGCAGCCTTACGCTTCTTGAACTTGACTATACCGGCAGCCTCATCAAAGAGACCTCGTCTGTCACGGGGTCTTCCGTTTATTATCGCATCGATCTGTCCCTGTCCTATGATGGAATAGCCCTCACGGCCTATACCGGTATCATAGAAAAGCTCCTGAATATCTTTTAGTCTTACCGACTGCCCGTTGATCATATAGTCTGATTCACCGGATCTGAAGAGCTTACGGGATACCGTTACCTCGGTATAGTCCACAGGCAGGACCTTGTCTGAATTGTCAAGTGTTATGGATACAAAAGCAAAGCCCTGTGCTTTCCTAAGCTCAGTGCCTGCGAATATTACGTCCTGCATCGCTGAGCCTCGGAGCTGCTTGACCTTCTGTTCTCCGAGTACCCATCTTACGGCATCGGATATATTAGACTTACCCGAGCCGTTAGGGCCTACAATGCCTGTAACGCCGTTATTGAATTGAAGCAGGGTCTTATGTGCAAATGACTTAAAGCCCTGTATCTCTATGCTTTTTAAATACATTTACTTAACATTCAGCTTCTTGCATGCAGTAACCGCAGCGTTCTGCTCTGCCTGTTTCTTGGACTGCCCCCTTCCCTCGGATATAAGCTTACCGTTGATATACAGCTTAGCCTTAAAGCGCTCCGAAGCAAGAGTCTCCTCCGTCTCCTCTGTCTTATACTCCAAGACAGCTTCCGGATCCTGCTGAACATGCCGCTGGATCAGACTCTTTCCGTCTCTTAAGAGACTCATCTCCTGAATATTGTTTATAACAAAGCTGTGTATGAACTGCTTGGCTGCCTCAAAGCCTCCGTCAAGGTATATAGCACCTATGACTGCTTCAAAGGTATCCGACAATATGGAAGGCTTCTCTCTGCCCTGCCCCATATCCTCGCCTCTGCCGAGGTAAATAAAATCTCCGAGACCTATGAGCTTGGCACATTCGTTAAGTGCCGCTTCAAAAACAAGAGAGGAGCGCTTTCTTGTAAGCTCCCCCTCTTCGATCTGCGGATGTTCCTTGTACAAATATTCGGAAACGACAAGTTCAAGAACGGCATCCCCTAAAAATTCGAGTCTCTGATTGCTCTCATAACGCTGCATACGCATCTCCCCGCTGTAAGACGGGTGGATGAGCGCCTGTCTGAGAATGCCGCTGTCATTAAAATCGTATCCGATCACTTTCTGTAATTTATCAAGATCCTTAATCATGAAATGTCAACGACCTTATCAAAGATTAGCCTTAACAAGCTCGTATGCATCTCCGACTGTTTTGATGTTCTGAAGCTCATCATCGTCAATATGAATGTCCAGCTCATCTTCAATCGTAACAATAACCTCTACAAGATCGAGAGAGTCTGCATTGAGATCATCTGCGAATGAAGTGTCAGGAGTAATGTCATCAACATTAGCAGATAACTGATCCGCGATAATACTTGCAAATTTTTCAAATTCCATATCATAGCCTCCAAGCTGAATAATCTATACACCTTTTTATACTATAGGATATTATATTATTCAACAGTATTATTTTGTGAATTTTCTTTTGCGAATGCTTCCCTTATAAGTCCGCACACATCCTCACGTATAAATCCGGCACTTTTAAGTATGCCGTTAGCTATATCTTTTCTTGAAGCATTACCGTGGCACTTCATTACAAGGCCGTTTAAACCCAGCAGCATTGCACCGCCCTGCTCAGATGCACTGAATTCCTTAAGCTTAAGCTTAAGCGGCTTCATGATCATAAGAGCGGCAAGCTTTGTAAGCAGCCCCGACTTTAACACAGACTTAAGCACCTGCATAACAAAGCCGAGTGTGCCCTCCATGGTCTTAAGTATGGCGTTGCCTGTAAATGCATCCGCAACTATGACATCGGCCTCACCCATGATAACATCACGGCTCTCTATAAAGCCCTCGTAATTGATCTCGGGAATCTGCGAAAGCATGGCATTGGCTTCCTTTGTAAGCGCATTACCCTTCTCCTCCTCAACGCCGAGATTAACAAGCTTAACGGAAGGGCTTGCCTTATGCTGTACCTTTTCCATGTAAATGCTTCCCATGCGGGCAAACTGGCAAAGCCACTCCGCCTTGGCATCAACATTGGCGCCGAGATCAAGGAAGAGAGAAAAACCCTTTGCAGTAGGTATCATAGAAGCCAGCGGAGGACGCTTGACACCCGGAAGCCTTCCTACGATAAGCTGACCCGCGGCAAGCACAGCACCAGAAGAGCCTGCCGATATAAAAGCACCTGCTCTTCCTTCCTTGACAATATTTGCTCCGACTGTAATAGTAGAGTTCTTCTTATGTCTTACCGCCGAAACCGGTGACTCATCACATTCTATGATCTCATCTGCTTCAACCGTTTCTATACGCGACTTAAGCTCCTCCGGCCAGTCTGAAGTCTTGTCCTTGATCACTGAAGCAGGTCCCACAAGCAAAAGCCTGATATCCTTGTCTGCATTTAAAGCATCAAATGCGCCCTGTATATTGCAATCGGGAGCAAAATCTCCTCCCATTATGTCCAATGCGATGTTTGTCATAAAAAACTCCTGTAAAAGCAAAGGCTTCCGACACAGTTGTGCCGAAAGCCTTAATAATCATATTAGATACAATTAAGCCTCAATCTTAACGATCTCACGCTTGTTGTATGATCCGCAAGTCTTGCATACTCTATGAGGCATAACAAGTGCTCCGCACTTACTGCACTTTACAAGATTTGATGCGCTCATCTTCCAGTTAGCTCTTCTTGAATCACGTCTTGCTCTGGATGATTTATTCTTTGGGCAGATTGACATGTCTACACCTCCTTTTTCTCAAAAAACAACATTGTTATTCTATACACTCATTGTGCATTTGTCAATAACTTTTTTATAATATTACTTCTTAAGTGTTGCTATCTCTTCCTTGATCTTTGAGATAAAGTCGGCTACAGAGCATGCTCCCTGATCGCCCTCACCTCTTGCACGTACAGATACGGTCTGATCTGCTTCGTCCTTCTCTCCGACGATAAGCATATACGGAACCTTTTCCTTCTGTGCCTCTCTGATCTTCCAGCCGAGCTTCTCCGAACGCTTGTCGATCTTAACTCTGATACCTGCCCTATCAAGCTCTGCATATACCTTGTTGGCATAGTCCATGAACTTATCCGATACAGGAAGTATCTTGACCTGAACAGGAGCAAGCCATGTCGGGAATGCACCCGCATAATGCTCCG
The DNA here is from genome assembly GCA_030540255.1 of Eubacteriales bacterium. Lineage (GTDB taxonomy): Bacteria > Bacillota > Clostridia > Lachnospirales > Lachnospiraceae > Avilachnospira. Next base: position 16,509 of record JAUNWP010000016.1, on the reverse strand, counting down.
TAAGGATACCGATAAAACGCTCTACAGATCCAAAGCATACTCTGTGGATCATGATAGGCTGATGCTTCTCTCCGTCCGCTCCCATGTACTCAAGATTGAATCTCTGAGGAAGCTGGAAATCAAGCTGGATAGTACCGCACTGCCATGTTCTTCCGATGCAGTCAACAAGATGGAAGTCGATCTTTGGTCCGTAGAAGGCACCGTCTCCCTCATTTACAACATAAGGAAGTCCCATAGAATCAAGTGCATTCTTAAGTCCCTCCTCGGCTCTTGCCCAATCCTCATCAGATCCCATTGAATCCTCAGGTCTTGTGGAAAGCTCTACATGATACTTGAATCCGAATACCTCATAGAACTCATTGATGAGCTTAGCTATACGAGCAACCTCATCCTGGATCTGCTCCGGAGTAATGAAGATATGTGCATCATCCTGAGTGAAGCAGCGAACTCTCATAAGTCCGTGGAGCTCGCCTCTCTTCTCGTGACGGTGTGCAAGTCCGCACTCTGCGAGTCTGAGCGGAAGATCCTTATATGATCTCGGCTCATTCTGATATACGAGTATTGAACCCGGGCAGTTCATCGGCTTGATTGCATAATCCTCGTCATCGATGACTGTTGTATACATATTCTCCTTATAGTGATCCCAGTGGCCTGATGTCTCCCAAAGAGAACGGCTGAGGATAACAGGAGTTGATATCTCTACATAATCATTTGCATAATGCATCTTTCTCCAGAAATCCATAAGAGTATTTCTGAGCACCATGCCGTTAGGAAGGAAGAACGGGAATCCCGGTCCGTACTCACTGAACATGAAGAGTCCAAGCTCCTTGCCGATCTTACGATGATCACGCTTCTTGGCCTCCTCCATCATATCAAGGTATGCCTGAAGCTCTTCCTTAGTCTTGAATGCGGTTCCGTAGATACGTGTAAGCATCTTGTTTTTCTCGGAGCCTCTCCAGTACGCACCTGCAAGACTGCGAAGCTTAAATGCCTTGCCGACCTCTCCTGTAGTCTGAAGATGCGGGCCTGCGCAAAGGTCTGTGAAATCCCCCTGCTTAAAGAAAGAAATAAGCTCACCCTCCGGAAGATCCTCTATAAGCTCAACCTTATAAGGCTCCTCCTTCTCCTGCATAAGCTTGATAGCCTCTTCTCTAGGCAGTGAAAAATACTCAAACTTCTCCTTAGCCTTGACGATCTTGCGCATCTCGGTCTCAATGGCATCAAGATCCTTGTCGGAGATAGGTGTCTCAAAATCGATATCATAATAGAAGCCGTCAGCTATAGACGGTCCTATGGCAAGCTTAGCATTCGGATACAAATGCTTAACCGCCTGAGCAAGTACATGTGAACAGCTATGGCGAAGTGTTGAGAGATAAAGCTCGTCGTCCTCTGAAACTTCCTGAACGCTTCCGTCATGCATTGTTATCTTTGCCATAACAAACTTCCTCCAATAATCTATAAATATCATCCCTGCCGGATTTGCTCTCGGCTGAGAATGGTATAAGTATCTCTTCCTTTGTCATGCCCAAGGTCTCTCTGATAAGCTTAAGTGCCTTAGGCGAATCATTTTTGCCCAGCTTATCCGATTTTGTCGCGATAATTACGGGCTCAAATCCCTGAGAGCGTATCCAGTCAAACATAAGACGGTCGTCCGATGTCGGCTTATGTCTCATGTCCACGAGCAGAAACACTCTGAGCAGAGTAGCGCTTCGCTTGAGATAACGCTCGACCATCTTGCCCCATTCTGCCTTAACGCTCTCGCTTATCTTCGTATAGCCGTAACCCGGCAGATCCACAAAATAATATTCATCGTTAATATTATAATAATTGATCGTCTGGGTCTTGCCCGGCTGTGCCGAAGTCCTTGCAAGCGATTTTCTCTGCATCAAAGCATTGATAAGGCTTGATTTGCCTACATTGGATTTGCCTGCAAACGCAAACTCCGGTATCTCATGCTCCGGAAATTTACTTGTTATGCCGCAAACCGTCTCAAGCTCTGCTTTTTTAATCTTTTTAATCGGCTGATCCATAGCAACATCCTTAGGAAATCTGTGCGTTATCAAGATCAAGTGATTCTATCGGAAGCTCCTCATCATGAGTTTCCGCTATCTCCTTGTGTGTGATTTCCGGAGATGCGCCGTTCTCGATACAATCCTTTGTTATAGTGACTGTGTCGATAGACGGATCTGACGGAATATCATACATGACATTCAGCATAGCCGCCTCAAGTATGCTGCGTAATCCTCTCGCACCGGTGTGCTTTGATACCGCCTTGGCAGCAACAGCCCTGAGCGCCTCATCCGTAAAGCTAAGCTTAACGCCGTCTATCTCAAAGAGCTTGATATACTGCTTCGACAAAGCATTGCGAGGCTCCTTGAGTATGCGTACAAGTGCGTCCTCATCAAGAGACTTGAGCGGCACCATAATAGGTACTCGTCCGATAAACTCAGGGATGAGTCCGAACTTTGCGAGATCCTCAGGCTCGACCTGAGCAACCATATCATCAAAGTTTGCCTCTTCCTTGCTGCAAAGCTGAGCTCCGAAGCCTATTCCTCCGGTAGAAACTCTCTGGCTGATGATCTTCTCAAGTCCGTCAAAGGCTCCTCCGCAGATAAAGAGGATATTGGTCGTATCGATCTGCATCATCTCCTGCTGAGGATGCTTTCTGCCTCCCTGAGGAGGAACCGAAGCCATAGTACCCTCTATGATCTTAAGAAGCGCCTGCTGTACTCCCTCACCGGAAACATCACGGGTGATTGATACATTCTCACTCTTCTTTGTTATCTTATCGATCTCATCTATGTAGATGATACCGTACTGAGCCTTCTCTATATCGTAGTCGGCAGCCTGAATAAGCTTAAGGAGTATGTTCTCAACATCCTCTCCGACATAGCCTGCCTCTGTAAGCGATGTCGCATCCGCAATAGCAAAAGGAACTCCGAGCATCTTTGCAAGACTCTGTGCAAGATAAGTCTTACCCGAACCGGTAGGTCCTATCATGAGAATGTTGCTCTTCTGCACCTCTATGTCAGAGATATTGCTCATGATGCGCTTGTAGTGATTGTACACCGCAACCGCAAGCACCTTCTTGGCCTCATCCTGACCGATAACATACTCGTCAAGAAAATCCTTGATTTCCTTTGGTCTCTGAAGCTTGATCTCCGAAGCCTGAGGCTTGTAGCTCATGTTGCCGTTATTGAACTCCTCCATGAGGATCTCATTACATAAGCCAACACACTCATCACAAATATATGTATTGTTTGCACCTGCAATAAGCTTTTGAACCTGTGCTCTCGACTTACCGCAGAAGCTGCATCTTATCTTATCGGGTGTCTTTCCCGCCATCTGCAACTCTCTCCTTAGTGATTCTCGATAATACTGTCAACGATACCGTACTCAAGTGCCTCCTGAGCAGTCATCCACTTATCACGCTCGGTGTCTGCCGCAAGTCTCTCATAGGTATTGCCTGTGTTGGCTGCCAGTATCTCGTTCATCTTCTTCTTGGTTCTGAGTATCCACTCAGCCGTGATCTGGATCTCGGTAGCCTGACCCTGAGCACCGCCTGACGGCTGGTGTATCATGATCTCGGCATTAGGAAGCGCATAACGCTTGCCCTTTGTACCTCCGGCAAGCAGGAACGCTCCCATGCTTGCTGCCATACCGATACAGATAGTCGAAACATCACACTTGATATACTGCATAGTGTCATAAATAGCCATACCGGCAGTGATAACACCGCCGGGGCTGTTTATGTACAGATGTACGTCCTTATTCGGATCCTCGGATTCGAGGAAAAGAAGCTGCGCGACTATAAGCTGTGCGCTGACCTCATTTACCTCATCTCCCAGGAAAATTATTCTATCCTTTAAAAGTCTTGAATATATATCATATGAGCGTTCGCCTCTGGAGCTCTGCTCAATGACATAAGGAATTGAATATGGCATTAATTAGTCCTCTTTTGTCTCTTCCTTGGCTTCTTCCTTCTTGGCAGCAGCCTTCTTAGCCTTCTTCTCGTCAACGAGCTCAGCCTCTGCTACGCAGAGATCAATTGCCTCGTGGAAGCAGATATCGCGCTTGATATTCTCGATTCCGCCCTCGCCGAGAAGTCCCTTGACCTTATCGGCCTCCATCTTGTACTGCTCAGCCATCTCCTTGATCTTAGCCTCAACAGCCTCGTCTGTTGCTGTGATATTCTCAGCCTTGATGATAGCCTCGAATACGAGCTGTGACTTGATGTTCTCGATAGCCTGCGGCTTAAGTGACTCAATGAACTGCTCCGGAGTCTGTCCGAGGTATGAGAGATACTGCTCAAGCTTAAGTCCCTGCTGGTTCATGCTGCGCTCATAATCGTTGATCATGTTCTCAACATTTGTGTTGACCATAGCATCCGGAAGCTCAACCTTTGCATTTGCAACAACAGCCTTAACAACGTTGTTCTCGTTCTCCTGAGCTGCTGCCTTCTCTTTTCTGAGCTTGATATCGCTCTTGAGTGAAGCCTTGTACTCCTTAAGTGTCTCGAACTCGGAAACCTCTGAAGCGAAGTCATCATCAAGTGCCGGAAGCTCCTTCTGCTTGATCTCGTGGATAACTACCTTGAAGAGTGCAGCCTTGCCCTCAAGCTCCTTTGCACCGTAAGGTGTCGGGAATGTTACATTAACATCTACGTTGTCGCCTGTCTTGTGTCCTACAAGCTGATCCTCAAAGTTATCGATGAAGCTGTGTGAACCGATAGTAAGCGGATAGTTCTCGCCCTTTCCGCCCTCGAAAGCAACGCCATCAACTGAACCGTCGAAATCGATAGTTACTGTATCGCCGTTCTTGATCTGGTACTCTGCATCATCAACTGTGATCATGCGGGCATTCTGCTCCTGTACGCGAACAAGCTCTGCCTCAACGTCCTTGGCTGTAACGCTTACGTCTGCCTTGGAAACCTTAACTCCCTTGTACTGACCAAGCTCAACCTCCGGCTTTGTTGCAACTGTTGCTGTATATACGAACGGCTTGCCCTTCTCGATTGTAACGATGTCGATCTCAGGACGGCTTACGATCTCAAGACCTGACTCCTTAGCGGCATCCGGATAGCTGTAGTTAAGGATGGTATCAACAGCATCTTCATAAAATACCTGCGGACCATACATCTTCTCAACCATTGCCATCGGAACCTTGCCCTTACGGAAGCCCGGGATGTTGAATCTGTTCTTGTTCTTCTTGTATGCAATATCAATTGCATTATCAAGCTCTGCAGCAGAAACCTCTACTGTCAATTTTGCCATGTTCTTCTCAAGATTCTCAACTTTTACGCTCATTGCTCTTCTGTCTCCTAAAGTTTATTTTTTACATCATCTTAGTGCAGATTATTTCGCACTCCGTGCTCCGATAACCACGCAAGCTCGGACATTGTCAGTCTCTCGCTCTTAACCGAGCCTGCTCACTCTGATGCCGATACTGCACAATGACGCTATCATAATCAAAGTCGAATTTTAGCACAGATGAAATTTATTTTCAATATAATGCCGAATTTTAGCTTGTTTTACGCTGAATACTCCACATTTACAATAATAATTATGTCATTACTGTTCATTAGTAAAAGCACTCAGGCATCGTCATTTTCCTCTACAGCCTCTCTGCGGGCAAGTTCTCTCATATACCCGGCAGTTATGACCGAAGCCGGCATTGCGACTATAGCTATGCCTATAAGTGCCGACAGCATGGTTATAAATCTGCCCACAGCTGTCACAGGATATATATCGCCATACCCGACTGTTGTCATGCTTATGGTTGCCCAGTATATTGCCTCCCATATATTATCGAAAGTCTGAGGCTCAACATTAAATACGATAAGTGCACATAAAAATATATATACTAAAGCCAGTATAAACACCGCAATAAGTGAATACCGCTCCGCCTTGATCACAGTTACAAGTATCTCAACATTCTTGGAATATCTGAACAGTTTGAATGCTCTGAATACTCTCAGCACCCTTGTCAATCTGAATATCTTAAATAATCTGAAGCAGGAATCAACTATACAAAAACCCGGGAGTATTGCTACAAGGTCTATAACAGCCGGCAAAGTAAAGGGATACAGCAGATATGACTTACTGCCTTTGTTAAGCTTAAAATCCGCAGTCCACCACCTTACCAGATAGTCCGCTATGAATATAAATGTAACTATAGGCTCGGTAACATCAAATAACGACGGCGTCACCTTAAAAGCAAGCGGAGCAATGCTGAGCAATATAGCCGCCATCATAAAGATGTCGTATGCCTTGCTCTGAACATCGCTCGCTCTTGATGCTTCAATTATCTCAAATATACGTTTCTTCATCCATTATCCTTAAGCCTGCCCAGCTTAACTCCGGTCTTGGCAAAGCTTAGTGCCTCATCATATGAACAACCATGTTCATTAGCATATATAAGCAGGGCTTTAATAAATCTGTATTCCATACTGCATAATATCCTCTCTGAGATTAATGTTTCCGCATCTGTTCATATTTACAACATCGGCAGAATAAAGCGTAGGAAGCTCGTCAATTTCATCCTGTATCATTGATACATCCTCAAGCCCAAAAACAGCTATATCAAAATCACTGTTAGCCCGGTTTGTTTTCTTGGCACGCGAACCGAACAACAGCACCTTATCTGCCTTATTTTTTATGCATATTTCTCTGATTTTGTCGAGATACTCTGATTCTGTCATAACTCTAATATAAATAATTCAAAACAATGTTAAAACATTTATCCACGAGCAGGGCTTTACTGCCGCTTCCGATGTTAAAAAGGCTAAGATACCTGAAAAGACATTCAGTATGCCTTATCTGACAGGTATAGAAAGCAACTCTCTTGTACGCTCCCCCAGCTGTTTTTCAATAGCTGTCAGCCTGCTTTCCGGTAAATTCAAAGATTCATGGCGGGTGAACCTGAATCCTATTATTTTGCGGAGCTGAGCTTTCTGCCTTGCCCCCATTACTTCCTTACACACATCTTCATAAGAAATACGGTATGGATTGGATCTTGTCTTTGCATACTCACTCAGATTGTCAAAGTCATCCGGCATAGCATAGTTAAACAAAGACAATCCATTGTCAAATATCGGTGCTGGTGCAATGATCTCGCCTGTATGATTATCCCTAAGCAAACCAAAATTACCGAAATGACGATCTTCATTGTAGATCAGTGCGTCAAATATCAGCATGCTGCAAAGCTGCTGATAGAACTCTTCCCCAAGACTTTTATAATAATCAAGGCAGGCTTTCAATGTTGCCTTATGCAGAAGGCGTCCGACTGATATGAATGATGTATCTATATCCGTAAAAAGCCTACACTTGGATGCAAGTATGCCTTTCCAGTTCTCCAGATCGTACTTCACGCAATCAAGCCCCATCTTTTCCGCTATCTGGCATGCATAATACTCACTGTATGGCTCATTTCCGGTATTAGCTCCGCCTTCGGTTCCACCCTTATAGAGATAAATCCCTTCATTTTCCACGAAGCGCCAGGCTTTTCGCAGCATTCCGTTGGTAGTCAGCTCAGGAGAAGTTGAAAAGGCTTCACGACTTCCTCCTACTCCGGTATAAGCAACTACAGAAAGTGCTTCCGAAAATCTGTTTTCATATAAATTATAATCGGCAAATTTCCCTTTGAAATCGTCCGGAACTATCCAATAACTGTCATTCAATGACAAGCCCATACATACATCAATAATTCCCTTGGTATTATTCACGCTAAGCCCCAAGGTCTTCAGGATTTCATCTACGAATTGTCTATTCTTCGGAATCACTCTTCGTTCGAGCCATTTCACAACACCATCGGAGCTCAATTCCAAATCAAGCGGAAAAAGGGCGCGTTTAGAATCTTCAATATTTAAGATGTTTGCCTGCAAGCCTTCCAAGCCTCTCTCTTCCAATGAGAAGCTCATGAGTGTTTCGTCATAAAGGCGCAGACTGTAAATTGTATCCATTATACTCTTCCTTTTTCCTTCGACCGTATTAACAAATATTGAATGCTCTAATTATCCTTCAAGAAAACCTTATTCAAGCTTATCCGCAAAAATTCTCGAATGTTCTCTTACTGTCACGATACTAATATAAATAATTCCGTGGTCAAAATAATATTAAATCTCTTAATACAGCTATAATAACATCTTTGATTTCTTTTATATACCGTTGTTTTTGCCTTAGGCAAGTTACATTCTTATCACATTTATTTTGCATCCTCCAACTGTACAATCAATTTTATGCACAAAGCGACCGCTGCGCTTTGTATGCTGCACAGCGGCCGTCTTGCTTTAAGGATAAACCTTATAATGTTATACAATTTTAACCGTTCTAACTCAATTTAGTGATCTGCTGAATAGTAACTTTGTTTACCATGCTTAACGTCCGAATCACTATCAGCCCTTGTTCTCCCTTATCACTGCCTGTGCTGCCGCGAGCCTTGCTATAGGAACACGGAACGGACTGCAGGATACATAATCAAGCCCTACCTTATGGAAGAACTCAACAGACGAAGGATCTCCGCCGTGCTCTCCGCATATACCGAGATGGAGTTCCGGATTAACCTTACGTCCGAGCTCACAAGCCATCTTCACTAGCTTACCTACTCCGACCTGATCAAGTCTGGCAAAAGGATCATTTTCATAGATCTTCTTGTCATAATATGCTCCAAGGAACTTGCCCGCATCATCACGGCTGAAGCCGAAGGTCATCTGCGTAAGATCATTGGTTCCAAATGAGAAGAATGCAGCCTCCTTGGCAATATCGTCCGCTGTAAGTGCGGCTCTCGGTATCTCGATCATTGTTCCTACCAGATACTTAAGCTCAACTCCCGACTCTGCTATGATCTCATCTGCGGTCTTGACAACTATATCCTTGACATACTTAAGCTCCTTGACCTCGCCTACAAGCGGTATCATGATCTCGGGAACCATATTCCAGCCCTTACGCTTATTGACTGCGATTGCAGCCTTGATTATAGCCTTGGTCTGCATAACTGCTATCTCCGGATAAGTAACATCCAGACGGCAGCCTCTGTGACCCATCATAGGGTTGAACTCATGGAGCGATGCTATGATGTTCTTGATCTGTTCCACGCTCTTGCCCTGAGCCTTGGCAAGTGCTTCTATATCTGCTTCCTCTGTAGGCAGGAACTCATGAAGCGGCGGATCCAGAAAACGTATAGTTACAGGAGTTCCCTCCATAGCCTCATATATTCCCTCAAAGTCTGACTGCTGCATAAGCTCTATCTTTGAGAGTGCCTTGACTCTGTCCTCAACATTATCCGAACATATCATCTCTCTGAAAGCACCTATACGATCCGAATCAAAGAACATATGCTCTGTACGGCAAAGTCCTATACCCTCTGCTCCGAGGTTTCTTGCATTCTTGGCATCTCTCGGGGTATCCGCATTGGTACGTACCTTAAGTCTCCTGAACTCATCTGCCCAGCCCATGATACGTCCGAAAGTTCCGGTTATGGATGCATCCACAGTAGGAATAATACCGTCATAAATATTGCCGGTAGAACCGTCAAGTGAGATACAGTCACCCTCATGATAGCTCTTGCCTGCCAATACAAACTTTTTATTTTCCTCATCCATTGCAATATCCGAGCATCCGGATACGCAGCAGGTTCCCATACCTCTTGCAACGACTGCCGCATGACTGGTCATGCCGCCTCTGACTGTAAGTATACCCTGAGCTGCCTTCATGCCCTCTATATCCTCAGGGGAGGTCTCAAGTCTGACAAGCACTACCTTCTCACCGTTTGCCTTCCATGCCTTGGCATCCTCTGCCGTAAATACTATCTTTCCACAGGCAGCTCCGGGTGAAGCAGCAAGTGCCTTGGCTATAGGCTTTGCTTCCTCAAGTGCCTCAGGATCGAACTGCGGATGAAGCAGGGTATCGAGATTACGCGGCTCTATCATGGCAACAGCTTCCTGCTTTGTGCGGAGTCCCTCATCTACAAGATCGCAGGCTATCTGTAAAGCAGCCTGTGCCGTGCGCTTGCCGTTACGTGTCTGAAGCATATAGAGCTTGCCGTTTTCTACAGTAAACTCCATATCCTGCATATCACGGTAATGCCTCTCAAGTCTGTCGCAAACCTCGGTGAATTCCTTGAATGCTGCCGGGAATTTCTGCTCCATCTCAGCTATAGGCATAGGGGTGCGTACTCCCGCAACCACATCCTCACCCTGAGCATTCGTAAGAAACTCTCCCATGAGCTTCTTTTCTCCGGTTGCCGGATCTCTTGTAAATGCAACTCCGGTTCCGGAATTCTCATTGAGGTTTCCGAATACCATAGGCATTACATTGACAGCTGTTCCCCATGAATACGGAATATCATTGTCTCTGCGGTATACATTGGCTCTCGGATTATCCCATGAACGGAATACCGCCTTGACAGCCTCCTGAAGCTGTACCACCGGATCCGACGGAAAGTCCGATCCTACCTGCGCCTTGTACTCAGCCTTGAACTCTTCGGCAAGTTCCTTAAGGTCTGCTGCCGTAAGCTCAACATCGTACTTAACGCCCTTTTCTTCCTTCATCTTGTCGATGAGCTGCTCAAAATATTTCTTTCCGACTTCCATTACAACATCGGAGAACATCTGAATAAATCTGCGGTAGGAATCATATACAAAGCGCTCAAACTTCGGATCCGGATTGCCCTTGATCATGGTCTCCGCAACCTCATCATTCAAGCCGAGATTAAGTATGGTATCCATCATTCCCGGCATTGATGCCCTTGCACCGGAACGAACGGAAACAAGCAGCGGATTCTTACTGTCTCCGAATTTCTTGCCGTTGATCTCCTCCATCTTTCTGACGTTGGACATGATCTCCTGCATGATCTCATCACTGATCTGCTTTCCGTCCTCGTAATACCTGGTGCAGGCTTCCGTTGAGATCGTAAATCCCTGCGGCACCGGCAGACCGAGTCTTGTCATCTCTGCAAGATTGGCTCCCTTTCCGCCAAGCAGCTCTCTCATTTCAGCATTGCCTTCACTGAATAAGTAAACATACTTCTTCATATGTAAATTCCTTTCCTAAGCTCTGTCGCTTATTTACTGCAAGCACCGCTCTTTACTGTCTGACAAAACCGGCATTCTTATCGAGCAGCTTTTATTAATTAAATTTTAACATAGCTTGAGGATAAAATAAACATAAAGCAATAGACCGTAATTGTATTTATTGTATAAAATGCCGAAGTCAAATATAGTATAAGGAAAATATCCGCTATATTTAGTATGATCGAATTGCTTACGGACACATTAGATAATATAATCGGTATGCGGAAAATGCCCGTAAAAGAAAGGAAACATTTTTATGGATAAGAAGGTTCGCTATAACTATCCCTGCATGAGACGTGACATTCAGGACGAATATCTTGCCGCAATGCTTGTCGGCACAAGCGGAGATACTCCCGATCTCATGGAGATACAGATGACTGCAAATGAAGCTCTCCCGGAGATTGCCGAAAGACTTGGTCTCGATCTTGCCGATTACATTATAGATGAAGAGGAATTTGAGAAAGAGTCCGAAAAATACCGCAACTCGCAGTACAGAAAGTGATGCTGAATGGAAATTAAACCGGTAGCACATATTTATACAGATTTCAGGACAAAATTCGGAGTTCCGAGGCAGAGCGGAGTTGCAGAGGAATTAAAGGGTACCATAGTATTCGAGCCGTATTACCGTGACCCTGAGGCCGTCAAGGGACTCGACGGTTTCAGCCATATATGGGTACTTTGGGATTTTTCCAAGGCTCACCGCAAGGAATGGAGCGCTACCGCCTGTCCTCCGAGACTCGGCGGCAAGGTTCACATGGGTATCTGGGCCACACGTTCACCCTTCCGTCCGAATAATATCGGACTCTCCTCACTAAGACTGGACAGCATAGAGTTTAGTGACAAAGGTCCCATACTCCATGTATCAGGCATAGACATGACGGACGGCACACCTATATATGACATTAAGCCCTATATCAGATACGATTGTCACCCGGATGCCATTGACGGCTATGTTGCCGAAACAGACAAGCACAGGCTTGATGTTCAAGATCCCGACGGACTTATAGAAGCTCTGAATATAAGTTCTGACAAAAAAATCGGTCTTTACGCCGCTCTCAGAGAGGATCCCAGACCGCAATTTGATGCCGATGACCGCGGCTTACGCCGTTACGGCTTCTACTATGACGATTACGATGTCCGCTTTGTTGTAAACGGAAGCGAGCTTACCGTAGTCGAGATCATCCCGTCACCGAGAAAGTGACGGGATTCTTTTTTATCTGAATTTTTCATCAGTACATGCTGTCAAGTCCGGTTCATTTAAAGCTGAACTTAAATAAAGCCATTAAACACTCAAAATCCACGCTTATAAAGCCGAAAGCTTTAGCTTCGGATGAGAAATTCCCTGTATCTTTGGTGATCCTCTTTCTTACATCTAAGCTTGAGGTAAGTGCCGTTTTCTCTGTAATCAGACTCTATTACCTCTGCGTTATTTTGCAGATAAGCAGCCGCATTGCCGTGCTCGTAAGGTATCATAAACTCCGCTTCTATAAGTCCGCGCCCGAAATGCTCCGCTATAAGCTCGGTGAGCATTTCTACAGAATCCTTATCCTTTGCGGATATGTACACAACGTCCTTGCTGTGTCCCTCTGAGCTTTGTATGCTGCCTGCCTTACGCGGATATCCGGCAGCTTTTTTCCTTACGTCAACAGCTGTCTCAGATGCAGCTGCTTTGAGGCTGCCTGTTCCCGGCTTATCCGTTGTCTCCGACTCAAGCGAATCCATATCAGTATCCGCCGTATCGTTTATTCCGTCAGTACCACTTATTCCGTCCTTATTTGTCATACAAAGCTTCGCAGCCCTGAGATCTATGACATTTTCATCTCTGTAGACCTCAAGCTCCTCGAGTGCATCCATCTTATTGTAGACTATTATCTCCGGTATATGACCGGCTCCGAGCTCCCTTAAGGTACGCTCTGTAGTCTCCATCTGCTCCGCATACATAGGATCCGATCTGTCTACTACATGTAGTATAAGATCTGCTTCCTTTATCTCCTCAAGCGTAGACTTGAACGCCTCGACAAGTCCGGTAGGCAGCTTATTGACAAAGCCTACGGTATCCGAGAGGAGGAAGCTCTTATTCTTGGAAATGTCTACTCTGCGCACCGTTGTATCAAGTGTGGCAAAGAGCATATCCGCTTCAAATACCTTACGTTCCTCATCTCTCACATAACGATCAACTATCGCATTCATAAGAGTTGACTTTCCGGCATTGGTGTAGCCTACCAGCGCCGCAAGCTTCATGCCCGAACGTTTGCGCTGCTTACGCTGTACCACTCGCTCGGATGCCACCTCCTTAAGCTCACGTCTGAGTTCAACAAGACGCTTATCCATACGCCTTCTGTCAAGCTCCAGCTTGGTCTCTCCGGCACCACGGCTCGACATGGAGCCTGAGGTTCCGCCCTGTCTCGTAAGCGCATCATACATTCCTGTAAGTCTCGGCTTAAGATATTCGAGGCTCGCAAGCTCTACCTGCAGCCTTGCCTCTCTCGAACGGGCACGTTTTCTGAATATCTCCAGTATAAGCATAGTCCTGTCCATGACAGGCGTATCTGTTTCATCCTGCAGATTTCTGAGCTGTGACGGCGTAAGCGTGTCGTTGAATATGATAAGCCCTACCTCAAGATTGTGTGCAAGATCTCTTATCTCGATCACCTTGCCCGGTCCTAAGTAATAGGCATTGTTTTTGCAGTCAAGGCTCTGGGTAACACTTCCGGCAACCTCCAGACCGCAGGCCTCACAAAGCCTTGAAAGCTCATTCATAGAGTATTCAAAACGATCGTCATTCGGCAATTCTACGCCTGCGATAAGTACATATTCTTTTTCTGTATTGATTTCTTCTTTTTTCATTAAACAAAATATCAGGCATCCGGCTCTTCATCCAAGACCGCCGGACGGCTTTGCCTCCGGATGCGTACCGAATGCCTGTAATGTAATTCTTTTAAAAAAGAATGTGCCTTGGCACATTCTCGCGCCGAGCGCGGTCGCTTGCGACAGTTTTCTCCTTCGCGCGAGTGCGCATCCCGCGGAGCGTATTTTAACTCATAGGACACAATTTCCTATGAGTTAAAATTCTTATCACTCAACTGCATTTACAAGCTCAAGCACAGCATCCCTGATCTCGGAATTAACCTTAAGCGCCTGCTCTCTCGTATCCTGCTTAGAGTAAAAATAAAACTTGATCTTAGGTTCCGTTCCGCTCGGGCGTATCGCAAACCATGATCCGTTATCAAGCTCAAACTTAAGTGCATTTGTAGGAGCAAGCTCCTTATAGCCTTCTTTATAATCAATAACTTTGACTACCTTATATCCGGCTATCTCATTAGGAGCTTCGTTTCTTACGGCACTCATCATACGCTTAATGCGCTCTGCACCGCTGATGCCCTCGAGTACGATATTAGGCTCATCCTCGGCAAAGGCACCGTACTTCGCATAGATATCCTGCAATACCTCCCACAGCGTTTTGCCCTGTTTTTTGTAAAATGCAGCCGCTTCCGCTATAAGCATACCTGCCGAAATACCGTCCTTATCTCTAATATCCTCACAGGCGGCATAGCCTACCGACTCCTCATAAGCAAAGAGGTATTTGTAGCCATGCTCATGCAGATAAGGCACCTTACCGCTTAAATTCTTGAAGCCTGTAAGTGTCTCGAACACTGTGACGCCGTAATGCCCGGCGATAATATCACATAGATTTGAAGTGACTATAGATCTTACCACAGCTCCGTTATCAGGCAAGGTTCCCGCAGACTTATGCCCCTCAAGTATATAATTGACCAGTATATAACCTGTCTGATTGCCGTTAAGAGGTATATAGCTTCCATCTGCATCCCTGATCTCTATTGCAAAACGATCCGCATCCGGATCCGTTGCCATCAGAAACTCCGCACCGCAGCGCTTACCGTATTCCTCCGCAAGCTTAAAGGCCTTTGGATCCTCAGGATTAGGATATCCTACTGTGGTGAAATCCGGATCCGGTTCCTCCTGCTCCTTAACTATCTGCCATGCCGTAAAACCTCTGTCCTTAAGCATCTGTCTGAACGGTATCGAGCCGCAGCCGTTAAGCGGTGTGTACACAAAAGGAATGTCCAGCGCAAGCTCGTCTCCCTCGTGTATTGCAACAGCTTCTATCTTATCGAGATATTCTCTGTCATATTCCTCACCGAGTATGCTGACGCTTCCGTCGGAAACAAAGGCAGCATAGTCTCCTGTATTAACACCCTTCCACATATCGACAGCATTGATATATCCTGTCATCTCATCCGCAAGGCTGCTTGATACCTGACAACCGTCGTCTCCGTATACCTTATATCCGTTATACTCCTTTGGATTGTGAGAAGCAGTTATATTGACTCCGGCATAGGTCTTAAGCCTGCGGACCATATATGCAAGCTCAGGTGTTGGTCTTAAATCAGGAAATGTATATACCTTTATACCGTTTGCCGCAAATATTCCTGCCGCAAGCTCGGCAAATTCCTTTGAAAAATGTCTCGGATCGTGTGCTATAACGACACCGCGTTCCATTGCCTCATTACCGTGTGCCTTGATATAATCCGCTATTCCCTGCGTTGCCTTGCCGACCGTCAGGCGATTCATGCGGTTTGTTCCCGCTCCCGTCTTGCCGCGCAGTCCTGCGGTACCGAAAGCAAGCTCCTTGTAGAAACGTTCCTCTATGTCAGTTTCATCATCCCTTATCGCAATAAGCTCGGCCTTAAGCGGATCGTCGGCATCAAGCTTATTCAGCCACTCTTTGTAAACTTCAGCAGATCTCATATCTTCTCACTCTCCCGCAAATCATCCCTCTTGTCCGTATCTGCATCCTATATATCATGTGACCGCTTCAGAGCTTTGCTTCTATCTCTTCCTTGGATACAAAGCCTATTATCTTATCGGCAAGCTCTCCCTGCTTATATATAAGCACAGTTGGTATACTTACTATCCTGAATTCCTGAGCCAAAGACATAAGCTCATCCACATTAACCTTGCCGACAAGCACATCTGCTCTCTCTGCCTCAATGCTCTCGATGACCGGTGAGATCATCTTGCATGGTCCGCACCAATCCGCATAAAAATCAATAAGTACTGTCTTATCCTTAACAGCTGTAAGCTTATCAAATGCTTCTCTTGTTTTTATTCTCTCTGCCATAATAAAGCTGTCCTTTCTAAAACCGATAGGTCTTATTTATTATCCTTATAGTATAACATACAATGGCAATAGCCCTCGAAATTCGGATCGGCTATCTGGTCTCTGAATTCCTTGCACATGCACTTTGTATCCTCGTTCGTCTCAAGACGACATGGGCAATATCCGCCGCGTTTTTTAAGTCCTTCTCTGATCGTCTTGACGATCTCGGCATCCTCATTAAGTCTGACACTCATAAAACCCGCCTCCTTTTTAATAAACATACGGAACATAACATCCGTTACAAACATATACTCCATTA
>JAUNWP010000075.1 GCA_030540255.1 Eubacteriales bacterium | reverse complement strand
ATAGAATTCGGGCTCGTGGCATATGAGTAATATGCTGCCTTTGTAGGCTTTGAGTGCTCGTTTTAATTCGTCTTTGGCGTCGACGTCTAAGTGGTTGGTGGGCTCGTCAAGGAGCAGTACATTGGTCTCGTGGTTGATGAGCTTGCAGAGGCGTACCTTGGCCTGTTCTCCTCCGCTCAGTACCTTCATGAGACTTTCTATATGCTTAGTCATGAGTCCGCATTTTGCCAATGCGCTTCTTACCTCATACTGTGTAAATGACGGAAACTCCGACCACAGCTCATCTATGCAGGTGATATTGGTCTCGTATTTCTTTTCCTGCTCAAAATATCCGGGGTACAGATAATCTCCGAGTATGGATTTACCGCTTATAGGCTCTATATAGCCCATGATGCTCTTGAGCAGAGTCGTCTTACCTATTCCGTTTGCTCCCACCATAGCTATCTTCTGTCCGCGTTCCATGCTAAGATTGAGCGGCCTTGAGAGCGGCTCGTCATATCCTATTACAAGATCCTTTGTCTCAAAGATATATTTGCCCGGTGTTCTTGCAAGCTTGAATTCAAATTCCGGCTTCGGCTTTTCTCCGGCAAGCTCTATAACCTCCATCTTATCGAGCTTTTTCTGTCTCGACATGGCCATATTTCTCGTTGATACTCTTGCCTTATTTCTCGCAACAAAGTCCTTGAGCTCGCTTATCTCCTGCTGCTGTTTCTTATATGCAGCCTCAAGCTGTGCCTTCTTGACCTCATATATGCGCTCAAAATCATCATAATTGCCCACATATCTCGTGAGTACACCATTTTCCATATGATATATCAGATTGACAACACTGTTGAGGAAAGGTATATCGTGGGAAATGAGTATGAAGGCATTCTCATAATCATTAAGATAACGCTTAAGCCACTCGATGTGATTGGCATCAAGATAGTTTGTCGGCTCATCCAACAGCAGTATGTCAGGCTTCTCAAGCAGGAGCTTAGCCAGAAGTATCTTGGTTCTCTGACCTCCCGAAAGCTCGGTCACATCACGATCAAGTCCGAGATCACTTAAGCCGAGTGCTCTTGCTACCTCCTCTACCTTGGTGTCTATCATATAGAAGTCATGTGCCTCGAGCATCTCCTGTATCTCGCCGACCTCCTCCATGAGTACCGGCATTTCCTCCTCGCTTGCATCTCCCATCCTGGTGTAGATCTCGATGGTTTTAGCTTCAAGCTCAAAGAGATGATTGTATGCACTGCGGAGTACATCTCCTATGCTCATACCTTTTTCAAGCACGGCATGCTGGTCGAGATATCCGACATGAACATTTTTAGCCCATTCTATCTTACCCTCATCCGGATGAAGCTTGCCTGTTATTATGTTCATAAAGGTGGATTTACCTTCGCCGTTTGCACCGATCAGACCGACATGCTCACCCTTAAGCAATCTGAAGGACACGTCCTTCATGAGTGTTCTGTCACCGAAACCGTGATTGACATTTTCTACATTTAATATGCTCATATTTTATCTTGTGTGATCATTATGAAGACACTCGATCACATTTCCTTTCTTATAATTGTGAATGTCTCTTGCTCAGCTCTCCCCTCAGACTGTTGCCGAGACTTGTAAAGCAGAGCAGCGTAACAGCCAGAAATGCTCCGGGAATCACTATTATCCACCACGAATCCGTCATAAGTGCTTTCTCGGACAGGGAGAGCATACTGCCCCAGGATATCTGCTCAAGCGGCAGTCCCATGCCCAGAAAACTCAAAGTCGATTCGGAGGCTATAGCGCTCCTTATGCTCATGACTATCATAAACATAAGTGACGGAATAAAGTTTGGCGCAAGATGCTTAAACAGCACATAGAAAAAGCCGCCTCCCATGTTCCTTGCCGCAATAACATACTCGGTATCCCTGAGCTGTCTCACCTCTGTACGTATAAGCTTTGCCATATTCATCCAGTTCGTTGCACCTATAACTACCGACAGGCTTATTACATTTGCAGCCCCCATCATTGCCTGAAACATTATCGCAAGCGGCAGCGATGGGATGCTGAGTATTATATCTGTTATCCTCATTATCACCGCATCCATACGATCAGAGGCACTTCCGCTTAATGCTCCTATAGTAACGGCAATCAAAGTACTTATCAATGCAGAAACAATACCTATAAAAAGTGATATCCTTCCGCCGTACCAGATCATGGAATAAATATCACGTCCCATGGTATCCGTACCGAAGATATATCCGGCACATGGAGCCAGATCAAGCTTGCTAAGATCCATGTAGCTCGGATCTATTGTAGTGATAAGATCACTGAAAATGCAGCCTGCGATAATGATTGCAAGTATGACTGCTGCCGCGAGCGGAGCCTTTCGTCCGAATCTGCTTTTAAGCACAGACTTGTTTCCGTATCTGTTTTTGAACAGGAGCTCAGGCTCCAATCCGTCTTTTAACACAACTTTAGATCTGACACAGTTTTCGGACTGTATTTTTTGCACGATTTTGTTTCTTAAGCTACTCACAGCTCGTCCACCTCCTCATCCTCGGTGAACCGCATGCTTTTTCTTAATCTCGGATCGATGCGTTCATTAATAAACTTAGCCAGCTCTCCGCAGACTATGACCGCAGCACCTGTCATGATACATAAGAGCATCAGCAGGTTATAGTCTTTATAACGCGCACTCTCATATATAAGTGTACCGAGTCCCGGATAAGCAAAAACGCTCTCTACTATATAGGTGCCGCCTATGATATGCGGAACCGCAACAGCCATTATGCTCAGATATGACGGCATAATATTTCTTAAGCAATGCCTTGTTATGATCTGAGCCTTGCTTAGTCCCTTTGCTCTCGCACATAGCACATAATCAGCTCTGAATTCGCTTACGAGCTTATTCCTTACCATATACGAATAATACCAGAGATGGTCTATAACTACCACCGACAGCGGCATTATCAGATGCCTTATCCTATCCGCTATATCCCCGCCACCTATAGAATAAGCTCCGGAGCTTGGAAGCACTCTGAGTGTCACCGCAAATATCAATATAAATATCAGTGACAGCCAAAACTCAGGAATACAGCCGAGAACAGTTCCGAAGGTACAAATAACTCTGTCGGTAAGCTTGTCCTCATGCCATGCACAAAAGCAGCCGAGTATCAAAGCTCCGAAAAATATAATAATAAATCCCAGACCTCCGAGTATAAGCGTATTTCCTATGCGATCTGATATAAGCTCGGTCACGGGTATCTTGTATTTATAGGATATGCCGAAATCTCCCTGCAATGCATGCTGCAGCCATCTTATATACTGCACCGCTATCGGCTGATCAAGCCCAAGCTTTGACAAAGCAAGGCTTCGCTCCTCGGCTGTCAGCTTCTGCGCCCTTTCTCCGAAATACGAGACCAGCGGATCTCCCGGAGCAAGTCTTGAGATATAAAAAACAATGAGCGATAACAAGGCTATGCTCAAAAATGTTATCAATACCCTCTTTATTAACTTTATAAGCTTTTGTTTATGCAAATGACTCTCCGTTAACTATCTCCGTAAGTCTGCCGTGATAAAGCACGGCTGCTCTGTCGCACAGGTATCTTACCATACTCTTATCATGCGAAATAAATAAAAGTGTAAATCCGTATTCCTTCTGTAACTCCTTAAACAGATTGACTATCTGTGCCTGCACCGACACATCAAGCGAAGCAAGTGCCTCATCCGCAATTATAAGCTCAGGCTTCATTGAGAGTGCTCTCGCAATCGCTGCTCTCTGACGTTGACCTCCCGACATATCAGACGGATATTTATCGGCATAGCTTTGATCCAGTCCGACAGCCTCCATTATCCTTATTGCCGCTTCCCTAATACTCCCGTATTCCGAAGTTATCCTTGCTATGCGCATAGGCTCGGCTATAATATCCGCTATCTTCATCCTCGGATCCAGTGCAGAATCCGAATCCTGAAATATCAGCTGTCTCGAGGTATTAAGCATTTTCTTATTTGCTGTAAATGCCTTCCTATCCCAAATATCTATACCCTTATAGCTGATGCTACCGGAGTCGGGCTTAAGTATATTCATTATACATTTTGCAAGCGTGGACTTGCCGGATCCCGATTCTCCTACTATTCCGAATATCTCACCTCGCTTTACTTCAAAAGACAAAGCATCTATTGCTCTTACCGCCGTGTGTCTGTCAGCCATATAAGTGCAGCTTAAGTCTTTGACAGCAAGTATAAGGTCCTTTTCAAAGTTTTTCTCGCTCTGTGGCTTAGCCACAAGTGAAGCCTCGAAGCTTCCGCCTCTGTCGTTATACCTTGCAGCCTCTTCGAAGAGCTCCGGCTCCTTGGCCTTTGTTTCCTCATCTGCAAGCTCCCAGCTTGCCGCATAATGAGTATCGCTCATACGAAACATAGGTGCTTCCCTGATAAAATCTATCTTAAGAGCATGAATGTTTCTTGCCGCAAAGGCATCTCCCTTTGGCGGAGCTATAAGCATAGGAGGCATGCCTGGTATATCATAAAGCAACTCCGACCGGTCGGTATTGTCCGGCATTGCCTTTAACAAAGCTCTTGTATAGGGATGCCCCGGGCACACAAATATCTCCTCTGTGCTGCCTGTCTCTATTATCTTTCCGGCATACATAACACATACCCTGTCAGCCACACGTCTGACTGCATTAAGATCATGCGAAACAAGCACTATCGAGGTTCCCAATTTGTCTCTTATCTCCTTAAAGAGTTCAAGTATCTCCCCTCTTATCCTCTCATCAAGCGCCGTTGTCGGCTCATCCGCAAATATAAGCTTAGGTCTTGCGGCAAGTGCCATGGCTATAACTGCTCTCTGCCTCATTCCTCCCGATAATTCACCCGGATACATCTTGGCTCTTTTATCCGCATGCTCTATACCCGTAAGGCTCATGAGTCTTATCGCTTCGTCAAATGCCGCAGCCTTAGACATCCTCTTATCGTGTACTCTCAATGCTTCGGCGATCTGTGCTCCGACACTATAGGTCGGATCCATTACAGTCATCGGGTTCTGGAAGACCATAGAAAAGAAGCTGCCTCTGAGCTTACGCATCTCCTTTTCCGAAAATGAAGTGATATCCCTGCCTTCCGCAATTATCCCTCCCGATCTGATGCCTGCTATGTCCGGCAGCATCTTCATTATGCTCTTACACAGCACGCTTTTTCCGCAGCCCGATTCCCCGACTATCGCCAGTATTTCACCTCTGTGTACCCTAAGACTCACATTTCTGACCGCCTCGATCTCACCCCTCGGTGAATAAAAGCTGACGGATAACTCTTCAATTTTTAAAATATCATCTAACGGAGCCTCCGTCATACTTTGTCTTCCTCTGCTTTGGTGATTTTAAAATTTTATCATACTTCTGTATAAATGAGATCTCTAAGCTGCAAATGAGCTTAGAGATTCAAAGTCCGGGCAAGCCTCAACAGCCTTAAGGCATATCAGTCGGCTTGCCCGGAGATTTTAATGCAGGTTCTGCATGCAGGATTCCTTAAAGAATAAGTTTAGTCCATAGTCCACTCACGAACATTCTTAAATATGCCTACACCGTGATGTCCGAGTACGGCATCATCCGCAATACCGTGTACCTTATCGCTTGTAACGTAATTTGCGTCTATATAGCATATAAATGTATATGGCGGATTTTCGGAAAGCTCCTCCTGGAACTGTGCATAGTATTCCTTACGTTCCTCTGTATCTGAGCTCTCACGTGCAAGTGTCAGCAGCTCGTCAACCTTGGCATCCGAATAAGATGAGTAATTTGCTCCCTTATCTGTTCCGAATACCTTGTAGGTATGATCATCCGCATCATACGGGCTTCCCCATCCTATAAGGCAGGCTTCCTGTCCGCCCCAGTCCATAACTGCCGGAATATCGACCTTGCAATTGATACCTATCTCTCTGATCTGCTGTGCGGCAGCCTGTGCTATATCTATTCTGTCCTGCTCTCCACTCATTACGCTGATAGTAAAGCCTATCTCCTTACCGTCACGCTCATAATAGCCGTTTGCACCCATAGTGCAGCCTGCTGCCTCAAGCAG
>JAUNWP010000074.1:2775-6078 GCA_030540255.1 Eubacteriales bacterium | reverse complement strand
AGATTTTATATCATAAACCCGATAATTCACAGTAAAGGAAGTGCTAAGAAAATTAATGCGGGCCGACATCTTTTATGACATCGGTCCGCATTAAGCATAAACAAAATTACAGATCTATATTATCGTGCAGGAATTCGACAAACTTTGCCGCAACCGGAGACAGCGCATGTTCACCGGAATATATGAGCATATATGAAGCCGTAAATGAAGGCTCCACTATTTTTCTTATCTGTACCTTGTCATCATGCACAACATTAGCTGCAGCCGCCGGAAAAATAACAACTCCTATATTATTTGCCGACAGCTCGTAAGCATTCAGCACATGTGCTATGCGAGCTCTTATCTTCGGTGTCTTCTTGAGCGGGGCAAACCAATCGTTGATCTCCTGCAGCCTTGACTCTCTTGACGGAATGATAAGATCATAATCGGCAAGCTTTGCAAGCGGCACAGTATCTCCCGGTGTTTCCGCAAGAGGATGCCTGCTTGAAAACATTGCTATCCAAGGCTCGGAATATACCGATATACTGTGCATACCCTGCGGATCGAAGGGTTCCATTATTACCGCAATATCACTTAAGCCCTTGCGAATGCGGTTAACCACCTCATCCGAATTACCGTTCCAGATATTATATTGCACATTGGGATATTTTTCCGAAAATGCGGATACCCATGATGATATCAGCTGAGGAGCCTTACCCTCTACCCCGGATATATACAATGTGCCCTGAAGTCCCGAATGCATCTCATGAATATCCACTACGGACTTCTCTGCCATACTTACTATACGCTGGGCATACTGCCTGAACAGTACTCCCTCATCGGTAAGCTTCAGTGAATGATGTGCTCTTGTAAAAAGCTCTGCTCCAAGCTCCTCCTCAAGATCCTTGATCTGTCGGCTGAGCGGCGGCTGAGCTATCATAAGTTTCTCTGCGGCCTTTGTGAAATTCATCTCCTCGCATACAGCAAGAAAATACCTGAGATGTCTTAGCTCCATACTTCTCTCCGTACCGTGCTTAATTTAATGTCAAATTACAGCCGGCTTAAGCTGTAAGTCTCTGTGCCTTCATAGCAATACTTCTTTGAACCGTTTTCAGGGTCTAAAGAGCTCTCCGGTCTTTACAGAGTCTGCTTCTCTCCGGCAAGCTCCAGAAACCTCGCCTTATTATCAAGTATAGCTCCGCCTGCATTACATGCCGCACAGATGCAATACTGGAGTCCGATCATCTCTGCATCCTCTGCCTTTTTAAGCATAGGCTTTACTCTGGCTCCGAATATCTGCTCACCCTTCTCGGACTTGAGCAGCTTAATAAGGTCCTCAAGTGAAGTAACATCCTCTTCAAGCTCGGCTATATAATTCTCTGCCGCCTGCTTCTCATTGTCTGTGTCAATAGCATCAAGCCATGCCTTAGCCGCTTCCTTGATCTCCGCACAGGCTGACTGAGATCCTATTATTGAATTGGTTCTGTCTATAAAAAACTGCTTCTCCATGTTAACAACTCCTTATTAGGTATAAACGTTTTGTCTAGATTGTACACCATTTACATGCTTGGTACAATCAAGCTTTTACCGTGCAAGCTCTTAACTTAGTATTTCTTTATCACTGCTTAAGAAATAAGCTCATGTCGGCGAGATGCGCACTTTTGTGACTGTTACCGGTAAAAGCTCAAGCTACATGTTCAAATTATGTTTATACTCTGTTTATATTTATTTCATGAATTGTTTATTTTATCAGTTTAAATTATTCAACACATATCTGATTTGTTTTTTTACGAAAGCTTCACACCATGGATATATGCTTTTCGATTATAATTATTCTTACATATGAAAGGAGGCAATTATGGGCTATACAGAGAGAATGAATAAATATTCAGATAAAATGACTCCGCTATTCGTAGCAAACGATACCATCCCCAATGAGTTATTCAGTGCTCACGGCGTAAACCGCGGTTTGAGAGATATTAACGGAAAAGGTGTATTAACAGGACTCACTTCCATATCCAAGATAAATGCTTTTAAGGAAGAAAACGGGCAAAGGATCCCTTGTGACGGAGAGCTCTGGTACAGAGGATATCAGGTTCAGGATCTTATCAAGATGTACGGAACCAAACGCTTCGGCTATGAGCGTACCGCTTTCCTCCTGCTCTTCGGAAGGCTTCCCGATGATAACGAATTCGAGGAGTTTAAGGAGATACTGGCTCTTAATCGCTCGCTTCCTACCAATTTCACAAGAGATGTCATTATGAAGGCTCCTTCTCATGACATAATGAATTCGATGACGCGAAGCATACTTACTCTTGCTTCTTACGATGATGATGTTGCGGATCTTTCTCTCAACAACGTATTGAAGCAGTGCATCAGACTTATCGCTGTTTTCCCGATGCTGGCAGTATACGGCTACCATGCCTATAATCACTATGAATGTGATGAAAGTATGTACATACACAGACCTGATCCACAGCTTTCGACTGCGGAAAATCTGCTCATGATGCTGCGTCCGGACAAATCATTTACCTATCTTGAGGCAGAGGTGCTCGACATAGCGCTGATACTGCATATGGAGCACGGCGGCGGTAATAACTCTACCTTCACCACCCGAGTGGTAACATCTTCAGGTTCGGACACTTATTCGGCTATAGGCGCAGCCATGTCCTCACTTAAGGGGCCGCGTCACGGAGGTGCCAACCTCAAGGTAATGGAAATGATGCATGATATCAAAATGCATGTCACCGATATAAATAATGAGGACAAGGTACGTGCCTATCTTGAGCGCATACTTAGCAAAGAGGCCTTTGATCATAAGGGTCTCATATACGGAATGGGTCATGCTGTGTACTCATTGTCGGATCCGAGAGAACGTGTGTTCAAGGGCTTTGTAAAGGAGCTGTCCGACGCAAAGCACAAGGAACGTGAGATGAAGCTGTACAGCATAATCGAAGAGGAAGCTACAGAGCTTATTGCAAAGGAACGTAAGATATATAAGGGAGTAAGCCCTAATGTCGATTTCTACAGCGGCTTTGTATATGACATGCTCGGCATACCGAGAGAGCTGTTCACTCCAATATTCGCCGTAGCCCGTATCAGCGGCTGGAGTGCTCACCGTCTCGAGGAGCTCGTAGGAAACGGCAAGATCATCCGTCCTGCATATCTGAGCGTTATGAAGGAAGTAAACTGAAACCGGCATAGCTCTCTAAAACCATGAGTGCAGGTTTGGTATTCCAGTATGATCATTTCTTTTTCTTCAAATGTGTACTTATGTTTAAAAGACAAAATACGCTCCCTTCCAGGCAGAACAAGATTTCTATT
>JAUNWP010000074.1:0-2675 GCA_030540255.1 Eubacteriales bacterium | reverse complement strand
TCTGTGAGTGTAAGCAGTCTCTGGAACAATCCGTCGCTGCCTGCAAGACAGATAACATATCCGTCCTTACATCTGTAACGTCCTGCCGGACAATCATATGCGTTCTTAAGGCTTGAACGTGATATCTCGCCTGTCTTATCTGCATATGGGAGCAGCTGGTTCATTACAAAGAGTGCGCTGTCATACATTGATGTATCGACATACTCTCCTACTCCGGTAGTCTCACGACGATGAAGAGCTGACAAAACACCGATAGTTGTCCACATACCGGCAAGTATATCTATAAACCAGATACCTCCTGTGATCTTAGGGCCGTCCGAATCCGATCTGTTGATATCCATGATACCGCTCTGTGCAGAGATCATTGAATCAAATCCCGGTCTGTGCTGGAACGGGCTGCCTGCTCCGTATCCGCTGATGGATCCCATTATTATCTTAGGATTTATCTCATGGACCTTATCCCAACCGAAGCCCATCTTTTCCATAGTGCCCGGACGGAAGTTCTCAAGTATGATATCCGACTTCTCAATAAGCTTATGGAGGATCTGCTTTCCTTCATCTGTACGGAAATTGATCGATACGCTCTTCTTATTACGGTTATTTGACCAGAAATACATGCTTTCCTCGCCAAGAAACTTACCGCTGTGACGTGTATCGTCTCCCCAACCTGTCTTCTCAAGCTTAATTACTTCTGCTCCGAGGTCTCCGAGAGTCTGTGCACAGATAGGGCAGGATACGTGTCTGCCAAGATCGAGTACGCGGATACCCGAGAGAGGTCCTTTGTTTGCGCTCATTGCTAATGATCCTCCTTAGTATAGATCTGATAATTTCCTTAAATACACAATCAAGGATGTATCCCCATAAGGGCATAAAAACCCCTACAAGTAAACATCCTTGTCCACATGCGGCAATTTTACTCCTATGTATATGCATTTGTCAAACAGCATAATGCATAAATATCACAGTAAAGCCAAACTTTTGTTATGTTGAGTTATCACTGAGCCCTGCTCTGATCAGGCAGAACATCATGGTAAGCATTCCGACAACCAATCCCGGCACAAGACCTTCACCGCCGGGTAGTGCAAACATGACCGCAGCCACTATAAACAATATCCTCTCAAAGTTATCAAGATCCTTGAACATATATCCCGATACAGCCGCTCCGAGCCATATAAATGCCAGCAGCAGCACACCGCATCCTATTATAAATTCGCTGAGAGTCCCGCTCATAAGCAGCAATACAGGTCTCTGAACAAATATAAACGGTACGATAAAGGTTACAGCCGCATAAGAATATGCCTTCCATCCTGTCTTCCATGGATTTGCTTCCGCAATTCCGGCAGCGGTATATGAAGCCGGGCATACAGGAGGCGTGATCTGCGCAACAACACCGAAATAGAAAATAAACATATTGCCGACTATCTCCGATACTCCGAAGCTCCTTATCGCCGGCATAAATATGGTATAAGCGATAAGATACGCCGCTATCGTAGGAAGTGCCATTCCAAGCATAAGACATATCACCGCCACGATAAGCATAACCTCAGCAGGTCTTAACATGCTCAGCATACTCAGTATGCGGAACGCTATCTCAGTCTTGACCGCAACACCTATCATCATTCCGCAGGCGGCTGTCGGAACCGCAATATTGGCTGCATGCCTGACTCCGTCAAGCAGTATAGCTGCATATCCCGCCGCAGTTCTGCGTGTATCCTTTGATAGCAGGCTTATCCCAATAGAGAGGAAGGTACATATTATCGCAGAACGTGAGAACGAAAAGCCATATATCATCAAGGCAACTATCACCACTACAGGAATAAGTCTGTAGAGTCTCGGTAATATAGGTTTCTCATCAATATAGAGATCAGTGTGCTTACCTATTTTTCTTTTCCTTGATACCAGATGCACAACGAGATAAGTTCCTATAAAATATGCAAATGCAGGTATAACCGCCGCATGTGCGATATTTATATATTCGACATTGAGGAGTTCTGCCATAATAAAGGCACTTGCGCCCATGATCGGGGGCATAAGCTGTCCTCCGGTAGATGCAACAGACTCTATTGCACCTGCCTCCTCAGGCGAATATCCTGCCTTTTTCATAAGAGGTATGGTATTGACACCTGTACCGGAAACATTCGCAACTGCCGAACCGGATACCATACCGGCAAGTCCCGATGATATAACAGCTGCCTTTGCAGGTCCGCCTTCAAGCCTGCTTGACATCTTAAGTCCGAGATCAAGCAGCACGGCACCTCCTCCGCAGCTTGAAAAGAATTTACCGAATATCAGGAAATAAAACAAAGTATTAAGGGATGCTCTTAACGGCGCTCCGAATACACCGTTGTTGCTGAACATTACCGCATCACAGAACTCACTGAAATTCAATCCCGGATGATGAAGATGCCCCGGGATAAATTCTCCGAACCAGGCATAGCCTATAAATACAATAAGAATGATAAAAAGAGAGGTACTTACCACTCTTCTTACAGCCTCCATTACGGTAACAAGGAGCAGCAGACAGATGAAGTAATCGGTATCTATCAAAGGACTTATACCTTCAATGTGTTTGTCAAGTCTTGCCGTATTAGATAAGAAAAACCACAGAATAATAGCGACAGATCCGATCAGAAAAATATCATACATCCACCATACACGCTGAGCCTTACGGTCTA
>JAUNWP010000073.1 GCA_030540255.1 Eubacteriales bacterium | reverse complement strand
TGTGGTGATTTCTGTTAATTTGCACTTGACAAGAGGTCATTACATATCAGATTTCGTTATGTGAAGGTTCATATATTGTCACTCCTTTTCCTTATTATATCACACAATAACATAAAATACTATATATAAAAGCAAAAAAAGTTGACACAAAAAAAGCAGGTTTTATGCGACCTGCAAGTACTTTTTTAATTTTCAACTGTCAAACTCCCGCTTTTCCTTGCATTTCATAAAGACTCTGTTATAATAAAATTAAGATATCTTATGAACGCTTGGTTTGTGGCCCCCGCTGGATCATGAACTGGGTGTTCTTTATTTTTATTCTAAATCATCAATATTCTTCAATAAGCTCTAATTCACTTGGCGTACAATCATACAAAGGCCAAGGACTATGATATCCGGTGCTGTCAACAGACTCCTTTTTAATATCATCCTCGATAATATAAATACCATCATGAATATCAACAATCGTCCCAATTACACCGTTGCGTTTAATCTTGACATGATCATATGAATTCATTCCCCTTCGCCTCCTTTTTGCTACTCACTCTATGACATGTAATCAGTCTTGGTTTCTTACCTCCGGTCTAATTAGTGATATTTATTTCTTGCTCTCTGCTTCTTTTGATAATTGCGCAAAAATTTCTTGACATTGTAAATTAAATGCCTCTTTTTCCTCTTTTGAATGTTTTTTTGGTGTAAAAAGCTTTCCTTTTTTTCTTCAGGAAATCTTTTCTTTTCCTCGTCTGTAAAACATACGCATTCTAATTCTGTTCGTAGCAAATAGCACTCATGAGGAGATAGTTCTTTTATTCTACTCTGTTGCTCCTTTTCAGGAAGCAACAGCCATTCTCTTGCTGTTAATGCCATTATGCCTTTTCCTCCAAAAGAATATAAAATCTTCCATCTTTCTCAATTTTATTAACCACTTCAAACTTTGTTCCATATGGGTAAAGCACTTCGTTTTCCATGTCGTTAAACTTTCCTAAATCCTTACCATTCTTTGCATTCTGAATATAAATCTGTACTTGTGCATCTTCATTGTATACCCCACTTTTAGTTGTTGACAAGTATTGATTAGCTATATATTCTTTTCCTTTATGGAATTCATCAAAAAACTTCTGCGCATCTTCCTCAAACACAATTGTTATCGATCGGTTTAAACCTCCTTCATAATTTGGTAATTTCTCGATTGCCATATCAAGGTCTTTAATCCATTCTTTCTCCATATCGGTCAATTCTGTTTCTACTCCTCTGCGTAACTTATCATTCAATACATATGCATCTGGACTTATATATCGAATAATTGCCGCTTTTTCTTTTACCGAAAGTTCGCCTATTTTTATATTACCCACTTTTTTATTTGCATACAGCTCTCGCTTTCTCGCATTGATAGCATCCTTATTTTCTTTATATCGCATCCTTCGCATGGCGTTTATATCCCCGCCTGCAGCATTGTACTGAGCAAGGTACTCATCCGGATCATATCCTCCGACACCGCTTTTTCCGTCAAACCTTACCGCATACTGACAGTCACAGTTTGCATGTATATGCTCAGCATGGCCGTTCTTAAGCGCTTTCTTAGACATATACTGCCAGCCCCTTGACGCTAAGGTAATACAGAATGAGCACGTGTCCCCATGCGGCACCCATGCAAACTGTGCACCGTCTCGCATGGCGTTTTTCAGTGTTGTATCGGCTCCGACCTGCTTTACCAGCCTTGCAACAGTTGACGGAACACTTATCTGAGAGCGCTTCATGGTACCGTGCACAGCCTTGGCTACCTCTCCGTATTCCGGAAGGTCCGCAATCTCTGCTGTCGGAACAGTTACGCCCTGTGCTGCCGCCGTAGCCTCGTACATGCTGCAGGATAATGATCCGATTGCCTGACCGTAACGCTGAGAAAGAGCAAATGCATAGTCCAAGAGAGCCTTATCATCATCGAACCCGTGCTTTTGAACATATGCCTGCATCAGATCAGCCGCTTTCTGACTAATCTTCGCCATTTTCGTTATGTACTGCACCCACGCCTTCGTCGATATCTGCATCCTTGAATTCCTCCGTCAGAATTGAATCTCCCTTAGCTCTCTGTTCCTGAGCACGTATCCTGCGTATATCAGCCTGGTCAAATCCGATCATCTCAAGGAATATGTCTGTATCTGAAAAGCCCTGCCTTGCTGTCGCTATCTTGAGTGCTGCATCTGTTGTAGATGCTATACTCGGCATTGCCGGATTCTTAAAATGCGCAATTATTTCTTTCGTTTCTTCCGGAAGCTCCTCAGGAGTTGCACCGAGCTCAATCGCCAGCACCATCTTGCCAAGCCTGTACAACGAATCACCGTTTGATCTGTTCAATTGCTCCGCCATAAGGATAAGCGTCTGAGACTGGGCTATTATTGCTTCACTTGATGTCGGATTCGCATCATTTACGACACCTACATCTGTTACAGCTAATCCGGTAGCAGCCGAGAACTGTATAGCGAGCATCCTCAGCATCTGTACATGCGGCTCTATGTTTCCCTGAGCGAGCTGCCCGAAGTTCGGCTTTTCTCCGGTCTCCGGATTATTCGTGCTGCATAAGATACTTCCGACATACCGTTTGAATTTATCATCAACCAGCGCATCATACTGTTCGTCTGACACGCCTAAGAGATATTTCTGCGGTGAGGTGGCGAATTCCAAACCGATAGTCGCGTTTGCTACAGTTCTCACATACCCTTGAATAAGACGGCGTATCGGCTCTTTTAATCTCGACTGTCCGAGTGGTTTATCATTGGTCGCATCCCAAATAAAAGCCACCATAAGCGGTTCGCCGAAATCATGCGAGTTTCGTGTCGCATACCATGTACCGCCCTTTCGATCCAGCTCCCAGATATCTGTATCCGTATAGAAATTCACATGCTCAGGAGACCAGGTAACATCAGACTCATCTCTTCGATTATCCTCGAAAGCAAAGCCGTATTTTATTCTGCCCTCGCTTGCGTTCCACGCAGCTGCCGCACAGTTAGGAGAGTAGAAACGTACTCTTGCATCATCTTCCTCTCCTGAAACCGCTGCAAATGCGCAGCCATACTTTAGCTCTTCCTTAACTGCCTTGTTATACTCGGCAACGAGGTGATTTCTCTTCATGATACGGTCCATCTCTTCCGACTTTATGCCGTTTTCTGTGACAAAACCGTCAAACATAGATCTGCCCGCAAGCACATCAACCGTCTTGGCTCCCCATGCGCAGCCGATCTCAAGCTTGCCGAGTCCGGCCGGCAATGCAATTCCGAGATTAACCTCATTAAGCGTGATCTTGCCGTTATAATATCTTTTCTTTTTTCTGTTTGCTGTACGATGATAGTCGTATATATACTTGAGCTCGTTAAGCCATTGCTGCTCCTCGGGCGGAAGTCCTACCACCATGCCGAAATTAAATTCCATCATCCTATCCTCATTTTCTTTGACGGATCTCTCTTTGTATTAGTTGCTCCCCATAATGCCAGACTGCACGCTTCGATAGGTGCGGAATATTCACCGCCGAAGCCAAAGCCTCCTGATATAGGTCGTTTGATTGCTGTAGTGGCGCTGCGTGAAAGTTCTTCCTGCAACTCGTACCAGTCCAGCGTTTTTTCGTTGATATTGTTTATAAGCAAGCTGGCTGCCGCTATGACATCGCTTGCTTTCGGTTTCACAACTGAGTTTTTATATTTCCAATACGGCACGATCTTGTCTATAAGAAGGTCGACACCGTTTTTGCCATCGATCACAACGCATGCAGCCTTATCGGCTCGTGCATTGAGCCAGTCTGCAAGCCAGGCTATACCCTGACTCGTTGACATCTCCTGAATCAGCGATATCCTGATCTTCCCATTCTTAGGAATGACAGCTCCGGCAAGACAAACACTTGATCCGTCTGCCGTAAACTTCACACCGTAGGCTGTTTTGCCTTCCGGCTTTGGCAAAGCTGAAGCACAAGCCTCCCATGCTCTGTTGTCAATTGCATAATCTACCCTGTCTTCAATGATCGGAGACCACCAGCCAAGACGCTCCCTTGCAAATGTATCCGCATCCATCTGTTCGCACTCCGCAGCTATAGTACTTTCTGTTATTCGCCTTCCGAGAGCGGGATTACATGCAGCCCATCGATGCCGATCTGTTACATCTCCGATATCCTCAACCGAATACTCTGTCCATGCCGTAGAATCACTCTCTCCTTTTTTTGCTCTCTCACGTATCTTTCTGAACACGGTTCCGATGCATTTCTCATCCGGAGGTGTTCCGAGATAGATCGTCTGAGGATTCCTTGATGCAGATATAGCCGGAAGGAATGAAGCCTGCTGCTCGCTTGTAAGTTCCTGAGCCTCATCAAATACCAAACAGTCTCCGTGTAATCCACGACCACCATTTCTTGTTCTTGCTACAAATACGACTCTGCCGCCGTTCTTAAGAATTATCTGTTCTCTTCCGAGTGCGTTCCTGATTTCCTTGACATACTTTCTTAAACCTCTGCTTTCGAACAGTCCTTTTAGCTCCATAAATGTTTCGGTAGCTGTTTTCTGAAGGTGAGCTGTGTATATCACCCATTCTGAGTACATGACCATACCTGAGGCTATCCTTCCGGCCGTGTCCAGCGTTTTTCCGTTCTGTCTCGGAACGGCAAGCCCACATGTAGGAGCTGACCATATCTCATCATCTGTACGCCCCATCCAGTCATTTAATACTTCGCTCTGCCACGGATCCACGATCAGTTTTCCGACCGCAAGTATCTTGGCTGCATCCGCACCATCTGTGTAGGCATAATCCGGTGCAATTCTAACGGACGGCGTCTGGCTTCCCATCAGCTTTGCGCGCTGACAAGATTTCACCGATTTCGTCATCGTCTGCCACCCCTCTTATCTCCTCAATCTCTTTAATGGTTTCTCGGTACTGTCTTGATAATGCTGCAAGGTCTCTCATGCTATCGCATTCATCTATCGACTTTGCCAATGTATCCCGCAACTTACACAGCTGATCCAGTCTATTTCCTTTTCTGCTTATTGTGTACAGCCGCATCAGTGCGAGCTCCTTTCTGTGAATTGCAATGCTTACATAAAAGCTGAACATTTTCAAGAGTGTCCGAACCACCATACTTTAAGGGAATAATATGATCTACAGTTGGGTATTTACGCCCATAGCACAATCGTCCACTCTTGCCGATCCAACTGTCATTCGGATCAACATCACACCCACATATAGCGCATCTGTTTTCATAAATCGAAGCTATTTCACCCCATCGAATCGGCCTCGTGTGTGTAGATGGCCTATCCTTAAATGCTATATACCTATTTCGATTATGTTTGCGCTGAGACAAAATCCGATTCACCCGTGGCATATACTCAAATAACGCCCATTTACTATTTGTCCTTTTACGTGATAGGCTTTGCCTTCGTTTCAGATATTGTTCATGCTCGGCACGACAACAATCCTCACACCTGCAACCATAATGTACATACATAGATCGTGTGCCATGCTTAGCCTTCTTTATCTCCATATGCTACTCCTGTGGATTTTAGCCCTCGTGTAAATCGGCGCTGGACGTGCGGGGTCGCCAATCAGGCAAGGGAGGGGGTCCTCCCCTCACCATTCTCCGTCCGAAATGTTCGGCAAGCGCTTTATTCCCTCTGTCTGTGTCTTATTACTCAAATCAAAGCCCACTTTGTTGCTTTTCATAGAGTTACAGATCCAATGAGCCGCTTGCAGGTTGTCCCAATCCTGTGCAGCCTTGGCAGCGGATGCATATCCGTACTGTTTCCAAAGGCTCACCGGCTTGATCTCATCAATAACAAAGCTCAATGGATGCTTAGCATCACTTGTTTCATCATAATGTATTGCACCGAGCCTCCCCTTGCAGATGCCGCAAGGGCATCCCATAGCCTTAAAGCGTGCCCGGTATTTCCTGCGGAGGGTGCCATTTTGATACCGTGGGTTATTCATAACCATCAATCCTCCAAACAAAATGCCCCTGAACGCGGGAGGAGAAACGCTATTCAGGGACGGTCAAAAATGCCATACAAAAAGGGACACCTTTAAAGATGTCCCAACGAAGTAGAATGAGAAACCTATGAATGAACATAAGTACCTGATAACATAATATCATGTTGTAATGTCCCGTGAGTGCGGTCGTTTTACATTTTTTAATAAATAAAAGGCAGAAACTGCACATATTTTAAAAAAACCCACACT
>JAUNWP010000015.1:28558-37089 GCA_030540255.1 Eubacteriales bacterium | reverse complement strand
ATGACTATAGGACGGCCAAACGAAAATGAGCACAAAGTAATCCTAATTTAATCGATAATTCTCAAAGAAACATTTCAGGTGTTAATACTTTGAAAGGAGCGGTAATACCATGGTGAAGATCAATGGTGAGGACAAGGAGCTTGCAGGCAGAAAGCTTTTGGAATATCTGCTGGAAGCCGGATTTGAGCCGGAGAGAGTGGTTGTTGAGAGAAATCTTGAGATAATTCCTAAGGACAGACTGGGTGACATTTTGATCCAAGACGAAGATGTTATAGAGGTCCTTAACTTTGTCGGAGGAGGCTGAAAAAATTAATGAACAAAATGCAGGAAGAAATGCAGAGGCTTATCTCAAAGCAGGAACTCGACAGAGCATTTGATGCGAGATTCCCCAAGGAAATGCAGGAGAAATTGCGCAGTGCAAAGGTTGCTGTAGCCGGACTCGGAGGACTTGGATCTAATATCGCTGTGACGCTTGCAAGAAGCGGAGTAGGAAAGCTGCTGCTTGTGGACTTTGACGTTGTCGATGTTACTAATCTGAACCGTCAGATGTACTTGATACCACATCTTGGCAAGCCCAAAGCCGAAGCCTTGCCGGAGCTGTTGTATCAGATCAATCCGTATATAGATTATGAATCTGTGTGCGTTAGGGTTACTCCGGAAAATGTCAAAGACTTATTTGCAGAATACCCTATAGTCTGTGAAGCCTTTGATCGTCCGGATCAGAAGGCGATGCTGGTAAGAGAGCTCCTTACGCAATGCCCGGGAACAACAGTTGTATCAGGAAACGGAATGGCAGGCTATGCGGATACGAACGAAATAAAGACCTGTCAAATGATGCAAAGACTCTATGTGTGCGGAGATCGCAAAACCGATGTAGGTAACGGCTTAGGCTTGATAGCGCCAAGAGTGGCAGCCTGTGCCGCACATGAAGCAAACAAGGTACTGCAGCTTATCATGCAGGATTAATTTTCAGAAAAGGAAAAAGAAATGGAAGATAAATTTATATTAGGCGGAAAAGAATTCAAGAGCCGTTTTATTTTAGGCTCCGGAAAATACAATCTGAATCTTATCAAGGCAGCTGTCGAACAGGGCGGTGCAGAGATCATCACACTTGCACTCAGACGTGCCAATACCAAGGAAAGTGAAAATATACTGGATTTTATACCTGAGGGAGTTACTTTGCTTCCGAATACCTCCGGAGCAAGAAATGCAGAAGAGGCGGTTCGCATAGCAAGATTAAGCAGAGCTATGGGCTGCGGAGACTTTGTAAAGGTCGAGATAATGAGAGATACAAAATATCTCTTCCCTGATAATTACGAGACAGTCAAGGCAACCGAGATACTTGCAAAGGAAGGCTTTGTAGTTCTTCCGTATATGAATCCGGATCTTAATGTTGCAAGAGATCTTCAGAATGCCGGTGCTGCAGCTGTAATGCCGCTTGCAGCTCCTATCGGAAGCAACAAGGGTCTTGCAACAAAGGAAATGATAAGAGTACTTATAGATGAGATAGACCTTCCTATCATAGTTGATGCGGGAATAGGCAAGCCGTCTCAGGCATGTGAGGCTATGGAGATGGGAGCTGCGGCAATCATGGCGAATACCGCGATCGCTACTGCAGGAGATGTTCCGGAGATGGCTTCAGCCTTCAGACTTGCTATCGAAGCAGGCAGAAAAGCTTACCTTACCGGAATGGGAAGAGTATTGGCAAGAGGCGGAAGCGCATCCGATCCGCTTACGGGATTTTTGCGTTAAAGGGGAGCATTAATTATGAATGAAGAAAATCAGGTTTATTTTGTAGACAGTGATAAGCTGCCTCCGGAGGCGCTGGAACGTAAGCACAGACTTGAGCAGGATCCGTCATTTCGTACCGACCATATGCAATATATGGAAGGAATGGAGATTATCGAATCGGATATCAAGGATAAAGTGCTCAAGGCAATGGAAGAATACGATTATGATGCTTATACATCCGCAGATGTAGAGAGAGCGCTTTCAAAGGAGTCTTGTTCTATAGAAGATTTTAAGGCTTTGTTGTCTCCGGCAGCCGCGCCTTATCTTGAGCAGATGGCAAGAAAGGCCGAAGAACTGACCAAGAATCATTTCGGAAACACGGTATACATTTTTACACCATTATACATTGCAAACTATTGCCAAAACTACTGCATTTACTGCGGCTTCAACTGCTATAACAACATAAGACGCAAAAAGCTTACGTTTGAGGAGATAGAGCATGAGATGCAGGTCATTGCAAAGACCGGCATGGAAGAGATATTGATGCTGACCGGTGAGAGCCGCAAATATTCGGATATTCAGTACATAGGAGAGGCGGTCAAGATCGCAAAGAAGTACTTCAAGAATATCGGAATCGAGATTTATCCTGTAAATGTTGACGAGTACAGATATCTGCATGAATGCGGTGTTGATTATGTGACTGTTTTCCAGGAAACCTATAATACGGTTAAATACGAGACACTTCATCTGATGGGACATAAACGTGTCTGGCCGTATCGCTTCGATTCTCAGGAACGTGCTCTGATGGGAGGCATGAGAGGAGCCGGATTTTCGGCTCTACTGGGACTTGATGATTTCAGAAAGGATGCACTTGCAACCGCTCTGCATGTGTATTACATCAATCGTAAATATCCTCACGCAGAGCTGTCGTTAAGCTGTCCGAGACTCCGTCCTATAGTGAACAATGACAAGATAAATCCTCGTGATGTTGGAGAAAAGGAACTCTGTCAGGTGCTTTGCGCATACCGCTTGTTCCTGCCGTTTGCCGGTATCACGGTATCGAGTCGTGAAAGCGCGGCATTCAGAAATGGAATCACAAAGATATGCGCAACCAAGGTCTCTGCAGGTGTTTCAACAGGAATCGGTGACCATGAGGAAAAGTATGAGGGAAAAGAGGACGCAGATGTCGGAGATGAGCAGTTTGAGATCAATGATTCCCGTTCCTTCA
This sequence comes from Eubacteriales bacterium, assembly GCA_030540255.1. Classification (GTDB taxonomy): domain Bacteria; phylum Bacillota; class Clostridia; order Lachnospirales; family Lachnospiraceae; genus Avilachnospira. Next base: position 34,130 of record JAUNWP010000015.1, on the reverse strand, counting down.
AGAAAATGTATGATGATATGGAAAATGGCGGATTACAGCCGGTCCTGAATGATTACATCTATGTGTAAGCAATATGACAAGACCATAGTTATAACGAACCGTTCATTGGTGCATGGAGATTTCCTTAAGCAAATTGAGTATGTGATAAACTTACACCCTCATGCGGTGATACTTAGGGAAAAGGATCTTACGGATGAGGCATACGAGGAACTTGCGGAGAGGATATCTAAGTTGTGCCGTAAGGAAGGCGTGAGATGTTTCCTACATTCAAGGATAGAAATCGCACAAAGCCTGGGATGTCGGAACATTCATCTTCCGCTCGAAGCTCTTGTTGCCATGGAGGAGCAAAAGCTTATCAAACTTAAAGAATTTTTTCAGGAGATAAGCGTATCATGTCACGGCTTGGAAGATGTAGAGCTTGCCATAGCTATGGGAGCAACACAGATAGTCCTCGGAACCATATTCGAAACAGAATGCAAAAAGGGACTTAAGGGAAAGGGCATTGATTTTGTCAGGGAAATATGCCGACGCTGTCCTATACCTGTGTATGCGATAGGCGGAGTTAATATGGAGCGTCTGTCGCTGCTGCTTGAAGCCGGCGCGGCAGGAGGCTGCATGATGTCAGGGTTCATGCAGCTTAGAGCGGAGGATGGCTATCTGTGAAAGTCGTGGCATGAGACCTGTCATATTTAACACATAATGGAAATGTGAACGGGTGATAGCTATGTGAGGCAAAACAGTTGACGGAAGCCTGACTTGTTACAAACAACTTAAAACCGCAGATCAGCCTTATATACTTGGCTGATCTGCGGTTTTACCAAAACGGTTTGTCCTATATCTCACGTTTTGTCCTATATCACTATCTCGTTTTTATCTCATAGGACGCAATTTCCTATGCAATAAAAAACCGCCGTGTGCCTATGAGGTACACGACGGTATAAATGGAGGGGAAACGGAAAATAGCCGTTTCATGGTATAGCTAGTTGTGTTGAAGCTAAACTTGCGTAATTAAATTATTCTGCAGCAGGAGCTTCAGCCTCGGCAGCAGTCTCTTCTTCCTCAGCATCCTTATTGTGAGGATAAGCAACACTGACAACGCTTGTATCCGCATGAGTGATAAGATCTATATTGCCGTCCTTTGCAATAGGAAGATCACTTACATTTATCGTATCGCCGGCCTTGAGATTACTGCAGTCGATCTCAACCTTTTCTATAAGATGCTCAGGAAGAGCCTTATATGAGATCTCATCAAGCAGCTGCTCTACAACACCTGATGCAACAGAATCTCTGTTGAGGAGAACGATCTCTGCAACCGAGTGAACCTTCTCACCCTTGACCATAGCCTGAAAATCCATTTCAAGTATCTGGTTCTTCATGGCATCAAAAGCAAATTCCTTAAACAAAGTATCATATTTCTTGCCGTCAAGCTCGAGTATAAGACGGCTTCCCTTAGTGCATTCACGTCTGATCCTGTCAGCTTCCTTCTGCTCGATCTGAATCGGAATAGAGCCCTCTATCTCCTTACCAAACAGATTGCCTGTTACAAAGCCCTCACGTCTGAGTCTCTTAGGCTTGATCTCCATGTCTCTCTTTTGTACCTTTAAAGTAGTCATTTGTCTTTTCCTCCTTAATACAAATGGACCGAAACAGGGAAGTTTGCGGAATGTCAATATTTGCTTGGCGTTTCGTTTCTCTTGTTTTCGTAAAATGCGGCAGTCTGTAATAACAGCTCTGCTCTGAAAAATGCTGCTCCTTCTTAAGTTTTAGAAATGATAAAGCAGTTAAATCATTATACCTGAATCCTGCAGGCTGTATTGCGATACCGTTTAAGCAAAACCGTACCGTAATACAGCCCTAAGGCTGCGGTGCCGTCAAAAGGCGGCACCCAAACTCCATCAACCCTCAATGGCGATGTAGTTATTAGCTGCAACAGACTTGGCAGTCTTCTTAGGAATGTTGAGTGTAAGGATACCGTGCTTAAACTCGGCCTTAATGTCGTCACGGGCAACACTCTCACCGACATAGAAGCTTCTCTGGCATGCACCGGCATATCTCTCACGTCTGATATACTTGCCTGCCTTGGCATCCTTGGCAGAATCTGCATCATCCTCATCAAGTCCCTTAGCGGCACTTACGGTAAGGTATCCGTCATTAAGCTCAACCTTGACTTCATCCTTGGTGAAGCCCGGCAGATCAATGACCATCTCATAGCCATCGTCCTTTTCCTTAATATCGGTACTCATCACATTCTTGGCTCTGTGACCGTACAGCTTCTTCTCCAGGTTATTGAAATCCTGTCCGTCAAACCATGGGGTCTGATAGAAACGATCGAACAAATCAAAATTATCATCAAATAAGCTTGGCATAAACATAAGTCATACTTCCTTTCTTAGCTAAACATAACCAATGTAAAAAACCTAACTGATCTGAACCCGGAATGTTTGGGAATCTTTCTTATCGATCGATCCCTTTTCTTTTGTTCTGCCCTGCATTATAGCACTTTATTGGCACTCGTCAATAGAGAGTGCTAATTTTTCACAAATGCTTAACACTTTCCACTGAAATAACAATATTTCCAAAAAAATGCACGGAAAATGAAAGATAAGTGGCAAATACTATCGATAATCAGATGAAATATACATTGTAAGTGGAAATGCGAAAAAGTGGAGTGGGATAATTGTTAAAAAAATCATAGAGCTTAACAAAGAACAAGAAAAGAGGACATTAGCAGAATTATTGTTCCGGCAACATCAGGAATGATTTGAAAAAGAATAGAAAAAGTGCATGACATAAAGCTTGTCATGCACCTATCTTTGCAAGCTCTGCAAGCGTATAGCCCGAGAAAAATTCATGTATAGTCTTGCTGAAATCCTTCCACATAGGCAAGGTATCGCAGGCTGCGGCATTCGGACAATGCACCCGGCCGTTCATCTCAAGGCAGGCAACGGTCGAGATGCCCTCCTCGGCGACGGATATTATATCCCATGCCGTGTATTCCTCGGGAGAACGCATCAGCTTATATCCGCCTCCCTTACCGCGTATACCCGAGAGCAGTCCGTTTTTCACAAGCTCGCGAAGTATGGATTCAAGATATTTCTCAGAGATCTTCTGACGTGTTGCGATCTCTCTGAGCGGAATATAACCCTCATCAGCATGGCGGGCAAGATCTATCATAACAATCAGGGCATATCTGCCCTTTGATGAAACTATCATTACAGACTCCGTTTAGAATTTTTTAAATCAATTATATATGATTTATTCGGCTATTATAAATGCAGAACGATTTTGAGTCAAACAGGGAAATGATTTTATATTGCGTAAAAATAGTTAATACAGGGCAGAAGCAGGGGACCGGACTGCGGAGGCGGATAAGCAGGTATGTGAAAATGCATGGACTATATGAAGGACAATATGTATTAGAATTTCTCAACCTATTGACTTTATAGGTAATTAAGTATATATTTCTAACGTCAATAAACCTACTCATGGGGTAGGTTGAAGTTTAAAAAGCATTCATTGCCTTAGTTAGTAAGGTATCCGGGACAGGAGCATTTACATGTGCTTAAGGCGATATCAATGATATTCAGATTTAAGATTTACTTATATTTTAAGAGGTGAAAAAAGTGGAAGAGAAACGTATGATCTACCTCGACAATGCGGCTACGACAAGAGTTAAGCCTGAGGTTTTCGAGGCTATGCAGCCATATTTCACAGAGCAGTACGGCAATCCGTCGAGCGCATATGCATTTTCAGGCAAGATAGCTCAGCAGGTGGATGCGAGCAGAAAGGCTATTGCCGATTTCATAGGAGCAAATCCTAATGAGGTATATTTCACAGGCGGTGGAAGCGAGTCGGATAACTGGGCTCTTAAGGGACTTGCATGTTCACTCAAGAACAAGGGCAAGCATATCATTACTACCAAGATCGAGCATCATGCTATACTGCACACAGCAGAGTTTCTTGAAAAGCAGGGACTTGATGTAACATATCTTAATGTAGATGCAGACGGAAAGATCGATCTTAAGGAGCTTGAGGAGGCTATCCGCCCGGATACCATCCTTATTTCCGTTATGTTTGCAAATAACGAGATCGGTACTATTGAGCCGATCAAGGAGATCTCCGAGATCGCACATAAGCACGGAATCTTGTTCCATACAGATGCCGTTCAGGCCTTCGGTCATGTCAAGATCGATGTAAATGAGCTTGGTATCGACCTTATGAGCACCAGCGGACATAAGATCAATGCGCCTAAGGGTATCGGTTTCCTCTACATCCGCAAGGGCATCAAGATCGAGCCGCTTATTCACGGCGGAGCTCAGGAGAGAGGCATGAGAGCCGGCACTACTAATGCAGCAAGCATTATAGGTTTCGGTGCTGCGGTCAAGCTTGCCGAGGAGACACTTGCTTCAAGAACAGAGTATGAAGTTAAGCTTCGTGATCATCTCATTGAGAGAGTACTTGCGGAGATTCCGTATACAAGACTTAACGGACATAGAACAGACAGACTCCCTAACAATGCAAACTTCTGCTTCAGATTCATTGAGGGCGAGTCACTGCTCATCCTTCTTGACAGAGCAGGAATCTGCGGATCAAGCGGATCTGCATGTACATCCGGATCACTCGATCCCTCACATGTACTTCTTGCAATAGGACTTCCGCATGAGATAGCTCACGGTTCACTCAGACTTACTTTGTCAGAAGAGACAACAATGGAAGATATAGACTATACTGTTGACAAGCTTAAGGACATAGTCGGCAAGCTTCGCAGCATGTCACCTCTTTATGAGGATTTTGTTAAGAAACAGAAGGAGGCTAAGTAATGAGCCAGGTTACAGAATACAGCGATAAGGTTATAGACCATTTCATGAATCCGAGAAATGTCGGAGAGATAGAGAACGCAAGCGGAGTAGGTACAGTAGGTAACGCTAAGTGCGGAGACATCATGAGAATGTATCTTGATGTAGACGATAACGGTGTTATCAGGGACTGTAAGTTCAAGACCTTCGGCTGCGGAGCAGCTGTTGCAACAAGCAGCATGGCAACAGAGATGGTTATCGGCAAGACAGTACAGGAAGCTTTAAAGGTAACAAACAAGGCAGTAATGGAGGCACTCGACGGACTTCCGAAGGTTAAGATCCATTGCTCACTTCTAGCCGAAGAAGCAATCCACGCAGCACTTTGGGACTACGCAAAGAAACACAACATCGAGATAGAAGGCCTCAAAGAACCAGTCAACGACATCGACGAAACCGAAGAATTTTACAAGATGGAAGAAGAATAAAAAACCATCCGAAACACAAAAGCAGTCGGGCAACGCTCGGCTGCTTTTCGGTAGGCACGGCATGAGCAGCGTAAAAATACAGACGGGCTGCTTCAGTTGCTTGCAACATGAAGCAGTACGGCTGTATTTTGCAGGGCGCAGCCCGTGCCGATGCAAAGCATCGGACGCTGCTCATGCTTAGTGTGAAAGGATAGACTTGTTGCGCAGAACATCGAGGAACGCGGAGCGTTTCGAGATGGCACTTGTGCAATTTTGCAGGGCGCAGCCCGTGCCGATGCAAAGCATCGGACG
>JAUNWP010000015.1:20410-28458 GCA_030540255.1 Eubacteriales bacterium | reverse complement strand
TTTTTTGTGAAGGAAACGACATGGATCTCTTTGATTATATGAGAGAAAAGAAAACCGAGACCGAAGGACCTCTTGCCTCCCGTTTAAGACCGGAGACACTTGATGAGATAGTCGGACAGGAGCATATCCTTGCCAAGGATAAGCTGCTATATCGTGCCATAAAAGCGGATAAATTAGGCTCAGTCATATTATTCGGACCTCCCGGAACCGGCAAGACTACTATAGCCAAGGTGATAGCGCATACTACCAATGCCGAATTCAAACAGCTTAATGCCACTACATCCGGCAAGAAGGATATGGAGGAGGTAGTACAGGCTGCCAAGCAGAACCTTGCAGGCTTTGGCGGCAAGACCATACTCTTTATCGACGAGATACATCGTTTCAATAAGGCGCAGCAGGACTATCTGCTCCCCTTTGTAGAAGACGGAACAATAACGCTCATAGGTGCAACCACGGAGAATCCTTACTTTGAGGTGAACCGTGCTTTGCTTTCGAGATCACGTTTGTTCGAGCTTAAGCCGTTAAGGCCTGAAAATATCAGGACACTCATTCTGCGTGCGGTCACGGATGAGAAAAAAGGCATGGGCATGTATCATGCATATATCGATGACAATGCCGCCGACTTCTTAAGTGATATTTCAGAGGGAGACGCAAGGTCGGCTTTAAATGCGGTTGAGCTTGCTGTACTTACTACAGATCCCGATTCCGACGGACGCATACATCTGACTTTAGACATAATGCAGGAGTGCATACAAAAACGCGCAATCGGATATGATAAGGATGGAAATGCGCATTACGATACTATCTCTGCATTCATCAAGAGTATGAGAGGTTCGGATCCTGATGCGGCGGTTTATTATCTTGCACGTATGCTTGAAGCCGGCGAGGATATCAAATTTATAGCAAGACGTATCATGATCTGTGCTTCCGAGGATGTCGGAAATGCAGACCCTATGGCGCTTGTGCTGGCAACCAATGCCTCTCTTGCGATTGAACGTATAGGACTTCCTGAGGCAAGGATAATACTTTCACAGGCGGCAAGCTATGTCGCATCGGCACCAAAGTCAAATGCCTGTGTAAGAGCAATCGACGAGGCGGAAGCCATAGTGCGCAGGACAGGCAATCTCCCTATTCCTTCATATCTCAGAGATATACATTACGAAGATGGAGCTCAGCCCGGATCAGGAACCGGAAGCTTTGCGGGCAACGGTACAGGCTACAAGTATGCTCACAACTTCCCGGGGCATTATGTGGACCAGCAATATCTGCCGGATGCGGTCAAGGATGAACATATATATATACCGACTGTTAACGGCTATGAAAAAAATATCTGTGAATACTTTGACAGGATTGGCAGAGACTACGAGCGTGATTCACAGCCGGGCTATACGCCGGAGCATTTCATGTAATAATTCAGTAATTATTAATATTTTCTATATAGAAACAGTATTGATAATGGTGTATTATCAGTAAACGCGTACAGAGATAAAACGCATGATTATATAAAACGGAGAGAATAAAATGAAGAAAATAGCATTGATTATCGGTATTGCAGCTATGCTTGCACTTACAGCCTGCGGAGGCGATAAGAAGGAAAATGTTCAGACAGAAGCAGCAGCTCAGGAGACAACGGCAGCTGAGACAGCGTCAATGGGAGACTATACTTCGGTATCACTTCCTGAGGAGTATGAGCCTGCGTTCTATGAAGGAACGGTAAGCGATTATACAGGAACTTTCATTACTATTAACGGCGAAGACGGAGAGAAGAAGTTCGACCTTGAAGGTGCGGAGCTTCCGGGTGAAGATGCGCTTGTTATGAGAGGATGCTATGTAGAGGTTTCTTATGCAGATGCAGCGGAGAACGGAACTTATCCTGCAGAAGGACTTTCACTTCTTAACGATAATGAGCAGCTTGCTCAGGAGGAGAACAGAGATCCGGTCATCTACGGCAAGCTTCAGGTAATGGATATCAATGAGCTTGAGATAGTTGATGATGCAGGCAGAACTGTTGATTTCGACAACTCAATATCAAGGGTTGTTTCATTCTCAGACCTTAAGGCAGGTGACAATGTTATCGTTACCTATGCCGGAAGCGTTTACAAGGATGAGGAAGATGACAGCGAAAACAGCGGACTTTTTGATGGTGCGCCGGTAGCTATTAAGATAGTAGCAGAGGATGCTGCCAAGACAGAGGATGCCGAGGCAAATTATATAGACGGAACTGTATCGGGAATCGAAGGCAACAGAATCGATCTGTCAACAGAGATCGCAGACTTTAACTGTGAAGTTGAGGATGAGGCTATGCTTGCAGATGTTGCCGAGGAGCAGCATGTAAGAGTATATTATACAGGTTCGATTGCCGATATCGTTATCTCAGTTGAGAAGCTCGAGAAGCTTGACTGATATTTAATAAGAAATCATTAGGATATATTAACGGAATAATCATTATAGGAGGGGGATCGTCAAAAGACACCCCTTTTTTAGTGCATAAACGGAATTGTTTTTCTGTATACAATTATACAAAAAGACTTGCAAAGAAGCGTATACATGTATACAATGATAAAACAACACACTTAAAAATCATTTACATAAACAATATTTACATAAACATTACTTTATTCCGCATGACAAATGAGTTATATTTCACGCATGGGAAAGAAAAAACAACGGGGAGAATTAGTATGGATAAGATAGCTATGACGACACCTCTTGTAGAGATGGACGGGGACGAGATGACACGTGTGCTCTGGCAGATGATCAAGGATGAGCTGATTTTGCCTTTTGTAGATCTTAAGAGCGAATACTATGATCTCGGACTTAAAAATAGAGATGAGACAGACGATAAGGTGACGGTTGAAGCTGCCGAAGCGACCAGACGTTACAAGGTTGCCGTAAAGTGTGCCACAATTACCGCAAATGCAGCCCGTGTCAAGGAATACGGACTTAAGGAGATGTGGAAGAGCCCTAACGGAACCATACGCTCCATACTTGACGGAACGGTATTCAGAACTCCGATAACTGTTAATGGCATTGAGCCGTATGTACGCACATGGAAGAAACCTATAGTTATGGCAAGACATGCCTACGGTGATGTCTACAAGGCATCGGAGATGAGCATTCCGGGACCGGGTACCTGTGAGCTTGTATATAAGGCAGCCGACGGAAGTACCGCAAGCGAGCTTATTCACAAATTTGACGGGCCCGGTGTTGTTCAGGGTATGCATAACCTTGATTCATCCATATACGCCTTTGCAAGGAGCTGTTTTGCCTATGCGCTTGAGATGAAGATGGATCTCTGGTTTGCCTCCAAGGATACCATATCCAAGAAATATGACCAGCATTTCAAGCTGATATTTCAGGAAATATATGATAATGAATATAAGGAAGAGTTCGAGAAGAACGGTATCGAGTATTTCTATACTTTGATAGATGATGCGGTTGCAAGAGTCGTTAAGTCCGAGGGCGGCTTTGTGTGGGCGCTCAAGAATTATGACGGAGACGTGATGAGTGATCTTGTTGCCTCAGCCTTCGGTTCACTTGCCATGATGAGCTCGGTACTCGTATCGCCGCACGGCTATTACGAGTATGAAGCCGCTCACGGTACGGTACAGAGACATTACTATAAGTATCTTAAGGGTGAGAAGACCTCGACCAATCCTATAGCCACAATATTCGCATGGTCGGGAGCACTTAGGAAGAGAGGCGAGCTTGATGGAAATGCGGCACTTATGAATTATGCCGATAAGCTTGAGGAGGCATCACTCGCAGTTATAGAGAGCGGGCTTATGACAGGAGATCTTGCGGCAATAAGCACACTGCCGGATATCAAGACTTTGGACAGTGAGAGCTTTATAAAGGCAATACGCGCTAAGCTTGCAGAGCTTCTTGCGTGAAACATAGCCGCAGACAGTCACGCATCAATGTGATCACAATTGCCTGACTAAAGAGAAAAACAGAGTGTATAAGCAGACTTGGAGAAAGCTATTATGATAAAGCTATATGACAACGGAGTATATATTGTAGACGGAAGGAATATATGCGAGAGTGAGGCGGAAGTCATATCCGTAAACGGCACATGTCCCTCTAAAGAGGATGCAGCCGAGGAGACTATAGCCTACGGTATATTGAAGGCACATAATAAGAGTGATGACATGAAGCATATGAGACTTCGTTTTGACAGTCTTACCAGTCATGACATTACCTATGTCGGAATCATACAGACCGCAAGAGCCTCGGGACTTGAGCGTTTTCCTATCCCATATGTAATGACTAACTGTCATAACAGTCTCTGTGCTGTAGGCGGAACGATCAATGAGGATGATCATAAGTTTGCACTCTCGGCTGCGCACAGATTCGGTGGCATATATGTTCCTGCAAATATGGCAAATATTCACAGCTATAACCGTGAGGCTATGGCAGGCTGCGGCAAGATGATACTCGGTTCCGACTCACATACCAGATACGGAGCACTCGGATGCATGGCGGTAGGAGAAGGCGGCGGTGAGCTTGCCAAGCAGTTATTGGAGCGTACCTATGACTTTGATCTTCCGGATACTATTGCCGTATATCTTACCGGAGCACCTAAGCCGGGAGTAGGACCGCATGACGTTGCTCTTTCAATAGTCGGTGCCGTATATAACAATGCCTATGTCAAGAACAAGGTAATGGAATTCGTAGGACCGGGTATAGCTTCACTTCCTATAGAGTATCGCAACGCAATTGATGTCATGACTACCGAGACCACATGCTGGAGCTCTATCTGGGAGACGGATGACGAGACCAAGCATTATCTTGAGATGCATGGAAGAGCAGAGGATTACAAGCCGCTTCATCCGGGTAAGGTAGCATATTACTCCGGATGTATATATGTGGATCTTTCTACTGTAGAATGTACCATAGCTATGCCTATGCATCCGTCAAATACATTTACCATTCACGAGCTGCTTGAAAATGCAGAGGACATACTGCATGAAACAGAGCTTAATATGAATGCCCAGATAAAGGGTGCAAGTTTCGATCTTATGTCCAAGCTTCGCGGCAAGGATATATTTGTCGAGCAGGGAGAGATAGCCGGTTGTGCCGGAGGTACCTTTGACGGAATCATGGCTGCTGCGGATATCTTAAGAGGAAGAAGCTGTGGAAACGGAGCATTTACATTAAGTGTATATCCGGGAAGCATGCCGGCATATGCCGAGCTTGTAAAAAACGGCACTGTATCGGAGCTTATCTCGGCAGGCGTTATCATGAGAGAATGCTTCTGCGGGCCGTGCTTCGGAGCGGGAGACTGCCCTGCAAACGGCGAGTTCTCGATAAGACATACCACCAGAAACTTCCCGAACAGAGAAGGTTCAAAGCCGGGCGAGGGACAGATGTCTGCGGTAGGACTTATGGATTCACGTTCCATAGCGGCTACGGCTGCAAACGGAGGCAAGCTGACTGCGGCAAGTGATCTTGATGTGGAATACAGCAGCATAGAGTATCATTACGAATCGGATATATACGAGAAGAGAGTATATAACGGCTGGGGCAAGGCCGAGCCTGAGTTTGAACTCAGATTCGGACCGAATATCAAGGACTGGCCGGATATGCCTGCACTCACGGATGACCTTATGCTTAAGATCTGCAGCTATATCACAGATCCGGTAACTACTACCGATGAGCTCATCCCTTCGGGAGAGACTTCAAGCTATCGCTCCAATCCGGAGAGACTCTCACAGTTTGCTTTGTCCAAGAGAGATCCTGAATATGCGGGACGCAGCATGAAGGTGAGATCAGTAGAGCGAGACAGGAGAGCATCGGGAAGCGTTTCGCAGGAATTTGCTGAGGTATACAAGCTTTTGGAGTCACATGGAATTAAGTGCGATCCTGAAGGTACCGATATCGGTTCTTCGATATTTGCAATGATGCCGGGAGACGGTTCTGCAAGAGAACAGGCAGCTTCCTGTCAGAGAGTATTAGGTGCATCGGCGAATTTCGCCAAGCAGTATGCTACCAAGAGATATCGTTCAAACTGTATCAACTGGGGTATGGTTCCGTTTATTATAGAGGATCCTTCGATAGTTCAGTTAAATGATTATGTATTTGTACCGGGCATAAGACAGGCTATCATTGATAATACAGACAAGATCAAGGCTTATCGTGTCCGCAAATCATCTGAAGATGACAAGAGCTTTGAAATCAAGGAATTTGAAGTCTCAACCGGAGCACTGACAGCCGATGAGAGACAGATAATAATTGACGGCTGCCTGATCAATTACTATAAACATTAGCGCATAAACGGAATCGGAAACAGGAGGATGAGCAAGTTTACTTGCAGTCATCCTCATGTTTTTGATTGCGAATGCTCTGCCTATTTTGGAGTGCAATTTTAAGATTTGCAGCAGCCAAGCTTGAGATAGACCCTGAATTATAATAATATATACATTAAGCAACACATATTTAAAAGTGTATATCTGCCTCGGCAGATATGGTAAAAATACAGGAGGAGACATATGAAGGTACTGTTTGCGGGTTCTGAATGTTACCCATTTGTAAAAACAGGAGGACTTGCCGATGTAATGGGGTCGCTGCCCAAGGCACTTAAGGCACAGGGAATAGATGTCCGTGTTATCCTGCCTAAGTATGCTTGTATTTCCGATGAATACAAGGATAAGATGCAGTATATCACTCACTTTTATATGAGACTCGGCTCCAATCCGTTTGAAAAATATGTAGGACTTATGAGTCTTGAGCTGGATGGAATTACCTATTATTTCATCGATAATGAAGATTATTACTCATATGGCAATCCTTATACGGATATTATAAATGATATAGAACGTTATATTTTCTATTGTAAGGCAGTGCTTGCGGCACTTCCGGTACTTGATTTTCTGCCGGATGTCATTCATTGCCATGACTGGCAGGCTGCGCTTATTCCGGTTTATCTCAGGACCTTGTTTAAGGACACAGAGCTTGCACATGGAGCAAGGACTGTATTCACCATACACAACCTACGCTTCCAGGGAATACACAGCCCGAACTATATTCAGAGCATAAGCGGTCTTCCGGATAAGGTATTCGGTGTAGATGACATGCTTCACAACAGAGATGCCAATATGATGAAGGGCGGTATAGTTTATTCCGATAAGGTTACTACCGTAAGTGAGACCTATGCATGGGAGATAACCACTCCGGAGTACGGAGAGACACTGGAGGGACTGCTCTCATATTACAGATACAAGCTCTGCGGAATAGTTAACGGCATAGATTATGAGGTATATAACCCTGCTAAGGATAAGCATCTGTATAAGCATTACGGAACGAGAGACTTTGTAAGAGGTAAGCGTGAGAACAAGCTTAAGCTTCAGGAAGAGCTTGGACTTGAGATAGATCAGAACAAGTTTGTTATCGGACTTATATCGAGACTTACTGATCAAAAGGGACTTGATCTTGTGGCAGAGACTATAGATTCAATGCTGGACGGCAATACCCAGTTTGTGCTTATAGGAACCGGAGATCCTTGGTACGAGGGTATGTTCAGAGAGCTTGAAGAACGCTGCAAGGGTACCGTAAGCTCCAATATAATGTATTCGGAGGAGAGAGCACGCAAGCTATATGCTGCAGCAGATATAGTGCTTGTGCCATCGAGATTCGAGCCGTGCGGACTTACCCAGCTTATAGCTATGAGATACGGTGCGCTTCCTGTTGTGAGAGAGACCGGGGGCTTGAGAGACACCGTACAGCCGTATAATGAGTTTGAAGACAGCGGCAACGGCTTCTCATTTGATCGTTATGATGCCGGACTTCTGCTCGGAGCGGTCAACTATGCCAAGAACGTATACTATACCGATCAGAAGGCATGGCGCGGCATGGTGCGCAGGGCAATGAATATGGATTATTCATGGAAGAGCTCGGCAGAGAAATACAGACTCCTCTACGAAGAGATAGTAAACTGGTGATTTTTATTAAAAAAGGAATGATATGGGGATGCACTCATACCATTCCTTTTATTATGTTCACAAATAAAACATAAAATAATTAGCACTCGCCTATTGCAAGTGCTAACA
>JAUNWP010000015.1:0-20310 GCA_030540255.1 Eubacteriales bacterium | reverse complement strand
ATGTTCACAAATAAAACATAAAATAATTAGCACTCGCCTATTGCAAGTGCTAACAAAATGTGTATAATCATAATTGTTCGATTGGTGGACATAATTTACAATGAATATTACTAAGGAGGTAAATGATAATGAACATTAACAAATTTACCCAGAAATCTATAGAAGCAGTAAACGGCTGTGAGTCGGTAGCAAGCGAATACGGCAATCAGCAGATCGAGCAGGCACACATTCTCTACAGCCTGCTGGCACTTGATGACAGTCTGATCAAGAAGCTCTTACAGAGCATGAATGTTGATGTCGAGGCCTTTAACAGAGATTTGATCGCTGTTATTTCAGGATATCCTAAGGTAAGCGGCGGAAGCGGTATGTATTTTTCAAATGATGCCAATCGTGTACTTACCGAAGCAGAGAATCATTCCAAGGCAATGGGTGACGAATATGTATCGGTAGAGCACCTCTTCCTTGCCATGCTTGACAGAGCTGACAGCAAGATGAAGCAGCTTTTTGCACGCTACAATGTGACGAAGGACGGTTTTCTCAAGGTGCTTTCCGAGGTCAGAGGCAATCAGAAGGTGGTTTCGGACAATCCTGAGGCAAGCTATGATTCATTAAAGAAATACGGTACGGATCTTGTACAGCGTGCCAGGGAGCAGAAGCTTGATCCTGTTATCGGCAGGGATAATGAGATCAGAAATGTTATCCGTATTCTAAGCCGTAAGACCAAGAATAATCCGGTGCTTATCGGTGAACCCGGTGTAGGTAAGACTGCGGTAGTAGAGGGACTTGCACAGCGTATAGTAAACGGTGATGTACCTGACAGTCTCAAGGACAAGACTATATTCTCACTTGATATGGGTGCACTTATCGCAGGTGCCAAGTACAGAGGCGAGTTTGAGGAGAGACTTAAGGCAGTACTTAAGGAGGTATCAGAGTCCGACGGAAGGATCATACTCTTTATCGATGAGATCCATACAATAGTCGGAGCAGGCAAGACCGAAGGCTCTATGGATGCAGGCAATATGCTTAAGCCTATGCTGGCAAGAGGAGAGCTGCATTGTATAGGTGCCACTACACTTGACGAGTACAGATATATCGAGAAGGATCCGGCTCTTGAGAGACGTTTCCAGCCGGTTACCGTAGATGAGCCTAGTGTTGAGGATACTATCTCTATACTTCGTGGTATCAAGAACCGTTATGAGGTCTTCCACGGAGTTAAGATAACAGACGGTGCGCTGGTACAGGCCGCTGTGCTTTCAAACAGATATATTACAGACCGTTTCCTTCCGGATAAGGCAATAGACCTTGTAGATGAGGCCTGCGCCATGATCAAGACCGAGATGAATCAGCTCCCGGCAGAGCTTGATGAGCAGCAGAGACGGATTATGCAGCTTGAGATCGAGATAACGGCACTTAAGAAGGAGACAGATAATCTTTCCAAGGAGAGACTTGAAGAGCTTCAGAAGGAGCTTGCAGAGCTCAAGGAAGATTTCAATACACAGAAGGCTAAATGGGAGTACGAAAAGGGTGCTGCCGACAGACTTTCTTCACTCAGAGAAGAAATAGAGAAGCTGAACGATGAGGCAGAGATACTTCAGCGTAAGGGCTCTTATGAAGAGGCCGGAGCCATTATCTATGGTAAACTTCCGCAGCTTAAGAAGGAGCTTGAGGAGGCTGAGGCAAAGAGCAAGAGCGAAGGCCATGAGCTTGTACATGAGAGTGTAAATGAGGATGAGATCGCCAAGATCGTATCCAAGTGGACAGGCATCCCTGTAACCAAGCTCTCGGAGACAGAGAGAAACAAGGTACTTGCACTTCCTGATCAGCTCCATATGAGAGTCGTAGGACAGGATGATGCCGTAGAAAAGGTTTCGGATGCTATCATTCGTTCTAAGGCAGGCATCAAGGATCCGACCAAGCCTATCGGTTCGTTCCTATTCATGGGACCTACCGGAGTAGGTAAGACAGAGCTTGCAAAGACCTTGGCAGAGGCTTTGTTTGATGATGAGAATAACATGGTACGTATCGACATGTCCGAGTATATGGAGAAGCATTCTGTGAGCCGTCTTATCGGAGCACCTCCGGGATATGTAGGCTATGATGAGGGCGGACAGCTGACAGAGGCTGTAAGACGTAAGCCTTATTCTGTAGTTCTCTTTGATGAGATAGAAAAGGCTCATCCGGATGTATTCAACGTACTGCTTCAGGTACTTGATGACGGACGTATCACAGACTCCAAGGGTAAGACTGTAGACTTTAAGAATACAGTCATCATCCTTACATCAAACCTCGGATCCCAGTATCTGCTTGACGGTATAGATGACAAGGGAGAAATAACCGATGAGGCTAAGGCAAATGTTGATGCACTTCTTAAGCAGAGCTTCAGACCTGAGTTCCTCAACAGACTTGATGAGATCATACTCTTTAAGCCGCTGCAGAAGAGCGACATCTCAATGATCATCGATCTTTGTGTAAAGGATATCAACAAGAGACTTGCCGATAGGGATATGAAGCTTGTAATGACGCCGGAAGCTATAAGCTATTGCGTAGACAACGGCTACGATCCGCAGTTTGGTGCCCGTCCGTTAAAGCGTTTCATCCAGAAGAATGTCGAGACCATTGCTGCCAAGGCTATTCTTGAAGGCAGGATCATAGAGGGCAATACTATACTTGTTGACTGCAAGGACGGTAAGCTTACAGCCGAGAGAGGATAAATATTAGGAGACGAGGATGCACGGATACTACATGGTAAGATGTGCAGAGCTTGTCTCAGAAAATAAGCCGGAGAGACTTGCCGCAAGGCAGGTTCTCTCCGGCTTTTTGAAAAATAAAATCATGGATCAGAATTTCAGAACAAAAACAGAAAACATAATCATAGCTTTGCTGGCACTTGTGTCGGCAGCGGTACTTGTGAGTACCCTCATGCCCGGCAATATATGGGCATCTCATATTCAGGAAAGAATGGAGATGGGAAAGTCCGTGGAGCGAGTCTTTTCGCTGCTTATGCTTATTGTATGCGGAGAACTGAAAAAACGTAAGCGCGGTGCATGGACTGCCGCGGTCATTATCTGTATCATCAATATACTCAGGGATTTTGCAGGATACAGCTACGGCGTACCTGTATCATTGGCAATCGTAAGCGCTTTGATACTGGGATTCCTGATATATACAAAAAATGATTTCTGCTGTCCTTCTTCCAAGGCATCCGGACGTCGTGCCGTATTGCTGCTTGTAGTTTCGGCTGCCGGAGTGCTTATAAATGCAGGACTCAGCTATCATTTTATGAAGACAGGTATATCCGAGACTCCGGTATTGCTTTCGGAAAGCTTCGCAAACGGGATAGGACTTTTGTTCGGAGTCGGAGAAAACATGCCGGGTGGAAAGGGCATGCAGCTCTTTGAGAGCTTTATCTGTGCATTCAGCTGGATGTGCATAATAGCTGCAGTTTTGTATGCAGTAAGACCATGGCTTGCCGAGAGAAAGAGTGCGGCACAGGATATAAGACATGCAAGGACCTTGCTCGATCTCTACAGTCAGAATCCTGTTGCATATCTGACTCTGGAGGATGATAAGGAACTTTTCTTCGGTGAGAAGGTTGACGGTGTTATTGCTTACGGTGTAGTGGGTGATACCATAGTCGTTAACGGTGATCCTGTATGTGCGGACAAGGATTTTCCTGAGCTTTTGAAGGAATTTTGTGATTTTGCCGACAGAAGCGCACACAAACTGTTTATCATGAGTGTTACGGATCACTTTATCGAAGAGTATAAAAAACAAGGCTTCGGATCGGTAAAAAGCGGAGAGGAAGCACGCTTTGATCTTGACGAATATGAGATAAGCGGAAAAAAAGGTCAGAAAATGCGCATGAACATCAATCATGCCAAAAATGCCGGAGTGACCGTAAAGGAATATAAGGTACACGAGCATAAGGATCCTGTTATTGAGGCTGAATTTGATCGTGTTTCTGCAGAATGGCTTGAGGATAAGAAGAGCTCTTTGCTCAGATTTACTCTCGGCTCGGTAGGTCTTGACGATCCTATGGGCAAGAGATATTTCTATGCCGAAAATGCAGACGGCAAGATAGTTGCTTTCGTGGTATATATACCGTTTATGGGTACGAGCGGATATATGGCAGATGTGACAAGACACGGCAAGGATGCTCCGGGCGGAGTAATGGAATATATAAATTATCAGGCTTTTCAGGTATTTAAGGAAGAAGGCTGTAAATACGGAAGCCTCGGAGTTGCACCGCTTGCGGGACTGGATCCAAAGAGCAGCAATCCTATAGAGAGGATGCTTTGCTTTGTGTATGATCATCTTAATGATTGCTACGGCTTCAGGGATCTGCATACAGCCAAGAAAAACTACAGTCCTAACGAATGGCTTCCTTCTTACTATGTATATCGTCCGTCTGTGCCTACACCGGATATGTTCTATGCGGTCGTCAGGATACAGAACCCTCAGGGTATGTTGGATTATGTAAAGGGATTCTTCAGAAGCATTAAAAAAAGAAGGCGCTAAAAATGTCGGAAAATGCAGCTATGCATGAAACAAAGGGGTATATCAATACGGCAGACGGCAAGCTTTATTACGAAAGCAAGGGAACAGGACTTACGGTTATCCTACTGCACGGAAACGGCGAAGACATGTCGGCTATGAAAAGCTGTGCAAGGGTGCTTACCGGGATGAAGTTCCGCAGCCTCCTTATCGACAGCAGAGCACACGGAAGGTCGGTACTGAAAAAGGAGGCATTTAAGAAAAAAAATACCTCCGTGGAGATGGCAGAGGATGTGAGAGCAGTCATGAAAGGACTTGATATAGAAAAGGCTATAATATTAGGCTTCAGCGACGGAGCCAATACGGCTCTTGAGTTTGCGGCAGCCTATCCTTGCATGACTGAGGCTGTGATCGCTATAAGCCCGAATGCAGAGCCCGGAGGACTCATATGGCCTGTGCTGTTTGCAGCCGGACTGAGGCTTAAGCTTACGGAAATGGAACTTAAAAATGTAAGAGCAGGAAGCCAAGCCGAAGCCGAGCTTAAGAAAAAGAAACTGAGGCTCGGTCTGCTTACGGATTCGCCTCATTTCAGCGAAGAAAAGCTTGAGAGCATCCGATGCCCGGTGCTTATATTAAGCGGATCGTCGGATATAATAAAACGCAAGCATACGGAATGGATAGGAAAACATATAGAAAAGGCGCGTGTCGTGATCATCAAGGGAAGCTCACATTTAGGCTTTCTGTATAAGAGGCACAAGTATATGCCATATATAACAAGCTTCATAAGCAGAATAAGAGCGGATTTTTGTGCAAGGCGCAATATCGCATTTTTATGATGCATATGTTATACTGACTATGTTCGCTCCGATGGCGGATTGGCTGAAATAACTTAAGTAAAGGATGAAAATATCAAAAGAAGATAAACAGAAAGCCTTAGAGGCGGCAATCAAGCAGATAGAGCGCGATTTTGGGCAAGGCGCAGTAATGAAGCTTGGCGACTCCGGTAAAGACAAGAGCATTGAAGTTATTTCAACAGGTTCATTGAGTCTTGATGTGGCACTCGGCGTAGGCGGAGTACCGAGAGGACGTGTTATCGAGATCTACGGACCGGAGTCTTCCGGTAAGACTACACTTGCACTGCACATAGTTGCGGAGGCACAGCGTAACGGAGGAATAGCAGGTTTCATAGATGCAGAGCACGCACTCGACCCGGTATACGCAAGGAATATAGGAGTAGATATCGATAATCTCTATATCTCACAGCCGGATAACGGAGAGCAGGCTCTTGAGATAGCAGATACCATGGTCCGTTCCAATGCCATGGATGTTATCGTAGTAGACTCTGTTGCCGCACTTGTACCAAAGAAGGAGATAGAGGGAGAGATGGGAGATTCTGTTGTAGGTCTTCAGGCAAGACTTATGTCACAGGCACTCCGTAAGCTCACCAGCGCCATCTCCAAGTCAAATTGCGTGGTCATATTCATTAACCAGCTTCGTGAGAAGATAGGTGTTATGTTCGGAAATCCCGAGACGACTACAGGAGGCCGTGCACTTAAGTTCTATTCCTCGGTGCGTATGGATGTAAGACGTACAGAGACACTTAAGCAGGGCTCGGATGCCGTTGGCAACCATGTCAGAGTCAAGATAGTCAAGAACAAGGTAGCTCCGCCGTTCAAGGAGGCAGAGTTCGATATCATGTTCGGCAAGGGTATCTCCAAGGAGGGGGATCTCCTTGATCTTGCCGTTAAGGAAGATATCGTTGACAAGAGCGGCGCATGGTTCGCATACAACGGAAGTAAGATAGGACAGGGACGTGAGAATGCCAAGCAGTATCTTGCGGACCATCCGGAGATAACAGATGAGATCGATCACAAGCTCAGAGTAAAGCTGGGCGTTATTTCCGATGCTCCGGTTCCCGACGGACCGGAAGATTGATGAGAATGGCACATATAGTTACAGATATCAGAAATTTTGATAATAAGAGAAACAAGGTCACCCTCGATTACGGCGAGGTGACCTTTCTTTTGTATAAAGGAGAGTGCCGAAAGCTGCATTTAGAGACATTTACGGGAAATGAAGACCGGGCGGCAGGCACAGAGGAAACGGCAGCCGCGGCTGACGATACCGATAATGCAAGAGGCCACAGGAGTGAGATCACGGATGAGCAATACCGATACATCTTTGATGAAATATTGCTGCCGAGAGCCAAGAAGAGAGTGCTCTATTATCTCAAGAATGCGGATAAGACCAGAGAACAGATAAGGAGAAAGCTCAGAGAGGGCATGTATCCGGAACAGGTAATAAGGGATACCTTCGAGTTTCTTGATAAGTACGGCTTTGCCGATGACAGGCGTTATGCCGAAAGCTATACCGAGGAACTCAAGGGAACAAGGTCCAAGAGAGAGATAGAGCAGAAGCTTCGACAACGGGGCATAAGCAGGGAGACTGCGGCGGATATGCTTGATGCAATATCGCCTGAGGATGAATATGAGGCCTGCACAAGGACTCTCGCCAAGAAATATCCTCACGGCGTAAGCCTTGAGGATAAACAGAAGGCATATGCTTTTCTGGCAAGGAAGTTTTACTCGTTTGATGCGATAGAGCATGCGATGAACGAGATAGGTATCGGAGGATAAGATGGAAGAAAAGACACTTATACAGTTCAAAAATATCGTAATGAGCTTTGAAGATCAGCTCGTACTTAAGAATATCAATCTTGATATCAAGGAGAATGAGTTTGTTACACTTCTCGGCCCCTCGGGCTGCGGCAAGACAACTCTGCTTCGTATACTCGGAGGCTTCCTTGAGCCTACAGAGGGCGAAGTCTTATTCGACGGAGCAGATATAAGCAATCTGCCTCCGTATAAGCGTGAGCTTAATACAGTGTTCCAGAAATATGCCTTGTTCCCGCATATGAACGTCCACGACAATATTGCCTTCGGACTCAAGATCAAGAAGATGAGTAAGGACGTTATCGAGCAGAAGGTCATGAAGATGCTCAAGCTCATCGGACTTGACGGATATGAGAATAAAAATGTAACACTTCTTTCGGGAGGACAGCAGCAGAGAGTTGCCATAGCAAGAGCACTTGTAAATGAGCCTAAGGTGCTGCTGCTTGACGAGCCGCTAGGAGCGCTTGATCTAAAGCTTCGTAAGGAGATGCAGTACGAGCTTAAGCGTATACAGCAGGAGGTAGGAATCACCTTCATCTTCGTTACCCACGATCAGGAGGAGGCACTTACCATGTCAGACAAGATCGTTATCATGAAGGGCGGAGAGATACAGCAGATAGGCAGTCCTCAGGAAATATACAATACTCCTGTCAATCGCTTTGTAGCGGACTTCGTAGGTGAGTCAAATATCATCCCGGGCAGGATGCTTGATGATTATCTTGTCAGATTCGACGATCAGAACTTTGATTGTCTTGATTACGGCTTTGCCAAGAATGAAGCAGTGGATGTGGTCATCAGACCCGAGGATCTTGTAATAGTTCCGACTGAGGAAGGTGTGCTCACAGGAACCGTAGACAGCGTACTCTTCAAGGGTATGCATTACGAGACAGTCGTTGAGACCGTTCCGGGTACCTCTGTGACAGTACACATGCGTATAATCAAAAACAACGAGGTAATATCGGCAGACGGCAAGGAGAAGATCTCAGCCAACGATTTCTTTGTAGATATAGAGGATGTTGCAGCTCTTGATGATAAGGAAGTAGTTGCACGTGCCGATGCACAGGCATGGAATCCGGAGACAGATGAATATATCTCACTTAACAGCATAGATTATTCGGTCAAGGAAGAAGAAGGCGAGTACCCGGTAGTATTCTCAACCTCAAACGGTACAATGATCCAGAAGATGATCTATGTAGTCAATCAGCCTATAGTCAAGAATGCCAAGGCAAATGAGGCTGTTATGGCATTCAACTTCTTCAAGACCGCAGATGAGCTGATGGAGTCACAGGCACTCGACACAGATCTTAAGCTGTGGGCAAATGCGCAGGGCTGGAAGCTCTCGGATGAGGAACAGACAGTCGATATGTATGCCGATTACGACTTTGATCCTGAAAATGTTAAGGAAGGTCAGTCTTACAGAGTTACCTTCTCAACTACAGGTCGTGAGCTCAAGGTGCGTACCGTAAACTATGTTGAGGAAGGCACAGAGGTAGGACTTAAGTTAGGCAAGAATGATATACATGTCATGAAACGTATGTGAGTTTCATTTACGAAATTACTGACATAAATTGTTTTTTCTGAGAGGGACAGCATAAATTGAAGAGATTTTCACAGTTGGCGTTTCCTTATATAGTATGGAGCATACTTTTACTCCTGCTTCCGATGATCATAGTTTTCTTCTATTCGATCACGACAGGCGGAAACGGCATTATAAGCTTTGAATTTACATTAAAAAATTATATCAAGTTTTTCACGGACCCGGATTTCGTTATAGTACTCTGGCGTTCCGTCAAGATCGCGGTAAAGACTACGATCATATGCATACTGCTTGCATACCCTGTTGCTTACTTTATTGCAGGCAATAACGACAGGGTTCGCAATATGCTTGTCTTCGCAATAACCATTCCGACCTGGATCAATATGCTCGTGCGTACCTACGCATGGATAGGCATATTGACGGAGGGCGGTATAGTATCGAAGTTTTTGAAAATGCTGGGCTTTGCGCATACCGAGCTTCTCTATACTGAGAGTGCGGTGCTTATAGGTATGGTCTACAACTTTTTACCGTTCATGATCTTGCAGATAGTAAGCTCACTCTGTAAGATGGACCGTTCTCTGCTTGATGCAAGCAGCGATCTCGGAGCAAACGGAGTTCAGACCTTCCTGAGAGTGACATTTCCGTTGTCACTTCCGGGAGTAGTGAGCGGAATAAGCCTTGTGTTCCTGCCTGCGGTAAGCTCCTTCTTTATACCTAAGCTTCTCGGAGGAGGACAGTACTTCCTTATAGGAAACGTTATAGAAAACCAGTTCATAACTGTAGGAGAATGGAATTTCGGTTCGGCTATATCGGTAATCATGGCAATACTTATGATGCTCAGCATGTATTGCGTAAGAAGATTAGAGAGCAAGAATTCACAGGAATCGGATTAAGGAGGGATAAAAGCTATGAAGAAAAACAAACGTATCATAGGAAAATTATCCATGCTCCTTGCTGTGATATTTTTCTATCTTCCTATAGTATATGTAGTGGTATTTTCATTTAACTCATCCAAGTCGCTGACGGTCTTAAAGGGCTTCAGCCTGCAGTGGTACGAAAAGATGTTCAGAGATACCCAGATGATGCAGTCACTCAGCACTACCATAGTGGTAGCGATAATAGCTACTGTTGTTTCGACTATTGCCGGTACACTTGCTGCAGTTGGTTTATCCAAATCCAAGAAGATAGTACGCAGACTGGTATCGCAGATCAACGATTTTCCGATAATGAATCCGGAGATAGTAACGGCGATAGGACTCATGCTCTTATTCATAACTTTCGGAATAGAGCGCGGACTTCTTACAATGATACTTGCGCATATTGCATTTTGCACGCCTTATGTTATATTAAGTGTCATGCCGAAAATACGCTCGCTCGATCCGAATCTTGCAGATGCGGCAATGGATCTCGGGGCTACACCTTCGCAGGCACTGCTTAAGGTAATAGTACCTCAGATATCACCGGGTATATTCAGCGGAGCGCTTATCGCATTTACAATGTCATTTGATGATTTCATCATTTCGTATTTTGTAACGGGACGCGGAGTTAAAAACTTAAGCATCATGGTATACACCATGAGTAAGAGAGTAAATCCGTCCATCAACGCAGTATCTACACTTGTTGTAGGTATAATAACAGTGGTACTCATTGTCATTAATGTTCTGCCTGTCATATCCGAGAAGCTTCGTAAGCGTAAGGTGAAGGCAGTAGAGGACACTGAGAAATAAAGCAGACAAAAGTTAAAAAGCTGACAGTGACGATGGTAAAGCCGTACAGACACGCTTGATTGCATGCAGTCCAAAGCCTGTCGGAATACTTCGGAACAGCAGCATAATTTGCGAATAATCGCATTTATATTAAGGAGGATTATGTAAAGTTGAAAAAAACAGTCATAGCAGCATTTGCAGCAGTTACAGCTATCGGAGCCGCATTACTCATGTCGGGATGCGGACAGAAAAATGAGGGCGAATATGCGGGACAGACACTGCATATCTACAACTGGGGAGAGTATGTCGGAGAAAATACTATATCCGGGTTCGAGAAGCTGACAGGTGCTACCGTGGTCATGGATGAGTTTGATTCCAATGAGCAGATGTATATCAAGGTCGCAAACGGTGATGCTTACGATATACTTGTACCGAGTGATTATATGATAGAGAGACTTATCAAGGAAGATCTTATTCAGCCACTCGATAAGAGCAAGATCACCTGTCTCGATCTGCTTGCGGACGGAGTCAAGAACCTTCCGTATGATCCGAACAATGACTACAGCGTACCTTATTTCTGGGGTACCGTAGGTATTGTGTATGACAAGAATAAGGTGGATGAAGCAGATCTTGAGAAGGAAGGCTTCGGAATCTTTGCGGATGAGAAGTACAAGGGAGATATCTATCTCTATGATTCGGAGAGAGATGAGTTCATGATTGCACTCAAGTATCTCGGATATTCCATGAATACCTCGGATGAGAAGGAGCTTAACGAGGCTTATGAATTCCTGCTTAAGTGCGTGAATACCATGCAGCCTGAGATCGTTACAGATGAGATCATCGACAATATGGCACAGGGCAGAAAAGCACTCGGACTCATTTATTCCGGAGACGCGGTATATGTTATGAATGAAAATGAAGACATGGGTTACTTCATGCCTGAGAGCGGAACAAACCTCTGGTCTGACGGTATGGTTATTCCTAAGAATGCAGAGAACCCTGAGCTTGCATATGAGTTCATCAACTACATAACAGAGTATGAAGCTGCAAAGGACAAGTCTGAATTTGTAGGCTATACCTCACCTAATAAGGAGGTTATGGATGAGCTGTCAGGCGAAGGCGGAGAGTTTGAAGGCATAGATGCTTATATACCGCGTGATGACAATGCAAATGACGAGGTATTTGAGTATAATGATGAGACCCGTAAGACTATTGCCGAGCTCTGGAGCAAGGTTAAGATCGCAGCATCCAATGCAGGCTGATAAGCTTAATAACTCTTACATAAACAAAAATAATGGATAATAACGAAACAAACAAAAAAGGCCTGATAGTCACAGTGGATGATGAAGCCGAGAGTACACTTTCCGAGACTAAGCATGATCATAAGCGAAAGCCGGATAAGTCATCTGATGCATCCGGAGACAAAAAACAGGAAAAGAAGTCAAACTCTGTCGTTAAAGAGATAATAAGCTGGATACAGGTGCTTGTGATAGCAGTAGTAATAGCGCTTGTATGCAATAATTTTATCATCGCCAATTCGACGGTTCCTACAGGCTCTATGGAGGATACTATCGAGCAGAAGGACAGAGTTATAGGACTTCGTCTGAGCTATCTCTTCGGAGAGCCGGAACGCGGAGATATAGCCATCTTCAAATTCGGATGGATATGCAACCGCTGCGGCGAAGGAATGGGAGAAGGAAGCGCACCGGAGATTTGTCCTAACTGCGGTAAGGAGATAACTCATCCAAAGACTTTGTATTATCTTAAGCGTACCATAGGTCTGCCGGGTGATGTAATAGAGATCAAGGCAGACGGCAAGGTGGCTCAGTCCGAGCTTCAGGAACTGCCGGGACTTGATACAGCTGCCGGAGATGATGCCGAGCTTATGACAGCAGCCGTATATGTCAACGGCGAGAAGCTTGAGGAGGACTACCTTAAGGAGCCTATGCTCTATACCGGAGATATGAAGTTCGAAGTTCCGGAGGATTGCTATTTCTTCCTCGGGGACAACAGAAACATGTCACTGGATGCGAGATATTGGGAGAACAGCTATATAAGCAAGGATAAGATCATTGCCAAAGTATTGTTCAGATATTTCCCAAATCCGACATGGCTGGATTCATGACAGGCTCATTTTTCTTTGAAAAACAGCCTGTATACATAAGAAGGAGAAACAATATGAGAAAATTCAAGAAAGCAGCAGCCGTTGCTGCTGTTGCCGCAGTAACCGTAAGCATGGCTTTAAGCGGATGCTCCAAGAAAAATGCGGAAGAAACAAGCAAAGCTACTGCAACAGAGCTTGAGAGCGAGCCGGAGACACTCAGTGAGGATGCAGAGGCTATAGCAAATATCGATCCGGTCAAGCCTGAGAGCATGGGTGAGGTCAAGCTTGCCGATCTCAGTACTATTGAGATCACAGCACCTACCGCAGACGCGATAGAAGAGGATGCCGTAAATGATATGATCACCTACTATCTCACCATGGGCGGTGAGACCAAAGAGGTTGAGGATGCGGCAGCAGACAGTGACACTGTAAATATCGACTTTGTAGGTAAGGTTGACGGAGAGGAATTTGACAAAGGCTCTGCAGAGGGCTACGATCTTGTGCTCGGATCAGGCAGATTCATCGACGGCTTCGAGGACGGACTTATCGGACACAAGGCAGGAGAGGAAGTAACACTTGAGCTTACATTCCCGGAGAGCTACCAGGAGGCTACACTTGCAGGTAAGCCTGTAACCTTTGATGTTAAGATCAACAAGGTATCAAGACCTTTAAGCTATGAGGATCTTACAGATGAGCTGGCTGACAAATACAGCGGCGGAAAGTACATTACAGCGAACTTGTATCGTGAGGCTGTCGGAGATTCACTCGAGAAGCAGGAGCAGGCATATGTTAAGAATGAGCTTATAACAAATGCTGTCACTGCTGTTGCTGAGGCAAGTGAGGTCGAGACCAATGATGCAGCTATCGGATGGGCAATAGACGTATATGTTCAGAATCAGGATAAGATGTTCAAGGCATATGCAACAAACTACGGCTTACAGGGCATGAACGGTCTTGCTGATTATTTGAGCAATGCCGGACAGAGCTATGCGGATTACAGAAGCTCACTTGAGGCTGATGCCAAGGTACTTGCAGAGCAGACAGCTGTTGTTGATGCCATAGCCAAGGAGCAGGGCTTTGAGTATAATGATGACACTCTGAAGAAGTATCTCGCTGATTTCGGATATTCCGATCAGGAGGAGCAGGTAAAAGAGAGCAATACCGAGGCTGCACTTCAGCAGACAGTTATCCAGTACCTTGTAGGAAGCTATCTTGCAGAAAATATCAAGGTAAACTATGTCACAGAGGATGAGTATACCGAGATGAAGCAGGCAGAAGCAGCTGCGGCAGAGTCTGTAGAGGCAGATGAGACTGAGACAGAGGCTGAATCAGAGTCAGAGTCTGCGGCAAACTGATATACAAAAATTACGGCAAAAGGGCTGTTTGGGCAGTCGGCGCTTAATTTAATATCGTAAAATGTATGCGGTCAGAGATCTTTCGGATTTTGGCCGCATTTTTACAGCAAAAAGCGGAGACAAAAAGTGCTGTATAGTGCTATACTATCGGTGTTCGGTATGCATGATGTTCATAACATGCAGACGAGGCACTTTAAGAGTGCAAACGGAAATAATTCCGGGAGACCGGAGAACTTGAGAAGGAGAAGACCAATGAACAATATTACTCTTGAGGTTGCAGATCAGATCGCAACAATCACAATCAATCGACCAAAGTCACTTAATGCACTTAATTCAGAGACTCTTGCAGAGCTCAACGAGTGCTGCGCAGAAGTTGAGAAGCGTAAGGATGTACGTGTGGTTATCCTCACAGGTTCAGGTGCTAAGGCATTCGTTGCAGGCGCTGATATCTCTGAGATGGTTAATGCTACTCCGGCTGAGGGACGTGCAATGTCACTCCTTGCTATGGAGGCATTCAATAGACTTGAGAATATGCCGCAGGTAACAATTGCAGCAGTTAACGGTTATGCTCTCGGCGGCGGATGTGAGATCAGCATGTGCTGTGATATCAGAGTTGCAGCAGAGAATGCTATCTTCGGTCAGCCTGAGTGCGGACTCGGCATACTTCCGGGATTCGGCGGAACACAGAGACTTGCTCGTCTTGTAGGTAAGGGACGTGCTAAGGAGCTTATCTTCACATGCGACAAGATCAATGCAGAGGAGGCTTATCGTATCGGCCTTGCAAACAAGGTAGTTCCGGCTGATCAGCTTATGGACGAGTGCAAGAAGATTGCTGCCAAGATCCTTAAGAACGGAAGCTACGCAATCAGCATTGCAAAGAGCGTTATCAATGCAGGTCTTGACATGGATCTTTTAAACGGTCTCAGAATGGAAGCTGATGCATTCGGATTCACATTCTCAACTCACGATAAGAAGGAAGGCATGACAGCATTCCTTGAGAAGAGACCTTCAGAGCTCACAGACTTCTGATCAACGAAAGTTTAATAAACAAATCATAATCATTAAAGGGTCGGCACTTTTGTGTCGGCCTTTTTCTGTAAGTTAACTTTGTTTTGAGATATAGGACAAAACGTGTTGGTAAAAACCATATATCAGCTAAGCATATAAGGCTGATCTGTGGGCTTAAGTTGTAGAAGAAAACGGCACCCTTACGGATGCCGCTTGATAATTGATATTAATATATGTAGTTTGTGAATCAGGCGTTGTCAACCTCAGCCATGTGCTCAACCATACGGATGAGTGCGCTTGTATAGCCCCACTCGTTATCGTACCAGGCGAGTACCTTAACGAAGGTGTCATTAAGTGCGATACCGCCCTTTGCATCAAAGAGGCAAGGAGCATCGAAACCAAGGACGTCTGAAGAAACTATCGGATCATGAGTAACGACCAGAGTACCCTTGAGCTCACCCTCGGCTGCCTTCTCCATAGCTGCGACGATCTCATCATAAGTAGCAGGCTTGGAAAGTCTTGCTGTAAGATCTACAAGCGAACCGTCTGCGGCAGGTATACGAACACTCATACCTGTAAGCTTACCCTTAAGTGAAGGGATGACCTTACCTACAGCCTTGGCTGCACCTGTTGTTGAAGGAATAATGTTACCATATACGGCACGTCCTATCCTCCAGTCCTTATTGTCTCTTGCATCAACTGTCTTCTGCTTGGAGGTCGAAGAGTGAATGGTTGTCATGAGACCTTCCTCAATACCGAAGTTATCCTGAAGCACCTTAGCCATCGGAGCAAGACAGTTAGTTGTACAGGATGCGTTGGAGATGATACGCATATCCTTGGTATAATCCATATGATTTACACCATATACGAACATCGGAGAAGCATCCTTTGCAGGAGCGGACATGATGACCTTCTTGGCTCCGTGAGCCAGGTGTGCCTCACAAGCCTCAGCTGTAAGGAAGGCACCTGTTGACTCTATGATGTACTCTGCACCGCATGAACCCCAATCGATATTCTGCGCCTGATCCTCGCTGAATACTCTGATCTTCTTGCCGTTAACTACGAGACCATCCTCGTACTTATCTACGGTTCCGGAGAATCTTCCGAAAATGGTATCATACTTAAGCTGATATATCATAACATCCAGGTCAGCCTTTCTGATATTGATTCCGCAGACCTCAAACTTATCAGCCTTATCCATCATGATGCGCAGAGCAACACGTCCGATACGTCCAAAACCGTTAATTCCAACCTTAATTGCCATTATAATTCCCTTTCTATTATAAATGCGTAAGCATCCGGACTTTTAATCAATGAAACATTGCTGATCCGGACCGCCTTATAAAAGCATTTAGCTTTTGATATGTTTCGTATTCATTATACACAATTATCATATGCTTGTGTAGATAATGCTTAGCAAAAATGCACAATATATGCTAAAAGCAGCTGTACAGAGACAATAATAAGACACAGTTGTAAAGGAGAGAAAAATGAAACGAGAAATATATGTGGATATGGAGGGAAACCGGCAATTACATATATCGATAGAGCTTACAGGTGTAGCGGAGACGGAAGACGGAGCAATATTTACAAGATACGACGATAACAAGACGGAGTATAGTCGTGAGGCAGGGATAGGATTTGATGAACTGTGCGCCGAATACCTTAAATATTATGCTGAGCCAAATCTTAAGCAAAGCACGGTTGCCGCATATGAAACAGCTATATATAAATATCTGGTACCGATGCTCGGAAACACAGAAATAGGGATACTTGATTCGGACATGTTGACAGAAATGCTTACAAATGTACATTTTGCAGGAAAATTCAGAACTGCGGATTCGTATTATACCGCTGCGGATACGCTGCTTACTTCGACCAAGCTTAAGATGCTGCACTATGTGCTGAAATCCGTAATGAAATATGCGGTGTCAAAGCACTATATTAAAAAGAATCCGTGTATCGAGGTTATGCTGCCTATGCGCGCAAAGACAATAGACACACGCAAGAAATATCTTGAGGATCACGAGATACATAAGTTTTTGGCATTGTTTGAAGGATATTCACTGACAAATGTTGCAGTCAAGATACTGCTTTTTACCGGTATGCGCTCAGGAGAACTGCTCGGACTTAAATGGAGTGATATCGATTTTAAGGCTCACAGAATAAGCGTCAGTCGAACTCTTACTCATGTAAACGGAGAATATATACTCACAAGTCCAAAGAGTGAAGCAGGAAGACGTACTATATATATGAACAAAACCGTAGAAAGTCTGCTTAAGGAGCACAGGCAAAATCAGAGATTTCAGCGAAAAAGCGGTAATGATGCGGTATTTACAACAGACAGCGGAGGATATGTACTCAGACAGAGTCTGAACAGGGCTTTTCATAAGGCAACCAGAGGAACAAGATTTGCGAATATGTCACTGCACTGTCTCAGACATTGCAATGCAACCATGCTGCTTAATAACGGAGTGGATCTCAAGATAGTATCGGAGCATCTCGGTCATTCACAGATAAGCACTACAGCGAACATATATACCAACGTTACGGAGGAGAGCCGCCGTAAGATAGCAAGAGTAATGGAGAAAAAGCTTTCATAATGATATATAATAGAAACAAAATGTATGATGCGGTGAAAGGAGTGCGGCATATGTACGAAACAGAGACCTTGAAGAGATGGATAGATGAAAGTGACAATATAGTATTTTTCGGCGGAGCAGGCGTGTCCACAGAGAGCGGTATACCTGATTTCCGCAGTGTGGACGGACTATACAATATGAAGTATGACTACCCGCCGGAGGAGATACTCAGCCACAGCTTCTTTATGCGCAATCCGGAGGAATTCTACAGATTTTACAGAGATAAGCTCATAGTGGAAGGTGTGAAACCCAACAAGGCACATCTTGCTTTGGCAAAGCTTGAACAGCAGGGTAAGCTCAAAGCGGTAATAACCCAGAATATAGACGGACTGCATCAGATGGCGGGAAGCAAGGAGGTTCTGGAACTTCACGGCGCTGTCAGCCGTAATCATTGCATGAAATGCGGAAGATTCTACGGAATAGATGCGATAAAGGATTCGAAGGATATAGTGCCGCATTGCGAGTGCGGAGGCATTATCAAGCCTGATGTCGTACTCTATGAGGAGCCTCTCGATAATGAACTAATGGATAAGGCGGTTAAGTATATATATAATGCGGAGGTGCTTATCATAGGCGGAACCTCGCTGAATGTATATCCGGCAGCGGGACTTATACAGTATTACAGAGGTAATAAGCTCGTATTGCTTAACCGCGGAGCAACCTCTGTGGACAGACAGGCGGATCTCATTATCAGAGATAAGATAGGAGAAGTACTCGGAGCGGTGACCGGAATTTACTAAAACAAAAGTAAGAAAAAATATATACACTATTTAGCGGCATATGATATATTTTTATACAAGTGTTAGTGTATGAACACTATTTTTTCATACAAATGTGATGATAAGGTATGGCGGTTTAAGTACAAGCTTTATACATTTGTATGCATCTGACATATATTTTGGGAGGAATCTGAATTATGAAGAAACTCCGCGCTATCGGTCTCGGACTTGTGCTTGCCGCAGCGGGGCTTGCCTCTGTTACAGCTTCGGCTGAGTGGAAACAGAATTCCGGCGGACGCTACTATGTTGAAAACGGAACTACAGTCGTTAATAACTGGCTGCGCATGAGCAACGGTAATAACGGATATGTATATTATTATGCAGGAAACGACGGCTATACGAGCATCGGCTGGTCCAAGATCAATGATTCCTGGTATTATTTTGCTGATGACGGAGCTATGCAGACCGGATGGAAGCAGCTAGGCAAATATTGGTACTACCTTGATACCACAACAGGTAAGATGCATACAGGCTGGCTTAATCTGAACGGAACCTATTATTATCTTAAGTCAGGCGGACAGATGGTGACAGGCTGGCGCATGATAGATAATGCATGGTATTACTTCATGGATAACGGACAGGCTGTTATCGGAAAGTGGGCTAAGATCAAGGACAAGTGGTATTGCTTCGGATCGGACGGCAAGATGGTGACAGGCTGGCGTCAGCAGGATGGAACCTATTATTATCTGAACGGGGACGGAACACTCGCAACAGGCTGGCTCAATCTGAATGGAACATATTACTATCTGTATTCGGACGGCAAGATGGCTGCAAACTGCACCGTTACCATAGATGGAACCAACTATACCTTTGCGGCTAACGGAGCATATACAGCACAGAGCAGCGCATCGTCTAATGCACCGACAAGCACAAATGCAGGACAGACGGTGAATAACAGCTCGGGTACTACTACGTCCAACGCACCGGGAGGATCATCAAGCTCGTCGAGCACAAGTAATATCATCAATAATAATACCGGAACAAGCAGTAATGTAGGTCCGGGAGGACAGAGCGGTGCTTCCACGTCAAGCCTAGGTCCATCGGGAACAAATATAAGCAGCAGTTCGAGTCCGTCCGGCAGCAATACTTCCGGAACAAGCTCTTCGTCAAATTACGACAGCTTCGGCAACCTGATCGCCTACAAGACAAGCGGCCCGCCGAACTGATAAAACACAATAAACCATTTGATACGGACACCACCTCATTACGGGGTGGTGTTTTAAATCTTACAAGAATCTTAAGGAGATTCTTAATTTTTGCCGTAAGAATTCCGTAAGAATTCGTTAGAGAAAAGAAATAGCAATAGAAAAAACATGAGAATATAATGCAAGCGTAGGATGAATAAGCAGTTACTACAAGTCTTGAAAAAGACACAAAAGCGCTTACAATCAACTTATTCTTGATTTATGAGCGGCATGGTGGTAAACTGTACGACGTAACATTAAAACTGTGCCCAGAGGATATGTAGCCTCTAAGGCACAAAACATTTAAAAGGAGAGTGCATTCAAATGAGAAAGCAGACAAAACTTGCTGTTGGATTTTCAGCAGCTGCTCTGCTTGCTGTTGGAGCATCAATGACATCACTCGCAGCTACAGGCTGGACAAACGAGGGTGGTTCATGGTACTACTACAACAGCAACGGAGACTATGTAACAGATTCTTGGAAGAGCTACAACGGACAGTATTTCTACCTCGGCGATGACGGAGCTATGCTTACAAGCCAGCTCATCGAGGATGGTGACAACCATTACTATGTAGACGCTAACGGCGCTATGGTTAAGAATACTTGGGTAGCAGTTCCGGCTGATGATGATGAGACTCTTGATGTTGATTACAGATGGTATTATTTCGGATCAACAGGTAAGGCTTACAGAAAGTCAAACGGTAAGACAATCAACGGTAAGAAGTACGGCTTCGACGAGGATGGTAAGATGCTCTTCGGTTATGTAGAGGAGAATTCTTACAACATCATCAACGATGATGAGGATCCGATCCTTAACGCTACATACTACT
>JAUNWP010000072.1 GCA_030540255.1 Eubacteriales bacterium | reverse complement strand
TCCATGCCGGCCTCATACTCACCGGAGCAAATACGCATGAATGCAACTCTGTCTCTGTGCGCCTTGTTCATATTGGCCTGGATCTTGAATACAAATGCCGAAAATGCTTCGTCTACCGGGTCAATAACTCCCTGATCGCTCTTTCGCGGAAGCGGCGGTGTGGTCATCTTAAGGAAATGCTTAAGGAAAGGCTCGACACCGAAGTTGGTAAGCGCAGATCCGAAGAATACAGGGCTGAGCTTGCCGTGCAGCACCTTGTCAAGATCAAGCTCGTCCGCAGCTCCGTCAAGCAGTTCTATATCCTCATTAAGCTTATCATAATTGATAAAGCCTATAGCATCCTTAAGCTCCGGAGCATCTATATGATACTCATGAGTCTCAAGCTCCTTGGCTCCGCCCATCTCCGCCTTAAAGGTTATAACATTCTGAGAATCACGCTCATATACACCCTTAAAGTTCTTGCCGCAGCCTATAGGCCAGTTGACCGGGCAGGTATGAATACCGAGCACCTCTTCTATCTCCGATAAGAGCTCAAACGGATCTCTCGCCTCTCGGTCAAATTTATTGATAAATGTAAATATCGGAATGCCTCTCATGACACAGACCTTAAACAGCTTGATGGTCTGTGCCTCTACACCCTTTGATCCGTCGATGACCATGACAGCGGAATCTGCTGCCATAAGTGTACGATAGGTATCCTCCGAGAAATCCTGATGTCCCGGAGTATCAAGGATATTGATGATATTGCCTCCGAATTCAAACTGCATGGCCGAAGAGGTAACAGAGATACCTCTCTCCTTCTCTATCTCCATCCAGTCCGAAACCGCATGCTTTGCGGCCTTACGTCCCTTGACCGTACCGGCAAGGTTGATAGCACCTCCGTAGAGAAGGAATTTCTCCGTAAGTGTCGTCTTACCCGCATCCGGGTGTGAAATAATTGCAAATGTTCTTCTTTTATTGATCTCTTCTCTTATATTACTCATTTATCCTTCCGCATCCCTGCTCATTCTTGTTAAGCTCATAGAGTCTGAGCATTCCCTTCATAAGAAGTCCGTCATCTCTCACTATCCTGTCGGCGTTCTTGCAATACTGAACCACAAATCTCGCCATACCTCCGGTAGCAACTATATTGCATTTCTCGCCGAGTTCTGCTTCGATACGCTCAATGATACCGTCAACCTGTCCCGCATTACCGTAAATGATACCGCCTCTTATGCAATGAACCGTATTCTGTGAAATAACATAGCCCGGATCCTCAAGGCTGATCTCCGGAAGCATTGCACAATTATCGATAAGAGCGTCAAGGCTGGTCTTCATACCCGGCATTATAGCTCCTCCGCAGTACTCTCCGTCACCGTCAACCAAGGTAATGGTTGTTGCAGTACCCATATTTACGCTGATACACGGAGACTTGTAATAATAATGTGCCGCCTCCATGCCTACTATAAGATCCGGTCCGATTCCCTTCGGATACTGGAATTTGTTGAGCTTGATATCCATCTTCATATTGCAGTTTACGATAACAGGCTGTACTCCTATGGACTTTCTGACAGCTGTTTCAACTACGCCCGTAAGCGAAGGAACAACAGATGAAAGAATAGCTCCGTCAATAGCATCCACCGGTATATGATGGAAATTAAGCACCGCCTGAATATCCTGTCCGTACTCAAGACTTGACTTATTCTTATCTGTTGTAACACGCTCTTCTATTATATTATCAATAGTATCAACAACACCTATCTTGATATTGGTATTACCCATATCGATTGCCAGAATCATGACTATGATCTCCTTAAGTTTTGTATAAAGCCGTCGCTGTCCGGACTTACTCACCGGGATCAGACGAACATTTATAAAATATCATCATAATATGATGCCGACATATATAAGCCTCATTTTCTCAGGTCTCATATACACGGCATACATAAATTTCTAATTAACAGGCATATCCTATCATTTTTATTAAATGCAAACAAGCCGATAATTACTAAAATCGGCCTGTAAATGCTTTAATTCTGATATTTCATGGTCCAAAGCACGCCTGCAATTATTATCACGCCTCCGACCACGGTGCTTACAGACGGAACCTCGGCAAACAGAAAAAGTGCAATGATCGCCGCATATACCGGTTCAGCAAGCTTACTTGTAGAAACAAAGGACGGAGAAACGAATTTAAGTCCTCTGCTCAGGACGCTATGCCCCATCACCGTACAGAAAAGCGCCATTCCGAGGGCGCTCCCGTAATCAATGACTCCATAGCCCGTAAGCGGTATATCAAGCAGCATTACAAGTATAAATGCAGCTATCGTTGCAAAGCTGTATACGCTTCCTGTATATGCCGTCGTGGAAAGCCTGCGTCTGCACAGCATTCCCATGATCATATATACAGCCTCGCATAAGGCACCGAATATTGCCAGCACATCTCCGAGCAGCACATTGCTGCCTGCTGCCGAATCGCCCATTGCTATGATCGCACTGCCTACGAAGCTTAGTGCTATACCGAATATCGCCTTAGCCGAAAGCCTCTCTCCAAAGGCAATAAACATTATTGCCGGAACAAAGAATACCGAGGTATTGATAAGCAGTGTTCCCGATGCCACAGAAGCAAGTCTTACCGACTCAAAGAAGCAGAAGAAATGAAGTGCCAGCATAGTTCCGGCAAGAGCCGTGTATCCGACTATGCGAGGGCTGAAACATTCGCGTTCCTTCTTTAAGGAAATGACATACGGAACGGATATAAGCAGTGTTGAAAACAGAAGCCTCATCAACACGATATACATTGACGGTGCATCGTATAATTTTGCAAATATTCCGGAAAGCGATATTCCTACTACCGCCAGACATATTATAAGTTTTTCTCTGAGCAGACTCATATCATTTCCTTGTTCTGCAGAACTCGGCTTCCTTTTTTGCCGCTGCATCATCCGGATATTTATCAAGATACTGACTCAGCAGCTCATATGCCTCATCAAAATTGCCCAGATATTCCGCACAAACCGCCTTATTATATACTGCGGCACGTCCGGTCATACTTCCGTCAAGCACCGCATATCCTGAAAATGCATCATAAGCTTCCGTGTATGAACCGCTCTTAAGCATATCCGCAGCTTCCTTGATCTTGTCTAAAGCTCCCAGCTCGTTATAGATCTCGTCTATCCTTGCCTTGTCCTTATCATCACACAGCTCATACAGTGCCGTATAGCTTTCCTTTGCTGCGGTATAATCACCTGTCCTTATCTCACACTCACCGCGATATTTAAGTATGTCATACTGAAGCTCGCTTACCTGTCCGTCTGAGGCGTCGAGTGCCTTATCAAAGGCTTCTATCGCGGCAGCATAATCACCGCTGTTATAAAGCTCTATTCCCTGTTCTCTCAGAGCATACTTATCTTCACCTTGGCAGGCTGTAAGCATCAAAGCTGCGGCGGTGATCGCCATGCCGTATTTAATTCTCTTTTCGATACTTAACATCCTTACTCCTCAGCCCGTACTTCCGAATCCGCCGTTTCTCGAGGCTGTTGCATCATCATCCTCCGTTATTCCGAACGGACAGAATATAGCCTGAACAAATGCGGTTCCTGCCTTAAGCTCTACTGTCTTGCCATCACGGCTGTCGTTTATCATAGGCACAAAAATATGCCCCTCATTATCACTGTAATAATAATCGCTGTCAATTACACCCACGGTATTGTTAAGCTGAAATCTGAACTTAGATCCGAGTCCGCTTCGCGGCATTATAAATAAGCAGTAATCCTCTCTCATGGAAGCTCTGATGCCTGTAGGGATCTTGATGCTCTCTCCGGGCTTAAGACAAATGTCTATAGGTGTGCAGATATCATATCCCGCCGATCCTGCTGTGGCACGCTTCGGAAGCTTTATCTCCTCGTACTTTGTCTCCGCTTCTCTGAGCAGGCTCACATATTCCTCATCTGCCTTTGCCGCAGAGTCGTCACCTTTTCTCGCTGCTGCCGACAGGCAATGTGCCTCGTATTTTTCACTGCAGATATCAGAGCCGAACTGCTTGAGATAATCCTCGGTCCAGCGTTTCAATGATACCTTTTCAAATTTAGCTATTCTGTTCATATATTAATTAACCTCACAGCCTTCCGTACCCAGAATATCTTTCACTTCCGTCTTAACCTCATCCGAGATCCTCGACTCTACCGCCTCATCTGTCCTCGGAAGCGCATATTTGTTTTCTACACCAAATCTTCTGTAGAATTCATCCGTAGGTCTGAATAAGGCCGGACGTCCCGGCACATTAAGTTTGCCTGCTTCCTCTATAAGTCCGTATTCTATCAGTTTATTGACAGCAAAATCAGACTTTACACCCCTTATCTTCTCTATATCGACTCTCGTTGCCGGGGTCTTGTTGGCTATAATGGCAAGAGTCTCCATAAGAACATCAGATAGCTCCGGCTTTTTCTTTGCAGAAACGACATTTACCAGATTATCGAAATATTTTGGGTTGGAGCAGAGCTGATATTTGCCGTCTATTTCCTTGACTATCAAGGCTCCGTCCTCAAGTTCAAGTCTGCGCATAAGTCCGCGCACCTCACGCTCCGCCGCCTTATTGTCATAAGCGCATGCCTTGGCAAGCTCAGACACGGAGACAGCTCCCGACATAACAAACAGAACCGCCTCTATAACATTTTGCGCATCATTATTTTTATCGACAAGCTCTAAGCTTAGCTGTTCACCCTGCATGTTATCTTCAATCATATACTCACCTGTCTTCGATACCGCTCAGATCCAAATGATCGAAATCGGCATCACTGTTGACCTCGACCTCTATATCGGAGTTCATATCCTCCTGATTCACACTTATCTGTCCCATGCGTATAAGCTCCAGCACAGCCAGAAACGAAACCACGACTTCTGTTTTGTCCGAGCCTTCCCGAAGCATCTGTCTGAAGGAAAATCTCCTGTGCTTCCTGGCATATCCGACCATGCCCTTAAGGCATCCCGCAAGCGATACCCTGTGTTTCTTTATGACTCCGAAAAATTCCTGTCTCCCGGTATCCTCTGCCGCATTCATACGGCTGAGCACCTTCATATACACCTGTCTGAGCGTATCTCCCGACACCCCTTTAAGCAGCTCATCAAGATCCACAGGCGGCACATAGGACTTAAGCTCCTCCGGAAGCTCCGCATCCCTGTAGCAGCAGCGTTCCGCATAATCCTCGTAAAATCTAAGCTCATGCGCTATAAACTTATAGCGCTTATACTCAAGCAATCTCGCGGTGAGCTCTGCCCTCGGATCCTCCTCGTCCTCTGTCTCCTCATGTTCTTCCTTAGGCAGAAGCATCTTTGCCTTAATATCCAGCAGTATTGATGCCATCACAAGGAAATCCGACATCACATCAAGATCCTTTTCCTCCATAGCATCTATATATCGGAAATACTGCTCGGTGAGTCTTACTATCGGTATATCATATATATCGATCTTTTCCTTCTCTATGAGCTTGAGCAGCAGGTCAAGCGGCCCGTCAAAATTCAATTGTTCAAGCTTGTACTTAGGTTCTTCCATGTAAATGTCAATCTTCGTTATTTATATCTATGACGCTTAATTCCGGCAGATCATTCAGTCGTATATTAAAGGTATGAGTGCCGAGTCCTCTGTTTACGAGCATACCCGCATTCTTCACGCAGTGTACTCCGGAACAAAAACGGTTGAAAAACTGAAGCTGCGGAGTCATCAGACCTCTGCCGTCCGGAAGCCTTATTGTACCTCCGTGGAAATGTCCCGACAACACAAGATCCGCTCCCCACGCGGCAGCCTCGTCAAGATACATAGGGCTGTGCATAAGCAATATATTAAAATGTCTCTTATCCGGATATCCAAGCTTGGACGGCAGGTATTTCTCAGGCATATACTGCTTACCTGCAAGAGTCAGTCTCTTCTTAAAATACTCCCAATCCAGACTCACTCCGTATATATCTATATCTGCGCAGGAAGCCTTGCTGTCGATGAGAAAAACTATCCCCGCCGCTTCGAGCTTATTCCTGTATTCCTTATACAGCTCCGGGAATCTCTCGCTGAATCGCTTCTCGTGATTACCCTCAGCATAGAGCACAGGATATTTTCCGGCAAGCTCGGTAAGCAGCTCGCACTGCCGCCCTGTTGCCGGCGCTTTACTGCTTTCCTTAATAACACTGACAATGTCTCCTCCGAGAAGCAGCAGATCGGGATGTGCCGCTTCAACCGCATTGATTAGCTTTGCCGAACGCTCATTGTCATTAAGATAATTATGAACATCAGATATAAATGCAAGCCTTAAACAACGGTCCGATCCGCAGCTTGTCTCATTACCGA
>JAUNWP010000071.1 GCA_030540255.1 Eubacteriales bacterium | reverse complement strand
ATGAACCAGAAGGGATTCGAACCCCCGACCCTGCGCTTAGAAGGCGCATGCTCTATCCAGCTGAGCTACTGATTCACACTATTATGAACATTGTCTGTTGCACAATGCTTTATCATTCTAAGCAAAAGTTGAGCTTTTGTCAACATGCAAAATTAAGTTTCGTCAATTTTTTTCTCTCCCGGCACGTCTTATCTTGCGCAGTGAGTCACAAATGCACCATGCTATGCCCATTCCGCCCGCTATTCCTATGGCAAAGAGTACTGTCTCTATACCCTTACTCAGAGCAAACGACATGTTTTTCTCGGCAATGGCATTCATGCATTCATATAATGGCTTTCCCGGCACGAGCGGTATTGCGGAAGCAACAAAAAATATCGTCGACGGTGCCTTATATGCTCTTGCCATTATTTCTGCATAAACAGCTACGATGAATCCTGATACAAGTGCCTGCATAAACATGCTTGTCATCACACGAAGCGAAACTACATATGCAAGCCATGCAATAAATCCGCCAAGCCATATAGCCGGCAGATATTTTTTATTTATATTGTAAATGATACCGAAGCCTACGGAACCGAAGGCTCCGAGTATAAGTCTCGGCAGTTCGTTGACCCAATCCATGACCGACTCCTTTTTATACATGCCCTGCCAGCAGCAGTGACACCAAGAATCCCATGGTCATCATAGCCGCAAGCAGCAAGGCTTCTATAAGACGCAGTATACCCGACAGCGTATCTCCGAGCAGCATATCCCTGACTGCATTTGTAAACATTACTCCGGGCACAAGCAGCATGATATCGCCTATCATTATCTTATCTATATGTGTTCCGGGTATAAGTTTTATGGCAATGAATGCACAGAATCCGGCTATCAGCGAAGCACACAGCTGAAATGCGAACTTGTTGAGGCATACCGGAGACAGATACTTCTGCATATTGTATATAAGTATTCCTATGAGAGCCGATATTATTCCGTCAATAACGGAGCCACCGTAAAAGACAGCAAAGCTGCCTGAAGCAAGCATGCTTCCCGCTATAAATACCGCATCACTCTTTGGCGTATTGTTGATCTCATCTATAGCCTTATCAAATTCCTCCGGAGCTATCGGATGAGCGCATACCGAACGGCTCAAGGCATTAAGTCGCTCAAGCTTTGCAAAATCATTTCCGCTGCTTCCGTCAAGTCTCCTGCTTCGTGTTTTAGCTTCCTCTCCACGCATCTTAAGAGTAAGAATAATGTTTGAAATTATAACAAACACATCTATCTCTTCGGACCTGTATGCTCTGCCTATTCGCCTAAGCGTATCCTCGGTTCGATACACCTCTGATCCGCAGTTTTGCATAGATTCCGCCATCTTGATCAGAGTATTAAGAAATTTATCCGTATCCATCAGCTTTTTCTCGTTACCCATAATGTTATCACAGCCTTCATACATATAAAGTCAGACTGTATGTACAATAATATTTTAAGAATGTGCCTTGGCACACACATGCGCCGAAAGCGGTCGCTTGCGACAGTTTTCTCCTTCGCGCAAGTCAAGCGTCACGCGGAGCGTTTTTAATTCATAGGACACAATATCCTATGGAACAAAAGCCCAACATACCAAGACAGTATATCATGTACCGGCATTTTACCAAACAGAAAAAGCACCGATATCAGACTCTTATATTAAGGCATCCCTATCATCTTCCGATATATAGGAGGATAATCCTCCGCCTTTCCAAGTCTGTATCAATGCTTTTTTTAGAAATCTTATTACTAAATCCTTAGCTGCGGATACTTAAACATTCTCCGCAAATACTCAGCTTCATAATCACGTGAGGAACTGATCTTATTCCTTAATCGTTATAGTCTTCTGACATTGCCTTATCGAAGATATCGGTAACAGCTGCAGAAGGCTCCTGTGTGGCAAGTGTAACCGCAATCGCAACAAGTGTACCTGCCGCAAAGCCCGGAAGTATCTCATATATTCCGGTGCCTTTCAGGAAGACAAGCCAGAGTATATCTACCGCAGCACCTGCAATTACGCCTGCACAGGCACCGTTATAGTTAAATCTTCTCCAGAAAAGCGACAGTATAACTACAGGTCCGAAGGCAGCTCCGAAGATGCCCCACGCATTTTCAACAAGATTCATGATAGCCTGAGCTCCCGATCCGTTTGATGATGCAATAAGATATGCAATGACTGCAATGATAATTACCGCAACACGTCCTACGTTTAATACCTCTTTATCGCCTGCATCCTTACGGAGTAAAGGCTTATATATATCCGAGGTGAATGAACTTGAAGCTACAAGGAGCTGTGAGTCCGCTGTGGATACTGAGGCAGCCATAATAGCCGCAAGCAGCAAGCCCGCTATGGCAGGCGGGAAGAAACGACGTGCCATTGCTATGAATACAGTCTTCTGAGCTCCCTGTGTCAGCAGCTCCTCGCCCATAATGATTCTTGCAAAATATGCGAGCAGACATGCCGCACCGAGTGAAAGTACTACCCAGATGATTGCAACGGTTGCAGAAGTCTTGATCATCGAAGGCTTCTCTATCGACATGAATCTGATGATTATATGAGGCATACCGAAGTATCCGAGTCCCCATGCAAGTCCCGATACTATATCCTGCCAGGAAGCACTGAACATTCCTGTTCCGAATGCACAGGTAACAACGGCTCCGCTTGCATCTGTGTATGTATATACCTCCTGGAGCTTGCTTGTATCTATATCCTGAGTTGCAACAACTATGATCGGAACCGCAAGCAGGGCGATAAGCATAAGTATTCCCTGGAAGAAATCAGTCCAGCATACTGCCTTAAATCCTCCGAGGAAGGTATATCCGATTATAATAAGCGCAAATATGAT
The DNA here is from genome assembly GCA_030540255.1 of Eubacteriales bacterium. Lineage (GTDB taxonomy): Bacteria > Bacillota > Clostridia > Lachnospirales > Lachnospiraceae > Avilachnospira. Next base: position 3,677 of record JAUNWP010000071.1, on the reverse strand, counting down.
CATTGCGGTATGATTGGACATCTTTGGGAAAAGTGTCGTGAATACAGATGTTCCGGCAACAAACGCACTTGCTACATATACTGTAAATGCGATAAGGAATATTACCGCACATATTACCTGCAGAGTCTTATGCTCAGTCGCAAATCTGTTTGTGAGATACTGCGGAAGTGTGATTGCATCATCTGCTGCCTTACTGAATTTTCTGAGTCTCTTCGCACAGAATATCCAGTTAAGTGCCGTTCCTATCGCAAGTCCTACACCTATCCATATCTGTCCGAAGCCAAATGCAAGTATGGATCCCGGTAATCCCATAAGGAGCCAGGCCGACATATCGGAGGCCTGTGCAGACATTGCCGTTACCCATGGTCCCATGGAACGTCCGCCTATGAAATAATCCTCCTGATCCTTATTTCCCCCGTTAAAGTAGAATATCAATCCTACAAAAAACAGAATTATGAAATAAGCCAAAAATACAACGATTTCCGCATTAAACATTTTTCTTATTTCCTTTCAAAACAAATATGAATAAAATTTTAGCATGTACAAATATAAAAATAAATACAAACCAAATATCACACTTATAATGATACTATTTTGATATTACTCAGAGAATAATCTTGTTTTTTGCGGATATATTTAATAGACTATAGTCTATACTAAGTATTATAACATTTATATAAATACGCTTATATCCCAATACATCGGGGTCCGGCTGTTCCGAATAAGATACAGCTCTTATTGCCATAAGCCCGTAATATGCTGCGATATCGTTATACAGGCTGCCGTATATATGAGCTGTCAGCCTAAAGAAGGTTCTTTAAATTATTTTTATCTGAGAAAGGAAGCCGACGTGAAGAAGACTTCAGGACAAACAAAAAGCCGTATTGTATCCGCAGCTTGGGAGCTGTTTTACCAACACGGCTATGAAAATACAACTATAGATGATATCACCGAGCTGTCCGGTACGTCCAAGGGCAGCTTCTATCATTATTTCAGTTCCAAGGATAATCTCCTTGGCTCACTATCCGACCTGTTTGACAAAAAATACGAAGAGCTGGATCAAAGTATGGATGAACAGCTTAATCCTATCGATAAACTGCTTTTTATCAACCGGGAGCTCTTTCTCATGATAGAGAATACCGTATCGGTATCTCTTCTGTCTAAGCTTTTTGCATCTCAATTGGGTGCCAACGGAGAGCGCGGACTGCTCAACCCCGACAGAACATATTACAAGCTCGTGCGCCGTCTGGTCATCGAAGGCAAAGAGAAAGGACTCTTCAGAGACGATCTCTCCGTAAATGATGTAACCAAGGCATATGCATTGTACGAACGTGCCATGATGTACGACTGGTGTATTTCCGCCGGCAACTACTCCTTATGCCAGTATTCGCAGAAGATGCTTCCTTTGTTTATCGACGGATTGAGAGCATGAGGCTTATGCGCAAAGCTTAGCTATTGCCAACGCATAGATAAGCACAGCGTCCTTCAATTCATCAATAAGCATAAATTCATCCGGACCGTGCATGTGTGTATCTGTGGTCTCTCCGACTGCTCCGAATGCGACACCGTTTTTAAGCTCATGCACATATGTACCGCCTCCGATAGCAAGGCATCTGCCCTCCTTACCTGTAACCGTTTCATAACACTGAAGCAGAGTCTTTATAAATTCGGAGTCTCCGTCAACTGCATGTGCAGGAATGAATTTGCAGCTGAACTCAAATCCGGCCTTTTTGACAATTTCTGCAACCTTATCCTGTATCTTGTCATGCTCATGCTTAAGACAGGTTCTTGAATCAAAGATAAGCTTGAAGCTCTGCTCGTCAGCCTCAAAAACATCTGCTGTAAGGCTGGTCTTGCCTGCGATCTCATCTTCAGCGGCAGCTCCTACTCCGGCACCTTCGTGATCTCCGTATGGGAAGAGTTTGGCAAGCTCTTTTACAGCCTTGTCAAAGTTATTGTCCTCAAAATCAAGCTCTGCAAGTATCTGAAGCATGATAACAAGTGCATTGACACCCTTTTCCGGAGTGGATGCATGTGCAGACTCTCCGAATACTCTGAGCCATACAGCCTCAGACAGATCCATATCTTTATCAAGCGGAACATCAGCCGCATCAGAGAGCTCATAGCTTACTGTCTCATATGTGAAATCAGCTCCAAGCTTCTGCTTTATTCCCTCTGCGATCTCTGCTATCTTTTTTTCATCCACTCCTGTCATAAGAGCCATTGCCTTATTCGGTACGATGTTGATGGTATGTCCGCTGCTGCAGTACACCAGTCTCGGCTTGCCGGATTCGTTAATGTTTGTGCCTTCAGAAGCATTTTTCCACGAAACTGTTCCTCTGAACTGTCCTTTTTCAACATTTATGATAGGGAACTCGGCATCCGGACTGAAGGTCATCGGTGCTTCCTTTTCCACGCTGTAATAATGCTCTATATCACTTGAGCCTGTTTCCTCGTCCGAACCGAGTATGAGTCTGCAGTTTTTGTTAAGCTCTATTCCGAGCTCCTTTATCGCTCTCATTGCATACAATGCCGCAACAGCAGGTCCCTTATCATCGGAAGTTCCTCTGCCATAGATCGCCCCGTCCTTGATCACAGGCTTAAAGGCCTCTGTCACTGTCCATCCGTCTCCGCCCGGAACAACATCCATATGAGCAAGTATATCGAGGCAGGCCTCTTTGTCTGTCATATCAGCCGTAACAACTCTGTCGGCATATACCTTGGTCTTAAAGCCGTATCTGCGGCAAAGCTCCTCGGCAGCCATAAGTGCCTTATACGGGCCTTCACCGTAAGGCATGCCGGGCTTTGCCTCCGACTGTGCCGAATCTATACCGCACAGCATCACCGTATCCTCAAGCATATCCTGCTCGTGTGCTTCGATATAATCTCTTATAACGCTTTTAAGCTTATCCATCTTACATACACTCCCTAAATCCGCTTATCGATTAATTACGGATTGCTTCGTACTAAGTGAAGGATCTGTTTTTATACCCCGATACTGTATCTTTAGTCTCTCGGTGAACCGAATTCCGACAGCTCAAGTCCCTCGTTGCGGTCAAGCACCATCTTAACACTCCACTCATGCGCGAACAGCAGCAGCGGATTGCCCTTGAGATCCTGAACCTTCTTCATATCGCTTGTACCCTGGATCCTGTCGGTATTGACAGTCTCAGGATGATCTATCCATCTTACATATTCGTACGGAAGCTGTTCAAGTCCAACCTCAACATTGTACTCATTTTTAAGTCTGTACAGCAATACTTCGAACTGAAGTACACCTACAACACCTACAATGATCTCTTCCATACCGGAGTTTATCTCCTGGAATATCTGTATAGCTCCCTCCTGTGCTATCTGCATAACACCCTTGAGGAACTGCTTGCGCTTCATGGTATCGATCTGACGTACTCTTGCAAAATGCTCAGGTGCGAAGGTCGGAATACCCTCAAACTTAAATTTCTTATTAGACACACACAAGGTATCTCCGATACTGTATATACCCGGATCGAATACTCCTATGATGTCTCCTGCATAGGCTTTCTGTATTATCTGACGTTCGTCCGCCATCATCTGTGTGGGCATGGTAAGACGTATCTTCTTGCCGCCCTGCACATGATTGACCTCCATGCCGGCCTCATACTCACCGGAGCAAATACGCATGAATGCAACTCTGTCTC
>JAUNWP010000014.1 GCA_030540255.1 Eubacteriales bacterium | reverse complement strand
GATATAAATGCAAGCCTTAAACAACGGTCCGATCCGCAGCTTGTCTCATTACCGACAGCATAAGCCTGCTCTGCTTTGGAAGCATCAGCTTCCGTCTTGCAGAGCTTTCCTTCGCTGTCTGTAACTGCCCTCAGTCTTTCATGAATGCCGCAGCGATAATACTCTGTTTTTAATTGACGCCGTTCCCATTCGCTCCTTAATATCGACAGTACTAAAACTGCCGCAGCGATGACAACGGCGCACACAATTAACATATCCATAGTGTTCCCAAGCGGAATCGAACCGCTATCTACAGCTCCGGAGGCTATCGTTTTATCCATTAAACTATGAGAACAAAGCCGGTGAACACATGCACAATCCGCCTGCTGTAAGCGTTTTATGCATACCTCACAAACGTGTAGATTATACTGTAAATCATAAACAGTGTCAAACCGCAACAAATGCCGCGGAAGAAGGAATGCGCCTTGGCACACACATGCGCCGAGCATTGTCCGCTTACAGCATTCATCTCCTTTTCGCGAGTGAACATCTCTTGGTGCTCTTGTGGAAGGTATATGGCGCAATTTCATAAAAGCCCCATGATATCCGACGCACACATTTATGCCAAGCTGCTGCCGGGCTCAAGGTGAAGCTTAAATATCATGGGGTTTATTTTTACTTATCGTAATTTACTATCTTGCCGAAATCAGTCTTAAGCGATGCGCCTCCGATGAGTCCTCCGTCAATATCAGGCTGTGCAAGAAGCTCCGCAGCATTGCCTGCATTCATGGAGCCGCCGTAAAGTATGCGTATCCTGTCTGCCGTTGTCTCATCATAGAGCTCAGCAAGGAATTTACGGATATCTCCGCAGACCTCCTCAGCCTGAGCACTTGTAGCAGTCTTGCCTGTGCCTATTGCCCATATAGGCTCATAAGCCACAACGACCTTTGCGGCATCCTCTGCACTTACTGCATCAAAGCCTGCCTTGATCTGTGATCTGATCCATGTAAAGGTCTCTCCGGACTCTCTCTGCTCAAGTGATTCTCCGCAGCACATGATAGGAACAAGCCCATGCCCAAGTGCCTTCTTAAGCTTTTTGTTTACATCTGCATCTGTCTCATGAAAATATCCTCTTCTCTCGGAATGTCCCATGATAACATATTTTACGCCTGCATCTGTAAGCATTGCCGCAGATATCTCGCCCGTGTATGCACCGCTCTCTTCAAAGTACAGATTCTGAGCTCCTATGGCTACATTTGTACCTTTGACAGCTTCAACAGCCGGAACGATATCTATGGCCGGTACGCAATAGCACACATCCACCGAATCATTCACTACAAGCTCCTTAAGCTCGGCAATAAGCTTTTTTGCCTCACTCGGAGTCTTATTCATCTTCCAGTTTCCCGCAATTAACTTCTTTCGCATTTTAAAATCATTTCTCCTGTATAACAGCTACTCCCGGCAGCTCCTTGCCCTCAAGATACTCAAGAGATGCACCGCCTCCTGTGGATACGTGGGTCATCTTGTCCGCAAAGCCCAGCTTCTTGACGGCAGCCACTGAATCGCCTCCGCCGACTATGGTAACGGCATCCGCAGATGCAAGAGCCTTGGCAATAGCAAAGGTTCCTTCCGCAAGCTTAGGATTTTCGAACACTCCCATCGGTCCGTTCCATACTATGGTCTTTGCCGATTTGAGTGCCTCTGTAAAGATCTCAACGGTCTTCGGACCTATATCAAGTCCCATCTCTGCCTCGCCGATCTTATCAGCATCCACATATCTTATATCAAGCTCGGCATCTATAGGATCCGGGAAATTATCGGCAAGCGCTGTATCTACCGGAAGCAGAAGCTTCTTGCCAAGCTCCTCTGCCTTCTTGATCATATCGGCACAATACTCTATCTTGCTCTCATCCACGAGTGACTTGCCTGTGGAAAATCCCTTTGCCTTAAGGAAGGTATATGCCATACCGCCTCCGACTATGAGCACATCACATTTCTCTAGCAGATTGGATATGACCGCAAGTTTATCCGCAATCTTTGCTCCTCCGAGCACTGCTACAAAAGGTCTTGCCGGATCTTCTACCGCATTGCCGAGATACTCTATCTCCTTAAGCATGAGATAGCCCACAGCATTATCCTTTATACAATCGGCAACACCGGCAGTGGAGCAGTGGGCTCTGTGTGCCGTACCGAAGGCATCATTTACATAAACATCACAAAGTGACGCAAGCTCCTTTGAGAAGGTGTCGACATTCTTCTCCTCCTCAGGTCTGAAACGGGTATTCTCAAGCAGGACAACATCCCCGTCCTTCATAGCCGCAACGGCTTCCTTTGCATGCTCTCCGACAACCTCACGATCGGCTGCAAATCTCACATCCTTGCCAAGCAGCTCCGAAAGTCTTATAGCAACCGGTGCCAGACTGAGCTCCGGCTTATATGTTCCCTTAGGTTTGCCGAGGTGCGAGCACAATATCACTCTTCCGCCTCCGTTAATAAGCTTACGGATCGTCGGAAGCGCCGCAGTTATACGGCTGTCATCCGTGATTGCCCCGTCCTTTAACGGTACATTGAAATCGCATCTTACGAGTACTCTCTTGCCTCGTACATCGATATCATCAATCGTTTTCTTATTAAGCTTTGCCATGATCCATCTCCCCTGATGCATTCCTTTTGATGCATCTGCCGTAAATCGGCAACTATGGCTGCCGCACGAAGCTGTGCGTGCAACAGCATTAACAGTTTACTGCTTCATGCTTATAATACCACAATTAAGCAAGATGTCTCTCATCTTTCTCAAGACTTTTCCTCTGTGAGATATGGCATTTTTTTCTTCCTCACTGAGTTCGCCGCTTGTTTTGCCGAATTCCGGCAAATAGAATATCGGATCGTAGCCGAAGCCTTCCGCGCCTCTTGATTCACGGCTTATGGCTCCCGGCATATCATCCTCCGCATCATAGAGCCTGCCGTCTTCATCAATCGCTGATATATGGCATACGAAGGCGGCTCCTCTCTTGTTATCCGGAACATCCTCAAGCTGCTTTAAAATGGCAGCATTTTTGATCTTATAGTCCGTATCGTGTCCCATAAAACGTGCCGAGTGAACTCCCGGCTCTCCTCCGAGAGCATCTATGCACAGTCCGCTGTCATCCGCCATGATCAAAGTATTGTGCATCTCATGTCTGCCATTAAGTATGTCAAAGATCTCTCTCACCTTGATGCGTGCGTTTTCCTCAAAAGTCTCTCCGTCTTCCTCTGCCTCAGACTTTAATCCGAGTTCCTTGAGAGACAGTACCTCGGCATCAACATCCGCAAGTATGTCTCTGATCTCACGCATCTTGCCTGCATTTCCGGTGGCAAATACTATCCTCATATATCATGCGTCCTTTCTCTTCGGCGGCTTTGCACCGATATAGGAATAAAAATAGGTCTTCATCATTCCGTTGTATATCTTACGGTTCTTATCTGCCTTGCGTCCTATATATTTTTCGGCATCCTCATATGCCGTTATGCAATACATGCTCCAGTCATCAAGCCCTCTGAAGCTCTCACCGAGTGCTCTGTATATAGGAGGCATATCCTCTTTTTCCTCAAGACGCTCTCCGTAAGGAGGATTGGTAATAATAAAACCGTACTTCTTCGGATGACGAAGCTCGGCAACATCTCTCTGCTGGAAATGAATAAGCTCCGATACTCCGGCAAGTTCGGCATTGTCTCTTGCTGCCTTGATTGCCTCATTATCGATATCGTAGCCTTGTATATCAACGGAACCGATCAGGGAATCACTGTCTCCCTTAAGTGCTCTTAAGCCTTCCGCCTTCATATCCCTTGCCTCATCATAGGCATCATACCAAAGCTGCTTTGGTATGATATTGCCCCATGCGGTTGCGGCGAAATTTCTCTCCATGCCCGGAGCGATATTGGCAGCCATCATAGCCGCCTCTATGCAAAAGGTTCCCGAACCGCAGAAAGGATCTACAAGTATCCTGTCCTTATTCCATGGCGTAAGCATGATAAGTGCCGAAGCAAGTGTCTCGGTGATAGGTGCCTTGACGGTATTCTTACGATAACCTCTCTTGTGCAGGCTCTCACCGCTGGTATCTATGCCTATGGTTATGACATCCTTATATGCGGACACTCTGAGTGCATAGGAGGCTCCGTCCATAGGAAGTCTCTCGCCTTCTCTTCCGTAAGCCTTCTGCAGACGCTTTACCACAGCCTTCTGAATAATGGTCTGGAAATCCCTCGGGGAAAAGAGCTTGGATTTGACCGAAGCGGCCTTGGCCACCCATACTCTTCCGTTCCATGGAATATAATCCTCCCAGTTGACCGCATAACAGGCCTCGAAAAGTTCGTCCCAGGTATATGCCTTGAATTCACAGGTCTTAAGCAATATACGCTCGGTCGTCCTCATAAAAATATTGGACCTGCATATGGCACGCTCGTCCCCGACGAAAACCACCTTTCCGTCGGAGACTTCGCGTATCTCATATCCAAGTCCTGTAATTTCTCTCTTTGTACATGCCTCAAGGCCGAAATGGCACGGGGCAATAAGCTCAAATCTCACCATCGTCCTCCGGTAGTTCTGTTAAGCAGCCATACGATAAGAAATACTATACATATCGGTGCAAGTATCGGGCTGAGTATATGCATTATCGCACCAAATACCGCAAACACTGCTATCATGATAAGCATAGCTGTCAGGCAGCCGAATTGATATACATGTATACCGTTGTTTCCGGCGCGCTGTTCTCTTCTGTCATCGGCGGATGCTCCGTCTTCCGTAAATGTGCTTCCCTGTCCGGCTGTATTGCCGCCGTAGACAGAGCCGCTGTCATATCCGTTTCTTGCTCTGCCGTTGGATGCAATATTCTCACCGAAATCAAGGTCGTCATCGGTGCCCGGGATTCCATCCGGTCCACTCTTTGCTGCATCTATGATGCTGCGTGCTATAAGCTGGGGATCTCCGAGCTCATCGATAACATCCGTGATCCTTCTGCCGGATGAAACCTCCCCGTCGATATAATCGGCATAGAAATCAAGTTTCTCTGCGACTATCGACTGAGGAAGCTCATAGGACATGTATTCATTTAATTTGTTAAGAAATTCTCTTTTATTCATTTTTCTCCACAACGGCGATTCCGAGATCATCAAGCTGCTTAGTGTCTACTACAGAAGGTGCTCCCATCATTGCGTCTGAAGCATCCTTAAGCTTAGGGAATGCCATTACGTCTCTGATGCTGTCGGCACCTGCCATCCACATGGCAACTCTGTCCATTCCGTATGCAAGTCCTGCGTGAGGCGGTACTCCGTATTTGAATGCCTCAAGAAGGAAGCCGAACTGACTGTTGGCCTGCTCCGGAGTAAATCCGAGTACCTCAAGCATCTTCTCCTGAATATCTGCCTGATGTATACGAACGCTTCCTCCGCCGATCTCTGTACCGTTAAGCACGATATCGTATGCCTTTGCACGAACTCTGCCCGGATCCGAGTCGATATACTGCCAGTCCTCATCCATAGGCATGGTGAAAGGATGATGCATGGCTGTAAATCTCTGCTCCTCCTCGCTCCACTCTAATAACGGGAACTCTGTTACCCAGAGGAACTTCCATGCTGTCTTATCGATAAGATCAAGCTGTTTTCCGAGCTCAAGTCTTACATTGCCGAGTACATTTCTGACAATATTAAGCTTATCCGCTGCAAATACAATCAGATCGCCCTTCTCTGCTCCCATAGCCTCGATTATAGCTTCAAGCTCTTCCGGCTTGAGGAATTTTGCAAAGGAGCTCTTATGACTGCCGTCCTCTGCAGCATTTACACAGATATATGCAAGTCCCTTTCCTCCGAAAAGCTTGGCAACATCTGTAAGGGCATCTATCTTCTTACGAGGCATATGTCCCTGTCCCGGAACCCTTATTCCTCTGATGACTCCGCCTGCCTCGGCAGCACCCTTAAATACGGCAAAATCTGTCTTGCCTGCAATATCTGTCACATCCTGTATCTTGAGGTCGAAACGAAGATCCGGCTTATCCGAGCCGTATACATCCATTGCTTCCTTCCATGTCATGCGTCTTATCGGAAGCTCTACATCAACATCTATAACTTCCTTGAATACGCGCTTTAAAAGTCCCTCATTGACCTCGATAACCGTATCTACATCCGCAAATGAAAGCTCCATATCGATCTGAGTGAACTCAGGCTGACGATCCGCTCTCAAGTCCTCGTCTCTGTAGCAGCGGGCAAGCTGGAAATATCTGTCGAAGCCGGATACCATGAGCAGCTGCTTAAGAAGCTGCGGTGACTGCGGAAGCGCATAAAACTCACCCTGATGAACTCTTGACGGAACAAGATAGTCTCTTGCTCCCTCCGGTGTGGATTTGATGAAGGTAGGTGTCTCTATCTCAAGAAATCCCTGCTCATCCATGTATTTTCTTACACTGATCGCAAGCTTTGAGCGAAGTGCTATATTACGCTGAAGCGGAGTACGTCTTAAGTCAAGGTATCTGTACTTAAGTCTGAGCTCCTCTCTTGTATTGGTCTCATCCTCAATCTGGAAAGGCAATACCGCAGACTCACTTAAGATGCGAAGCTGTTTTGCCTCAATCTCGATGGCACCTGTTGCGATGTTGGTGTTGGCATCGTTTCCGCGGCTTCTTACCTCACCGGTAACCGCAACACAGTACTCGTTATGAAGTGTACCTGCCTTTGCGAATACCTCGCTTCCGCATATATCCTCCTCGAATACTGCCTGAATAACTCCGCTTCTGTCTCTGACATCTGTGAACACAAGTCCGCCCTTATTTCTGGACTTCTGTACCCATCCCATGACCGTAACGGTCTTGCCTATATCTGCCGATGAAAATTCCGCACATCTTGCGGTCCTTTTGAGACCCTGCATGCTCTCTGCCATCTTATCTCTCCTTTATGTAGAATTCCTTAAATTCCGAATATCCCTGCTCTGTGAGGCTTTCCTTCTGGAACTTCTTGTTCTTAGCCATCCAAACCGTGAGCACCTGCTTGCCTGCCGCTCTTTGTTCTATAGCCTTGTTAAATATATCTCCGAGCTTATCCGCAGGCATGTTCTTCTCGATAAGCCATGCCTCCTTATTCCTGGACTTTATCAGCTTATCCGCTCCGTCCTCCATAAGTATGGTCATGATACGTTCAAATCCGATGGAGAAGCCGACAGCCGGAACATCCTGTCCGGTGAACTTTCCTACCATCTTGTCGTATCTTCCGCCTCCGCCTACCGAAGAACCGAAGGCTTCTGTCTTGATCTCAAAGATCGTACCGGTATAATATCCCATGCCTCTTACGAGTGTAGGATCGAATTTCATGGAAATGCTTCTGCCCTCAACATTTGCTATGCTCTCCATGATATCCGCAACATTATCAGCTGCAGCCTTGGCGGTATCGCTTCCTATCTTGTCTCCGAAGGCTCTTACGCCTGCGGCATCTGTTGTAAAGTTATCCAGTATATCACGCAGCTTTGCCACAGACTCCCCGGATATGCCCATATCCTTAAGCTCGGCATCCACGCCCTCGGCGCCTATCTTGTCCGCCTTATCAAGCACGATAAGTATGTCCTCTGCCTGCTCCTCCGGCATTCCGGCATATTTTATAAGCTCAAAAAGGAATCTTCTGTCGTTGATAACTATATAGAAATTATATTTTGAAAAGCCCACCTTCTCCAATGCCTCGGAGGTTGCAAGCACAAGCTCCTTCTCGGCAAGATTGCTTGCGTCACCGAGTATATCGATATCGCACTGGGCAAACTGTCTGAAACGTCCTCTCTGCGGACGGTCGGCTCTGAATACAGGTCCCATCTGAAGTGCCTTAAAAGGCTGAGGAAGTGAGCCTGCATTTGCTGAATAATATCTTGTAAGCGGAAGTGTGAGGTCGTATCTGAGTCCCTCCTCGGTAAGGCTCTCAGAGCCCTCCTCATCCGAAGCGCTCAGCTTTTCAAGAGCTGCCTTAAGCTTTTCACCGCGCTTAAGCACCTTGAATATAAGCTTCTCGTTTTCACCGCCCTGCTTGGAGGTAAGATTGCCTATATGCTCTACTATAGGTGTCTCTATCTCCGTGAAGCCGTACAGTGAATAAGTCTCTCTGATAATATGCTGTAATGCCGAGCGAACCTCCATCTCTGCCGGAAGTATATCTCTCATGCCTGTTACTGCTTTTTTACTGAATGCCATATCTTTATGCTCCCATTATTTGGATGCGGTCTGTCCGAAACCGCAGTCTTAGCCTAGTATTATAACATCTATTCCCGTCCCAAACAATTGTTACGAGTATATCTGCTCCATTATGTTGTCAAGCGCCGTCCTTAACTGAATATCATTGTCAAAGTCCGGCTCGTTGTCATTTCCGGCATAATTCACCTTATCCGAAGTCATATCACCGTAATTCTCAAACGGTACCGTGATGCTCGGTTCTATACCCACACCGTGGATACGCTCACCGTTCGGAAGTATATAGTAATCCGTCGTGAATTTTACCGCAGAGCCGTCCGAAAGCTGATATATAGACTGAACTATACCCTTGCCGAAGGTCTTTTCTCCTATAACAGTATAGCCGTAATCCTTAAGCACTCCGGAGAATATCTCGGATGCCGATGCAGAATTGCCGTTTACAAGTACGACTATAGGAAGTTCCTGAGAATGCTCGTCCTCGGCATAATAAGGCTCAAGCTCTCCGTTTTTGTCCTCTATATTAAGGAGCAGGGTCTTGCCGTCATCTCCGAGATCATCCTTAAGTATCTCATCCACCATACGAAGCGCCACATTCATATCACCGCCGCTGTTATTACGGAGATCAATGATCATTCCGTCAACCTGCTTGTTTTCGGCAAGCTCATCCATAGCTGCATAGAAATCCTGCTCTGTCGTAGGCGTAAACGAGGATATGCTGAGATAGCCTATATTGGTGCCCTTTGCCACTTTATATCTTACAGATATCTCCTTGATGGTCTCCCTCTTAACGCTAAGCTCAAGTTCTTCCTCGCCTCTCTTAAGCTTAAGCGCCACCTCGGTGCCTTCTTCTCCGGATATTAGGGCTACGCACTCATCCAGTGACAGTTCCGCAAGACTCTTGCCGTCTGCCTCTGTAATGATATCTCCCGCTTTTATGCCTGCCGACTCTGCCGGTCCGCCTGCGGTCACGCTTCCTACAAGCACGCCTCCGTTGGCATCATCCTTGGTGACAGCAACGCCTATACCTACATAGCTTCCCTTCAAGCTCTTCTGTTCAGATTCATAATTATGCGCCGAATAATATGCGGCATAGCTGTCATCTCCCACAAGTCCGTAGATAAGTCCTGTGAACATACCGTCGCTTATCCTCTGCGGATTCTGCTCATAGAGATAATTACGTTTGATAAGATCCTTTATCTCATCGGTCTTGCGCAGTATATCTGTGGTGTCAAGCTCGCCGTCTTCTTTATTGCCGTGCAATGCTTCATAATACGGGAATTTAACAAGTATCTCGCCGTTTTTTCCTACAGGCAGATAAATATAGCCTCTATACAACAGTCCCGCGATCAGACAAAGCACAATGCCTGCCGCAACTCCCTTGATAAAGCCGGATCTGCCGTCTTTCTTTGTCCTTGTTCTGCGGTTCTTACCTTGAACCTCCTCCTTGGTTTCCTCTGACTGCGGATCTGCGTTCCGGTCCGAACCGTCGACCGTCTCATCCGGGTTCTTATCTTCACAGTCTGTTCCGGAGGTTCCGGATGCCGTGTTCTGTTCCAAACTGTCGGCTATATCCTCCCGGTTCTTATCTTCACAGCCTGTCTCAACGGCAACGCTTGCTGTATCTTTTTCCTCACCGTCTATATGGTCTTTTTCTTCTTTGTTTATATCTTCCATCAATAATTCAAATCACTTTCTGCCGGATCAATGATCAACTGCAAGGAAATTGTAAAATACATTTATGTACAAAATATGTCATAAATGATGTTCATGCCTCACAATCACATTTTCCGTCATATGTTCAAAGAGCAATGCAAAGAACTCTTAAGGCCTAACGTAGCTTGTCGGATCGACATAGCTTCCGTTAATACGGATGCCGAAATGCAGATGCGGTCCTGTCGAATAGCCGGTCGACCCCACAGTGCCTATAGTGCTGCCCTTTGATACTGTCTGCCCACTCGAGACTCCCAATGAGGACATATGCATATAAACTGTATATACACTGCCTCCGTGGCTTATCATTACATAATTGCCGGCTGATGCCGAATATGTGGATATGACAACGGTTCCGCTTGCCGCCGCAACGACCGAAGCCCCCGAGGATGCTCCTATATCTATACCCTTATGACTGGTAGATGCTCCCTCTGTAGGAGATGTTCTGGATCCGAATGCCGATGTTATACGACTTGATGACGGACACGGCCATGTAAAGCTGATATCACCCACACTGAGAGTTGTAAAGCTCTCTCCTTTTTCCGCAGCCTTTTTCTTGGCTTCCTCTTCCTGCGCTTTTATCTTGGCTTCTATTGCGGCAATATTATTCTCCTCTGCCTGTATTGCCTTCTGTATTCCCGCCATATCCGCCTGCATTCCTGCAAGCTCGGCTTCTCCGGCGGCTATCCTGGAATTATAGGAATCTATCTCCTTGGTCTTGTCATCCTGAAGCTTTTGTATGGAGCTCTTTTTATTCTCGGCTTCAGTCTTAGTCTGCTCCATGACCTCCTTTTCACTCTCAAGCTCAGCCTTCTTGACTTCGGCAGCCTCTTTAAGCGCTATAAAATCATTGAGCTTTTTACGGTCATATTCGGAAACTTTTCTGATATATTCAACTCTGTTGATCACATCCGAGAAACTCTGTGCTCCGATAAAAGCATCAAGCAGATTGTCATTACTGTGCTCATACATAAACTTGATACGTGTCTTCATTGAAGAATACTGTTTTTCTTCCTCGGCTTCGGCCTCGGCAAGTTCTGACGCGGTCACCTCTATGCCTGCTTCAAGCTCCGTAACCTGAGCATCCAGTTCATCTATCTTTTGCTGCTGCGCCGCAAGCTCTGCATCAAGCTTCGCTATATACTCCGCGGCATCCGACTTAAGTTTGTTGAGTTCATCTATCTTGGCATCGACATTTTCACTGTCACTCTTCAACTTATCAAGCTTATCCTTGTTGTCCTTTATCTTCTGTCTGGAGGCATCTATCTCTTCACTTCCGTAAGCCGCATAGCTTTGCTCGGAATGCGAAGCAAGGGTAAACGAAATAAGGGCTGCTGCTGCCAACACCCCTATTCCTATACGCTTCATGCCTCTGTTAAGGCTGCGTGTCTTTTTTATTTTTTCTGTATTTCTGCTCATCAAACCTTCAAATGCTTACTGATGGTAATAAATGATACAATAAAACCCATACCGACTCCGAGCACCGCTCCCACTCCGAGCATAACAGGCATTATCTCTCTAAATGGGATCAGACTGATAATATCCTTAAGCGAATTAAAGCTGTCTGAAAGTATCAATTTCTCCGATATATATGTCTCTGCATGACGATAGATCCCATACATCAATCCTATAGGAACGATGGTTCCTACAAGCCCGATAAAGCTTCCTTCCACAACAAAAGGTGCTCTGATCATACCATTGGTCGCTCCGATAAGCTTCATTATCTCATTTTCCCTCTTACGGAAATGCGCCGCAAGATTAATGGTATTGCTTATCAGAAATACCGATATAGCGAAAAGTATACCTATCATGGCAAGCGATACTATAACTATAACCTGATTAAGCTTATTCAGCGAATCTACGACCGAATTGGCGTAATTTACCTCACGAACTATCTCAAAGCTCCTGATATAATCCACCTCAGCCTGCTGCTCGGAGATATCATTCATAAATATCTCATAGCTGTCACTCTCGGCAAGAGGATTATCATCCGCAAATGCTGCCGCAAGTTCATCGGCATTATCTCCGAAATAGTCCTCCTTAAAGCCTTCCCATGCCTCCTCGGCAGACTTATAGTTTATCTCCTTTACGCCGCCGTGAGCAATTATATCATCACGGAAAGCATCCTTTTCCTCCATGCTTACGCCCTGATTGAAGAAAACGCTTATTCCTATGGTATTTTCGGCCTGATATGCGATACTTCTGACATTTGCAAAGACAGAAAAGAAAAGACAGAATAAAAATATACATGCCGCTATAGTCGCAGTTGATGCAACAGAGAACAGCAGATTCTTCTTAAGATTAAGCAGACCGCTTTTTAAACAATACAGAAAGGTACTCATTTCATACCCTCCCCATAATCATATTCCCACGGAACGGTTTCAGCCTCTCCTCCTGCCGCCTGTTTCCCGCTGTCCGACACTATGCGTCCTTTATTCATGACGACCACTCTTTTACCGGAGGCTTCAACTATTTCTCTGGAATGTGTGATAACTATAACCGTTGTTCCCATGGCATTTATCTCGTAGAGGAGATTCATTATCTCTTCGGAATTCTTCTCATCCAGATTACCTGTAGGCTCGTCTGCCAATATTACCGACGGCTGATTGATAAGTGCCCTTGCTATCGCAACTCTCTGCTGCTCTCCTCCGGAAAGCTGATTCGGCATATTCTTATATTTGGCTGAAAGTCCCGTAAGTCTCAATATCTTAGGAACATTCTCTCGTATCTTACCCGCTGAGGCTCCTATAACTCTTTGTGCAAAGGCGATATTCTCATATACATTTCTGTCGTTCAGCAATCTGAAATCCTGAAATATCACCCCAAGTCCTCGTCTGTACCTCGGTATATCCCTTGGTCTAAGCGTATTAAGATCCTTGCCGTTGACTATAAGACTTCCTTCGGTAGCCTTAAGCTCTCTTGTAATAAGCTTCATCAAGGTGGATTTGCCGGAGCCGGAACGACCCACCACAAACACAAACTCTCCGTCCTTAATGCGGAGAGTTATGTTTCTGAGGGCACGATTACCCGTTTCATAGGTTTTGCTGACGTTCCTGAATTCTATCATATATCAATAATCCAGTCTGTCCATATAATCAATATACTTAACTACCATGAGTGCGATCTTAAAGGTTATCGCATCATCGAATACTCTTAAGTCAAGTCCGACTGTCTTCTGAAGCTTGTCGAGTCTGTATACAAGAGTATTTCTGTGAATGAAGAGCTGTCTTGAAGTCTCCGAAACATTAAGATTGTTCTCGAAGAACTTATTGATGGTGGACAAGGTCTCCTCATCAAACTCATCA
Source organism: Eubacteriales bacterium (assembly GCA_030540255.1). Lineage (GTDB taxonomy): Bacteria > Bacillota > Clostridia > Lachnospirales > Lachnospiraceae > Avilachnospira. The sequence goes on along the minus strand of JAUNWP010000014.1, from coordinate 25,391 downwards.
AAGGTCCTGCCGTCGAATATCTCATTGATAAACATTCTGCACAGGTTGATAGGAAGCTGATAAATAAGTCTGCCTATACCGAGCTTATCATAGGATATGATCTTGGAATCCTCATAGAAGATCTTACGCACATCATGAGCAAGTCTTGCTTCCTTATATGAAAGAGATACATCCTTAAGTTCCTTTACCACAGAACCGTATGCTATGCAGCAATCTATATTCTGCTCTGTGATAGCCTTAAGCATGTCCTTTGCTCCGGCCTTAAGTTCCTTGCCCGCTTCCTCACGATTCCTGATCTCATGAACCACGATCTGTCTGCCTTCATCTACACCTGTCATAAAATCATTGTCCCCAAAGAACGGGAGTGCTCTGACGGCATCATATACGGCATCCCTTCCGTTGCTCTCAATAACAAAAACAACTCGCGGTGCCTTGTAATCAAGTCCGAGCTTTCTCGAACGGTTGAAAATATCTATCTGAAGAAGATTGTCAAGCAAAAGGTTCTTGACGAAATCATCCTTATCTATCCTTTCCTTCTGAGCGGTAAGAAGATTCTTAAACTGCGCCTGAAGAAGCTTGACTGTCATTGCGGCATTGTCGGAATTCTTTCTTACAGCAGCCGCATACGCCGAATCCGTGCCTAAATCAAGCTTAACAAAATAAAAATCTTCATTTTCAGTCTCTTGCTCATTGCTGCGAAGAAAAGCATCCATGCGCAGCTCAGCAAGGCCTTCAACATCGCCCTTTGATACGAGAATATGACCTCCGCGTTCAAAAACAGCAGCACTTGCTCCGGTAATATCTGTTGTATCATTAAGCGTATTCTGAATAATGTGAGTCGATATCATACTGATCTCCCTGTATATTTAAGCTGTACAGTCTCTTCCTTGTGACTGCCCCGGCTTATGTGTCTTTGCCTTCCTTATACAAAGCCTCTGAGTTTGTTCAGAACAGATTGTATAAAAACATGCACAAATACACTTATAATTTACGCCGAAATTATATAAATTTCAACAATATATTTCAAAGAATTGCCAATTTTTTTTGTATTTATTTGTTTATTTTTTCCTAACAGATTGTGTTATGCTGTAATCAGCCGGCACATAGTCATTATCATAGTAAATGCACTGCTTGCAGGGCTGTTTACTATGATAATGACTATGCGGACAAGACCCGAAGGGTCTCCGGCCGCTTCATCGAGGAGCTGCCTCGCAGCTTCGAGATGTGTGCCGGATGAAAACACACTCTTTTCACAGCTGCGGTATAAAATGAATCCCCGTCAACAGACACAATTAAACATCATAAGGAAAATATAAATGAATATTCTTTTTTACCTTACTCCCAAATGTGACTGCGCGTATCTTGAAGAAAGCGACAGTCTTCGTCAAGCGCTCGAAAAGCTGGAAGCAAGGCGCTATACCACCATTCCGCTGCTAAGCAATAACGGCAGCTACATAGGTACTGTTTCCGAGGGTGATCTCCTGTGGAGCATCAAAAACCGTTTCGACTTGGATCTGCGTAAAGCCGAGCATGTGCGCATTACGGACATTGAACGCCGCAGAGATTACATGCCTATCTCAATCAATTCCAAGATGGAAGATCTTATCGATCTTGCCCTCAAACAAAATTTCGTTCCGGTTGCCGATGACAACGGAAGCTTTATCGGCATCGTAACCAGACAGGAGATAATTAAATATTTTTATAATCTTACCAAGAAAGAGGACGCCGTATCATAAGGCGTCCTTTTTATGTGTTCATTACTTACAGCTTTACTTTTTGGGAATCCTGTATGCCACATAATATGCTGCCAGACATACAGGCATTGCCATCAGTACATCCATAGCCGAATGCTGCTTAAGAAATACCGTGGAAAGTGATATCAATACGGTAATTATCACAGCAGCTATCCTTATCCAGGCTTTATCAAGTCCCTTTGCATGCCATACCGATACCATCACTGCCACTGCTCCGATAACATGAAGACTCGGACAAACATTAGTGTCCGTGTCAAAGCTGTACAGTGCCTTTACCACAGCTGTCAGAAAATTGTCATGGGGAAATTCCGTTACTCTCATCTCCTGACATGTAGGATATATCATATATATGGCTATCGTTCCCATAAAGGAAACAATGAGGAAGCGTAAAAAGCGCTTGAACTCCTCCGTATCATACAGCAGAGTATAAAGCTGCATAAGCAGCAATTCGACAAACCACAGCACATAGGGTATCAGAAAATACTCGCAAAAAGGTATCATGTCATCCAAAGCACAATGTACCGGATGATAGTTTCTGTTTACCCATACCCTCTCAAGAAAAGCAAAAGATGCAAGATATATCGGCCAAAACAGCAGATACTTTAAGTGACTGAACTCGGCATTGTTTATCTTACTTAATCTGAATCCTCTGTAATCCGTCATTATCATTTCTTGATAAGCTTTACCGTATCCTTCTCACGATCAAGCTCTACGATACGATTCTTGTAGAGATGTCCGAGTGCACGCTTGAACTGATTCTTGCTCATAGCGTAGGTCTCTTCTATAAATTCCGCGTCTGCCCTATCTCCGTAAGGAAGGAAGCCGTCATTGCGTCTTAATTCATAGAGGATAACATCAGCATCCTCATTTACAGTCTTATAGAGCTTATCTCGTATAAGCAGATCCAGCTTACCGTCATCCCTGACCTTAACTACTCTTGCTTCAACCTCATCACCGTACTCATACTCCTTGAAGGTCTCTCTTATCGGTACAAGTCCATAATACTTATTGTCAACAGCAATAAATATACCAAGCTTAGGATTGATTTCATAAACAAAACCGGTTACTCTGTCATCCTCTTTGTACGGACTCTGTCTGTCAAGATGTCCGTAAACTCTCATGGTCGCAGCCTGTCTTCCTGATTTATCGGTATAAAGCCATACGAGCACCTCATCACCAACATTCGGTGTAACGATCTGCTCCTTGAACGGAAGCAGTACCTGTTTCGGAACTCCGTTATCAAGGAAAGCACCTATGCTTGTTACCGCAGCAACGGTAAGCAGCCCGACCTCTCCGTCACGAAGTATAGGTGTGCGCATGGTAGCTGTCATTCGTCCGCCCTTGTCATCATAGAAGTAAACGGTGACCTCGTCTCCGCTCTTAGGTCTTCCTAACTGCTCTGCAAAAGGAAGCAATATCGTACCGCTCTCCGCGATCCTTCTTCCGAATGCACCTTCGATAAGATCTCTCGGTGCCTCCACAAATGCTCCGACCTCAGAGGTCTTGACAACTCTTACTGTGTAAGCCTTGCTGAAGACAGATTCAGGAGCCTGTTCTCTGCTTCTGCGTCTGTCGTCTCGTCTGTCATCTCTTCCGCGTCTTTGTGAATCATCACGTCTGTCATCTCTTCCGAAGCGTTCTCTGCCGCCGCGATATGAATCCCTGCCGCCTTTGTCAAAACGTCTCTCATCACGGCCGAAGCGCTCACGTCCCTCACGTCTGTCATCGCTTCTTCCGGCTCTGTCGAATCTTCTTCCGTCACGATCCGAGAAGCTGCGCTTATCTTTGTCAAAGCGATTACTTTCTCTGTCTGAGCGTCTGTCGTCTCTGTCAAAACGACTATTATCTCTGTCTGAACTTCTGTCGTCTCTGTCAGTGCGTCTGTCATCTCTTCCGAAACGCTCACGGCGTCCGAAGCTTCTATCCCTGTCATCACCGTCACGACCCTGACGTCTGTCTGTATTCGGGCGGGTCTTGAATTTACCGGAATGAACCACTACCGAAGCAGCAGCATTTCCACCTCTTCTTCCCTTACCCTTTCTTACCTCTTTTTCCGCTAAAGTATCTTCAGCTGCATAAGAAAAAGCCTCTCCGTCTGTGTCGCATGGGTAATTATTCTTTACCGCCGGCTCGTCACAGGGATAGGCTCTTGTTTCATTATCATTATTCATAATAAAGTCTCTCCGTTCTTTCATCTAAAATCAGCTCATGTTTTATAGCATAAGCATTGTATCTGTTCACGGCTTTCTTTTCTATATTATCGATTAAATCCGCATGCGGTATCATATCAGTTTCGGGCATTCATGTCTACATAAATTTACCCTTGTTTTTAGATAGAACAAAGCGTGATTACATTAAACTACTTCCTTTTTTGCAAGCTTCTCGAAGACAGGTATGATCAAAGCTCCGACTACATTTCCCGCAGTCATGATAAGAAGCCAGATAATTGTATGCAATGACCAGGCTCTTCCCATCGCAAAATAAAACATATTGGCTACACAGTGCTCAAAGCCTGCAAGTATAAAGCCTGCCACACACAGAAAGAGTCCTATATATTTTCCGAATTCATGCGAATTTTTCTTAAATCCGTCAACAGCTATATACATGAGCAGATTACAGAATATTGCCAATATAAATACACTAAAAGCTCCGTCATTGAGCTTTGTCGAACATATACTCGCGGCTTTTTCCGTAAATGCAGCCGCATTACGTGTAAATCCTATTAAAAATGCCGTGAGCCAAGCTCCAAGCAGATTGCCTATCCATATGACCGCAAGATAGAGCACATAGCTCGGCGGATTATCAAGCAGATATCCGGCTCTTCCCGTGAACAGGTTAAAGCCTCTTGTACATATGGTAAAAAGTCCTAAGGTGAAGAACAAGGATCCTATCAGCTTATTATCTATGGCAAGGAACATGCATCCGCCTATGCTTATCGACATTCCGCCCATTATTGCCAAAGAAAGTGTTGCAATATGCTTGCCGAAAACCAAATTGTCTTTCTGCTCGATAGTATTTGACATAAGTATAACCCCCAAAGTGGTTTCATTATATCAAATAAAGTACAGAATTATTGTATAAAAATTGTTCAACGTTTATCGTTTATTTTTTTACACTATTCTTTTTGATTTATTTTCTTTCAATGCGGCTCCCGGCATTTGAAATTATAAAAAATATAATATCTCAAATACCCGTCCTTCCATAAACCATGTTTTGATTTGTTTACAATTCGCTGCGTATTTTTTATTATACAATTTATCCCATTAACTGCCATTGATATTGATATACATGAGCTGTATTATCTGTATAATTTTAAAAATTCTGCTAGACAAACATTCTCGGCAGCTATAAAATAATTTTAACTCAGGTATATTTTTATGACAAAAGATGAATATTTGATTACCGATGCTCCGTTAAAAGCACTAAGCATTTTCGCACTGCCCATGATACTCGGAAGCTTCTTCCAACAGGTCTACAACATGGCAGACTCAATTATAGTCGGACGTTTTGTCGGTTCCTCCGCACTTGCCGCCGTCGGTGCCTGTGCCGCTCTGACAAACGTTTTTATTTGTGTTGCGCTTGGTGCCGGAGTCGGTGCGGGAGTCTTGGTCAGTCGAGCTTTCGGATCAAGAAGCTATGGTAAAATGAAGACTATAGTATCCACCTCCCTGATAAGCTTCCTTATATTAAGCGGCATTTTGGGAGTTATAGGGTATCTTCTGTCTCGTCCTATGATGCAGCTGTTACAAACACCATCGGATATACTGGATACCGCAGTACTCTACCTTAAGATATACTTTTTGGGATTTCCATTCCTATTTATGTACAACATCCTCTCCAATATGTTCACTTCAATCGGAGAATCAAGAGTTCCTTTGGCACTCCTTATCTTCTCCTCGCTGCTGAATATATTCATGGATCTGTGGATGGTTGTAAATCTTGGAATGGGAGTCTTCGGTGTTGCTCTTGCCACACTGATCTCACAAGGTATATCGGCAATTATGTCACTGCTTATTTTCCTCAGACGAATGAAGCGTTATGAGGGAGCCTTTGTCCTGTTTGAGACCAAAGAGCTAACATCTATGCTTGACATAGCTGTTCCTTCTATTCTTCAGCAATCAACCGTCTCAATAGGAATGATGATCGTACAAGCTGTGGTAAATCCTTTCGGTACCCAGGCCCTTGCCGGTTATTCAGCTACAATGCGTGTTGAAAATGTTTTCTCACTGATGTTTGTCTCCATCGGAAACGCCGTTTCCCCTTTTGTATCTCAGAATCTTGGCGCAAAAAAGGAAGAACGTATAAGACAAGGCTATCATGCTGCGCTTATCATGGATGTGTTCTTTGCCATCCTTGCATTTATTATTATAGAGAATCTGCATACACAGATCGCAGGCCTTTTTCTCGGAAAAGACGGAACTGAGCTGGCCTACAGTGTATCCTGCGGCTATATGAAATGGCTCGGCTACTTCTTCATTTTCATGGGGATCAAGATGGCAACGGACGGAGTTCTCATAGGTCTTGGTATAATGAGACCGTTTCTCATTGCCAATATGGTTAATCTCGGCATTCGATTGACCGTCGCCCTGGTATTTGCTCCGCGCTATGGCATTGAATTTGTATGGCTTGCCGTACCTCTCGGCTGGCTTGCCAACTTCCTTGTATCCTATTTCTCACTCAGAAAATGTTATTTTAATAAAGCTCATAAAGAAACATAAAATAGATGCCTGTATTCGATCTGTATGAACACTATCTGTCCTGATGCCGGGTGTACTACCTTATTTATTTATCGATTAAATACGGATAGCTTCGACTGCAGTCCCGGCTTCTTTATTTATCGATTGAATACGGATAGCTTCGTACTCAGTACACTCGCTTTAATCAATAAAAAACCGTTAAGTCTTGCTTTGCTTCATTAGCCGGACTTAACGGTATTATTTTATCAAATGCAATAGGGTGTATCAGTTCTTGGCATTCAATCTAATATCTTGCCGTCTATGGATACTGTCACTACCTGCCACGGAATAAACTTGCCGCTTTCCTGAAGTGCCTTCTTTGCCGCATTTTCAAGTCCACCGCAGCACGGAACCTCCATCCTTACGATAGTAACGCTCTTAATATCATTATTCTCGAGTATAGCCTTAAGCTTCTCACTGTAATCAACCGCATCAAGCTTGGGACATCCTATAAGAGTAACCTTTCCCCTTACGAAATCTCTATGGAACGCAGCATAGGCATATGCGGTACAATCTGCGGCAATCAACAGCTTTGCGCCGTCAAAATACGGTGCATTGACCGGAGCAAGCTTAATCTGTACAGGCCAGTTTCGAAGTTGTGATACCTGCTGTGAAAAAGAGCTGTCGGCGGCATCTTCCTTATCGCCGGCTTGTTCCATCATACGGACACGTGAACCCGGACATCCTGCTCCCATTGTCTTTATCTTATCGGCAATCTCCCTGCGCTTCATATTTTCCTTAACAGCCTCAGCATCATAGCCTTTAGCTTCTCTTTCTTCAAAGCTTATTGCGCCGGTCGGACATGTCGGAAGGCAATCTCCCATACCGTCACAATAATCGTCACGAAGAAGCTTTGCCTTACCGTTGACCATGCCTATTGCACCCTCATGACATGCATTGGCACATATACCGCAGCCGTTACACTTTTCCTCATCTATATGGATTATCTTTCTTATCATTTTCCTTTTTCTGCAGCAGACCGTATTGTCTATCCAAAGACGATATGAAATAAGTATTACCACCGCTTTGACAAACGTCTACCGCTGTCTCCTTTCCTGATACCTGATCTCCATTCAACAGCTCATGTCCTATTTTGTACTAAACACGCCTATTTTCAATGAAGCATTGAAATTAATATTACTTGAGCGATGGCATCATAAAATGCTTATTGCTTATGCCGCAATAATAGTATAATAAAGAAAAATTGTATGTTTGATTTCAAACAAAAGGAGGACTGTATGGAAAAATATTTGAAGGTTTTACGAGCCTGTCCGTTATTTGCCGGACTTGAAGACAACGAAATACTGTCCGTACTCCACTGTATCGGCGCATATTCTGTATCAAAAAAACAAAATTCATATATATTCAGAGTCGGAGATTCAACCGAGCTCACCGGTATAATCTTGTCAGGTTCGGCTCTTATAATTCAGGAAGATCTCTGGGGACACCGCAATATTCTATCCAAATGCAATGTAGGCGACGTTTTCGGCGAAGCCTATGCCGCCGGATTCGCTTCGGTATTAAACATCAGTGTTGCAGCAGAGACTGATTGCGATATCCTGATGCTTAATATAAACAAACTGCTTACAAGCTGCCCTGCCGCATGTGATCATCACAGAAAAATGATCCGTAATCTGATAAGCGTTATGGCAAATAAAATGTTGATTTTAAATGACAAGATCACACATATCAGCAAAAGAAGCACAAGAGAAAAGCTGCTGTCTTATCTGTCATCCGAATCCATACGCTGTGGTTCCCTGTCATTTGACATTCCCTTTGATCGTCAGCAATTAGCCGACTTTCTGTGTGTAGAACGTGCTGCAATGTCTGTGGAAATATCAAAGCTTCAAAAGGAAGGTCTGCTGCGAACCGACAGGAAACACTTTGAACTCTCTCCGGATTCAAAGCATGAATTAAGATGAAACTCAATGCATCTGATAAGCTTTGTTTCTACATTTTCCTTAAGTTTAATGCATTGCTTTCTCTGAATTTTCCGATATTAATTATATCTGCATTTTTAGATCTGCTCGTTTTGTCAATCTTCGGCTTTGTTGTCTTGATCGTGTATTCAGCGCATAAAAATGCAGCTCTATTATGAATTCCTTTAGCTTTGGAATTCAGCATCAATACATCATTAACATATACTTTTAAATTCGAATAGTTTTTGCCGGAGATATGCTTGTCTTCTTCATCTGACAAAATCGTGATATTAAGTTTTTCCATGGCGAATGCCTCCAAACGGATTAAAGAAATAATTGATTTATGCTTGTCACCGACGACAATCATAGAATTTCTTCAAGTATCACATATGCTTATAATTATGACAAACAGAAATTTTTGATTGTTTTTTGGATATTTTGTATATGTGTAAAAGTTTGCTATCAAATAATCCACTACATATAGAACCGATTCATAGACTCATAACAACATTTGCGGATTGTTCTTTCCCGTGTGCAAAATATACAATTTCAGAGATGTTTTTTCTATTTGCGGATTGCTTATCTCTGTGCAATACTGAAGACACTTCATCGGAAACCGTCAGAGGCAGACAGAAGCAGACAGCACATCTTACACACTTTTTCGAAGGCACTCGCCAATCATAATTGATAATTTACTTGCATGCGGAGCCGGCAATACGGAAGTCAAAGCAGAGTAAGCGGGAAATCCATAATCTATATCAAAGAGCAGTTCATATTTGATTCAGAAAAAATTTTCCACCTAATACTTTAACATCAAAGAAAATAAAGGCTCTTAAATGCCGTATTTCTCATTAATTGAAGATCCGGCAAAGCTCTGCTTAGCTTGACAAAGCTGATAAACATATGATTACAAGGTATGTTCATACGTTCCGATTCTGCGGAGGTAATCATTCACGATCGTGTAAAAGGAAGCCGATATTGCTGCTCACCGATGTCACTTCGGATAAATGTGACATGATCACCTATAATGAGCTCGATTATATGAAATGTAACAAAAGTACATAATTGTTAAGCAACATTCTGAATTTTTGATTTTATTATTGATAATAATATAAGCAGTGAAAGGAGTTGGTCGAATTGAAAGTCTTCAATGACCGTTGATAATATTAAGTAACTGCGCAGTGGAAATAAAAAGACTGCCGGGAGATTTTTTATACGTCTCCGGGCAGTCTTTGTCCTTTTATCGGCTTGATAGACCTTCGTCCCCTATTTACCCGTTTTCATTACCCAGGCAAAAGCTTTGGCTGTACGCAATCCCGGATCTTTAAAGTGTCCTCCCTGATTCCACTCCAGTGTGCATCGGATTCCTTCCTCATTCATGTATGCATACGCCTCTCGTATACAATTACCGACCTGTGCCATAACAGAATTTCTTGTTTTTTCCTCTTTATCTCCAAGACTCAGATAGACACAATCGCTTTGTATCTTATGATGTTTCATGTCTTCCAAAAATCCCGGGAACCAGATAGACGGTGATGCTGCGGCAATACCTGAAAATCTATTTGTCCGGCATGCTGCCCACAGTGCAAATAATCCTGCCATTGAATATCCTCCGAGACAATATCTTTTATCCGGATCTGTGCACAATTTCAGTATAGCTTCGAGCGTATCATTTGCACCATCGCCAAAATCTTCTTTGCCGAATACTGCCTTGGCATTCCATGGTGATAAATCATGATTCCAGTTGTTCACTTTCACTGCTATCAGCTGAAAGTCCGTATCCGACATCCTTTGTATCTCATTAATTTCAAATTCTAAGTTCGGAAGCTCATGATCTCCCACCATTTGAATCAGGACAAGCGAAGCCTGATCATTTCCATATCTGTATATCTCCATTACTCTATCATCCATTTTGATTCAAACGATTAAACTAAGCAATGACCGGATATTTGTTCCGTTTCTTATATGCTGTTCGGATACTCTTTTTAAGAAAAGCAATTATTATTCTGCACAAACAAAAGCTTCTCCCGGCTTTATTTACAAAATACCGGTCAGTGCTACTGCAACAAGCAGAGACGGCAGCAGATTTGCCGCCTTGATGGTTTTAGGCCGAACCAGATTGATTCCTACACAGAAGATCAGGATATTGCCCACCAACGAAATATTATTCAACACAGCATCTGTCATAAAGCCGGACAACACTACAGCCAATGCAGTCATAGTCCCTTGCAGCACCGCCACCGGGATGAAAGAAAATATGCAGCCCTTGCCCATAGACGATGCCATGATCAATACAATAATAAAATCCAAAATAGCTTTTGCGACCAGCGTAGAATGATCTCCATAGATGCCATCCTGAATAGACCCGATCACTGCCATAGCTCCTATACTCACAGTCAATGATGCTGCCACGAAGCCGTTGACGAAGCTGTTATCACCGTCACTTCCTGTTCTATGTTTCAGCCATTCTCCGAATCGTTCAAACTGTGCATCCAGGTCAATGAGTTCCCCCAGCAATGCACCCAGTGCCAGTGACAGGATCATAAGCATAGAACCTCCGGTACTCAGGCTTCCGTCCGGACCGACAATCAACATCTTAGACAATGTACCGGCCATTCCAAGAAATACTACAGAAAAACCGGTGGCCTTGATTATTGTGTCCTGATAGCTCTCTTTCAGAAAGCGTTTAAACATGATACCCAACATACCGCCTGCCAGAATGGCCGACGCATTAATAATTGTTCCTAATCCTCGCATTTTCCTCCTTATGAGCAGCACCACAGTCTCAACATAGTTCTCGTTGATTAACCCTGTTGTAAAAAGTACCGTATTTGAAAATATAATATTTATTCGTTCAGTAGCCAATCTATGATGTTCTCAGACTTAATACCATCGTAGGAATTAATAAAACTATGATCCATAGACAACACGATTTTTTCATAATTGTCTGAAATTAAGCGCAGCGGGCGAAGCTCCCGTTCACGGGTCTCCGGTGACTGCATACTTTCCGTCACTTGGATATATACCTTATCATTTGGCTTTTCCGCAACGAAATCAACCTCTGTTTCTCCGACCTTCCCGATATATACCCTATAGTCACGGCGTAGAAGTTCCAAAAATACGATGTTTTCAATAATATGTCCACGGTCAGCATCTCGATAGCCTAACAGCATATTACGAAACCCCATATCAATGATATAGTATTTACCCAGCGTTTTCAAAAGTTGCTTCCCTTTCACATCATACCGACCAACAGAGAAGAAAACAAATGCATTGCATAGCATAGAAATATATTTGTCCACAGTTTTCCCTGCGATGTTTTTCTGCTTTCCGCTATGGATATCACCCTCATTCGAGAGCACATTTCCGATACTGTTTGGAGAACTGATGCTGCCAATATTAGAGCACAAAAACAGCATAATTTTCTGAAGCATAGCCTGATCCGCCCCACTATTGCGCTGCAAAATGTCTTTCATTACTACAGTGGAATAGATGCCTTCCAACGCCTGATTGCTTCTGGCCTCGTTGAACTTATATTCTCTCAAGATTGGCATTCCGCCAAATTGGAGATACCTTTGGAATTTTTCATCCATGGTCACATCGGTTTCAAATTCGTAGAAGTCCAGAAATTCCTTAAACGACAGCGGCAGCATCCGTATCTCTACATATCTGCCTGAGAGAAGCGTAGAAAATTCTGTGGATAACAAATAAGCATTCGAGCCCGTTATATAGATATCCACATCAAAATCCAAACGGAACGACTCAATTGCTTTTTCCCATTGCTCCACCGCCTGCAGTTCATCAAAAATAAGGTATGTCTTACCATTCTCGACAATCTGCTTGCTGACATAATCGTAAAACGAAAGATAATCGCTCAGATCACGATAACGCTCATTATAATCAAAATCCCGATAAACAAAAGAGTTTTGGAAATAGAATTTCAAAACTCTTTTGCATTTGATAATTTCAGACCTCAATTTCCAAAAGTCTGTTTGTTTTATTTCTCAGCATTATACTATTTAATCAACCATAGCTGTTACAACTTTATTATATCAGGACAATAGGTAAAAAAGGAGGGCAGTTCTATCACACGATACGCGTATGGCAGAACTGCTTTCTTTTATTGAATTGCCACATCGGACAGACTTTGCAAAACCTGCCCAATATCTGCATCCATGCAGATTGATCGCTGCTCGATTTCTTGAGGACAAACCGCCTGTCCCTGATTGATACAGGCATAGGTAGAATTAGGATTTTCAGCTGTCATCTTCCAAAACGGATACTTGATGATGCCCGGAGTATTGTAGCCGACACCTAATTCCAAAAAGAGGATTTTTTGCCCTTCACGGGTTCTGAGGAAATTATCATACCGCTCCGCAGCTTGATGCCAGCCCTCATCCTCAACAAAAGTATCGTCGCAGCGAAGGTTCATCGCCATGGCCTTTCCGCAGTGAGGACAGGTCGGAAGAAGCTCGGTCGGTACCTTCATATTATTCTGCCGTTTGACCATTTCGCGAATCACAGCTTCGTTATCAAAGGTTTCCTGACAGCACGGCTCACTGCACTGGAACAGTCCATAATCACCCTGCGTATAGAGCAGTCGCTTCTTGTCGAATCCGGCCTTTTGAAAGCAGTGGTCAACATTGCTTGTGATCACGAAATAATCCTTATCATGCACCAGCTTCAGAAGATCATCGTAGACCGGCTTGGGTGCATTCTGATAACGGTTGATGTATATATAACGGCTCCAATATGCCCAGAATTCATCCATCGTGGGGAAGGGATAGAAGCCGCCGCTGTACATATCCCGGATGCCGTACTTTGCCGCAAAGTCTGAAAAGTACTGCTTAAACCGTTCGCCGGTGTAGTCAAATCCCGCCGCCGTAGACAGTCCGGAACCGGCACCTATCACTACGGCGTCACAGTCCTGTAAAGCAGCTTTCAGCCGTTCAATCGGCTCAGAGCAGCTTTTCGTATATGACTTTGTCCAAATCCTTGAAAACATTGAAGATCACCTTCTTGACACTTGTTTGCTTTTTGAGAAATTCTTTGACCGTCCGAACCGCGATTTCTGCTGCCTGCTCGTTTGGAAAATGAAATACACCCGTGGAAATACAGCAGAACGCCACGCTTTCCAGCTTGTTTTCTGCTGCCAGCTCCAAACAGGAGCGATAGCTTGAAGCCAACAACTCCTCGTCCTCTTTCGTCACTCGCCCGTTGATAACCGGACCAACCGTATGCAGCACATAACGGCAGGGCAGATTGAACGCAGGAGTGATTTTTGCCTGTCCAACAGGTTCCGGAAAGCCTTGCTGTTCCATCAGTTCCTCACAGGCAAGTCGCAGCTCCACACCTGCGAAAGTATGAATGGCATTGTCGATGCAGCGATGGTTCGGAATATAGCAGCCGGTCATGCCGGAGTTTGCCGCATTGACGATGGCATCACACTTGAGCGTTGTAATGTCGCCCTGCCAGAGATACAGCCCCGGCTGTGCAGGCATCAGGTCAGCTACATCGATGATACCCTTTGCGGAGGTTTCACCTTGAAGATACTTGTCCTGTATTTTCAGAAAATCCGCACCGATACGCCGTGGTCTGCGGACATTCATCAGACCCCTCAAAAGCTGACGCTGACTCTCCGGCTCTGTCGGAATACTCAAATCCCGATATTCCGGACGTTCCTTCAAAAGCGATTGGATGAGAAACAATCTTTTTTCACTTTGGTTCATAGTCAAACCCTCTTTTCGATAACCTGCTTGGGGCAGGTTTCAGCACATCGCCCGCAGTACAAGCAATGGTGCCGATCAATGACCACAGGCTTCTTTGTAATGTCGATGCACTTCTGCGGACAGACCGAATAGCACAGCTTGCAGCCGATGCAAGCTTCGCCCACATAGTAACTCGGTGCTTCCTGTATCGCTTTGCCGATGGTGAAGCTGTCCCGGACGATTTGCGCCGGGTTGCTAATGTCAAAATACTCGCCGTTCGCTTCGTACAAGCAGAACACCTCTAATGCACTACGGGTGTCGCCGGGATAGATGGACTGCATATAAGTGTTTTTCTCGAAAATCTCGTCCAGCTTTTCACTACCGATGTTTTTGATCTTTCCCCGCAGAGAGATCGAGATTTTGTCCTTGGTGGCAGACAGAGCGATGTACTCCTGCTCCATGAGCTGGGCATAGAACGCTTTACCCTTGGCAGTGAGGAAATACACGCCCTGCTCATCATAGAGCATCATGTCAATCACACGGGTCTGGGGATGACCGTCTGCGCCGATGGTGCCAACGATGGTGGAGTGGATATTTTCCACCAGCAATTTCAAATAATTTTGTTTCTGCATCGTTTCAATACCCCTCATTATAGAATTGCAGCAGCCTTTATATTTCTTAAGGCTGCTGCATGTTATATTAGAACTCGTAGGGAGGATTGCCTGAGAAGTCAGCGATGACGCCGTGAGCATTGTCCAGATAGAACACCTCAAAGATTGGGTTTGTGGCCTCGCCGTACTGCCCCTTCACTATTGGGTTCTGGATGCACATTTCCTTAGCAGCCATATTATTCTCAAACACAGCCTTGCCGTGCAGGCGGATCCATGCGAATTCCGGGCTGGAAACGGAAATCTCCACCTCCGGGTTTTCCTGCATATCCTTGTAGACATCCTTGGTATTGTTGGTGCAGAACCACAGCTTGCCGCCCAGTTCGCCGGCGAACATAAACGGGCGGCACTTTGCCTTACCGTCACGACCTACGGTAGCAAGATACTGCACAGGGTTGGCATTCAGAAATTCTACGACTTTGTTCATGATAAGTACCTCCAAATAATTTTTGTTTTCTCTTGATGGGTTTATTGTAATGGGATTTGTGCGGCTTGTGAAGTACGCACAATATTGTGGTATGGTTACCTCCGGGTAACGATCAGAACTTGCCGTTCTGATTCTGCCAGGTGGACTGATCCGCGATGGTCTCCATCACGTCCCAATGCTCGGCAATCTTGCCATTCTCCACACGCCACAAGTCATAGTAGCTGGTGGGCGCACCGCCAAAGGTGCCTTCGCTGACAGCAAGAACGAAATTTCCCTGCGCCAGAACCATGTGAACTTCATCGTACACCATGGAAATGCCCTGCTCCGCCAGAGCGCCCAGCGCGTCGTTCAGACCGGACACGCCATCGGCAATACCGGTATTGTGCTGGATGTAGGCATCACCGTCAAAATAGTCCGGAGTCTTGTCAAGGTTGTTGCCCTGCATGACATCGTAGAGGAAATTCTTGACAAGTTCACGGTTTTCCTCGGTTTTATCCAGATCTGTGACCTCCATCGTGCCGTCTGTCTGGGTGTGACCGGAGGGATTCGGCTCAGCCAACGCAGCCAGATTATCCCAATGCTCAGCAATCTTGCCATTTTCGTCAAAGCGGAAGATGTCAAATGCGACCTGCTCACCGGCACCGGCAAAATTGTAAATTGTCTGCAAGAATACCTTGTCACCGTCCTCAAAAGCACGGATGTTGTTCACAGTTGTTTTCACATCAGCAGATGCAAGATATTCCACGGAACCGATAAAAGCATCCGCACCGGTGCCGTATGCCAGATTGTGCTGGATATAGCCATCAGCCAACAGGCTGCGGGCGGTGTCCGTATCGCCGGTAGCAAAGGTGTTGATGAGCGCCAGCGCCTTTTCAGTCTGGCTCTGTTCCTGCTGGACAGGTACAGTCTGCTGAGTACTGTTTTCAGCGGGTGCTTCGGAAACGACGTTCTTGGAGCCGCAACCGGTGAGAGCCGTGCCGAGCATGGCAAGAGCCATTGTGAGAGAAAGAATTTTTTTCATTTTGAGTAACCTCCTTGGTGATTAAGCTTGCTTTCGTTTGTATCTGGCATTACAATAATGCCGTAGCTACAATTCGTAAAGTAAGTACAATAATGTACCGTAGTTACCAAATAGAAACTAATAGGTAGTTACCGGAAAGAAACGATTGCGCCGTTACTGGCTCTTCCGGCATTTCGGTGCTTCCCAAAAAATTTCCGGAGGAATTGAAATGATTGAAGCAAAAGCAAAAACTGAGCTTCCTGCCTGCCCAGTAGAAACCACACTTACCCTCATCGGGGATAAGTGGAAGGTACTGATCCTGCGTGATCTGATGCCGGGAACTAAGCGGTTCGGGGAGCTGAAAAAGTCTGTAGGCAAGGTGTCCCAAAAGGTTTTGACTGCCCAGCTCCGGGCAATGGAGGAAAACGGGCTTGTTCACCGTGAGGTCTACGCAGAAGTTCCGCCGAGAGTGGAGTATTCGCTGACGGAACTCGGGAAAAGCCTGAAACCTATTCTGGATTCCATGTGGGCTTGGGGCGAAGCATATAAGGCCAAACAGTAAAAAACCCGAAGCAGTACCTTTACAGCACTGCTTCGGGTTTTCCTTATGTTAAAGTCAAATCATTCCAAAATGCTTCAATGCCTCCGTAATGGCTTTTTCCTTTTCCTGCGGGCATTGTTGGCTACCTAGTATCCTAAGATTTTAACTTATTATAATTTTTATGCTCGATAATGCCATACTTCTGCTTTACTTTAACTTGAATGGAGGTGTTCTGTATGGCTACAACTAACTTAAATATTCGTACAGACAAGGCTATCAAGGATCAAGCGGAGGAAATCTTCAATGAGCTTGGTCTGAATATGACAACTGCTGTAAATATGTTCCTGAGAACCGCTATCCGTGAGCATGGTATTCCTTTTGAATTAAAACTGGAAGTACCGAATGATACGACAGCCGCTGCCATTGAGGATGGCAGAAAAATGATGAAGGATCCTTCTGCTCCGCGTTATTCCAGTATGGATGCGCTTAAGGCAGCTCTCGACGTATGAAATACGACATTCAATTTACCAATCAGTTTAAAAAGAATTTTGATATTTTAGGGAATTTGCGCCCCTATTTTTCAACGGCTTTTTTTAATGTTATAATAAAAAAAGACCAAGCGCAACATCCGAAAATGCTGCTATTGGTCTATAAAGTCTTTATTCACGGCATAATGTGACTTTTCTCGGTTTTTGACAGCAGAACTACTGTCTCCACATGCACCGTCTGTGGGAACATGTCTACAGGCTGCAGCTTCTGAACCTTGTAGCCATGCTTAGTAAGGTACTCGAGATCTCTCTTCAGAGACTCGGGTCCGCAGGAGATATACACTATGGTTCTTGGGGCAAGCTTTACAGCAGAACTCATGAATACTTCCGTGCTTCCGGAGCGCGGCGGATCCATAAATATCACATCCGCCTGCATGCCCTCATCTGCCATCTCTGATATGTATTCGGATGCGTCAGCATTTACAAATTCGGCATTGCTGATATGATTGTCACTTGCATTGATGCGTGCATCCCTTACCGCATCCTTGTTAAGCTCGATACCGATAAGCTTTGATACCTTTCCGGCTGCCGTAAGACCTATTGTTCCTATACCGCAATAGGCATCTATTATTACATCATGATGCTTGAGATCGGCATATTGAATAGCCGTGTTATACAATACCTCAGTCTGCACCGGATTGATCTGATAGAAGGATGACGGTGATATGCGATAGCTGAGTCCGCAGAGCTTATCCCTGATAAAGCCGGGACCGAATATCGGAATGTTCCTCTCACCGAGTACCATTGAGGTATCCTGATCATTCACATTAATTACTATGCTTGTAATATCCGGATGCTTTTCTCTGAGTGCTTTGACAAAATTCTTTTTGCCCGGAAGTATAGGAGAAGTAAGCACCAATACCACCAGTATCTCACCGCTTTCAAATCCGCGGCGTATAAGCACATGTCGTAAAAGTCCGTAGCCTGTGTCCTCGTTGTACGGCTTATATTTGAATGATTTAGCAAGTTTTCTGACAGTTTCGATTATATCCTGACTTTTTCTGTCTTCAAGCAGACAATCATCAGTACTCACGACCCAGTGTGTATCTGCGGCATAGCTTCCGGAAATGATCTCTCCGCCCTTGCCCATTGCAAAGGCATGGTGCACCTTATTGCGGTAATGCAGCGGATCCTGCATACCGATTATAGGCTTGACCTTGACATACTCCGAAAACAGACCATCGATATATTCCTGCTTAAGCTTAAGCTGCTCTTCATATTTAAGTGCAAGGTAATTGCAGCCCCCGCAAAATTTTTCAGCACGACACTTTCCGCTGAGTTTCTTTTTTGGCGGTGCAGCTGCCGTAACAGCTTCATTTTCATGTCTTACCGCCTTGCCATTCCTGTCTGTGACAGGCTTATACTTATTATTTCCGGCTGCCTTATAATAATTTGCCTTAGGCTTTTGTTCGGGTATGTATCCTGAAGTCTTTTTAGGCTTAAATCTGTTATCTTTATTCATATTTAGCTCTTTCCTTTTCCGGCTGCTCTGCAATATACCCGGAATCTTTTTTCTGTGTTTATCGCTCTCCGAGTGTCAGTTCAAATTGAATTTCCTTATATTCGCTGTTTACCGAGCCTCTCATCAGCCTGACGTTTGTTGTAATTCCCGGCTTAAGGCTGTTCAGTATCCTGCTCATGGATGCTACATCCGTAATCTGTCTGTCAGCTATTGATATAATTACATCACCGTGACGGATGCCCGCATTGTAAGCAGGCGTACCGTTCAAAACCTCCGATACATATACACCCTCAGGAATGCTGCTGTACTTCATACCGAAATCAACATCTATACCCATTATTCCCAATAGAGGTTTCTTACTTCCGGCAGTCAGTGACTGGATCACACGCTCAACAGAATCAATACCTACAAAGCGTGTCACTGCCGAATTAAGTGCAACATCTGTCTTTTGACTTGATGCTACGCCTATAAGCTCTCCATTATAGTCCACTGCAAAGCTTCCTTTTGCTGCATTGCTTGCAAGCTCACAATAGAAGGCGTATTGCAGACAATCTGTGCTCATTTCCGAATCATCTATGTATCCGATATTTCCGAATGCGCAAGAATCAATAACTCCGAGCGGTGAGCCTACTGCTATTACAGGGGTTCCGTTCTCAAGCTTATCCGTATTGCCGTAACCGATTGCTTCTATGGTATCAAGAGTATCCGCACTTATTCCTTCGGTCGCAGACACAGCAATAACGGACAGTCCGTCTGTCTGTGAGCTCTGCTTAAGATATGCATCGGCACTGCTTTCGTTGCTGAATACAAGTTTGATCTTCTTTTCGTCGGCATTGATGTAAGGAGCAAGTACAAGTATTTCTTTGTCATCTATGCTTATTATTACTCCTGAAAATGTCTCGGTGCTCTCCATCTCACTGTCAAACCAGGTATTAGTCTGCGCTGTGACATTTACGGTAACAAGAGAATCCTTAACAGCTGCGGCAGCCTTGGTTCTGATCGACAAAAGCTCTCTGTTAAGATCTTCCGCGGAAATTGCTCCCGAAGTATCAGAGCCGTTTTCAGAGGAGCCTCCGCTTTCATTTTCTGTCCCATTATCGGAAATGCTGCTTCCCGGCTCGCTTTCGCTTACCGAAGTTTCTGTTTCGCTTATACCGTTATTGCCTACAACATCACTGCCTGCTGTCAGGCTCTCTGTCTGTTCCTGATGCTGCTTATCGGAGGAAGCATTTACATGAGCAGTCAGAGACTGTGTCAGAAAAATACCGCAGCCAAATGCTGCTCCGCATACGCCTGCGATAAGAGCATATCGAAGTGCCCTGCGTGGAGTAAGTCTTCTGCCTGTTACGGTTTCGTTTATGAGTTTTTTCTTATTATTGTCTTCCATTGTCGTATTTGAATTTTGCATTTATACTGTAGATGTAATTTTTTGCAAGTAAGCTTGACTCGCCTGTTTCTCACCTCATTTCGCAGGGATTGCGAAACAGCTTAAGCTCATTATATATCAATAGGTATTATGTTAAAATCAATATATTCAAAATTTACTTTGGGTTATATCCTGTTCGGACTGACAGGTTTTCTGATGATAGCCTTATTTTCCGACAGACTGACCTATAATTATCTGGTTAAACTGAATGCAAACAGGCTGTATAACGAAGCCACCTATATGGCAAGGAGCTATGAACAGTCTAATTACTACAAGGGCGATATCAATGCTCCGATACAGAGTGATATCAAGCTGGTATCCAATTTTATCGGCTCCACCATATGGATAAGTGATGCCAACGGACGCATTATCATTGATTCTGAGGGCGAAAACACAGGCAAGGTAATAGGAGGCTTTGATCCCGCTTCAGGCACATCAAATTACTGTACAGGTTTTTATTACGGTTTCTTTGATTCGGAGATGCTGAGCGTTGAAGCATCTATCAACCATAATTACTCTCCGATAGGTTACATTATTATACATTATCCTATGTCGGAGGTCACCTCTGCCAAGAATGATATACTCGATATAGTATATATCACGGCATTGATAATATTTGCCCTTTCCTTCATCATACTCATCATTTTCACGGTATATGTATATATACCTCTGCGTTCCATAAACAGTGCAGCCAAGGAGTATGCGGCGGGCAATCTTAATTATAAGATCCGTCGGCATTTTGCTCATGATGAGGTAGGCACACTTGCCGCCACTTTGGAGCTTATGGCAGATGATCTGTCAAACTCCGAAAAGACGCAGCGTGAGTTTATTGCAAATGTCTCCCACGATTTCAGATCTCCGCTTACTTCCATAAAGGGATATCTTGAGGCTCTTATTGACGGAACTATCCCTCCGGAAAAAAGTGAGACCTATATAAGACGTATCATTTCCGAGACCGAGCGACTCAGCAAGCTGACTCAGGGAATGCTTACCATAAGCTCCATTGACAGGAATACTGTACTGAATCGTAGTAATTTTGATATCAATGAGATGATACGAAGAGTATGCAATACAAATGAAAATGCATGCTCAGCCAAGAATATTGATTTTGCATTGACCTTTGAGAGCGAATCGGAATTTGTCAATGCGGATTATTCAAAGATAGAGCAGGTACTGTATAATCTGATAGATAATGCAATCAAGTTTTCCGAGAAGGATTCTTCAATATATATATCGACTTCATGCAAGAGCCGTAAGGTATTTGTATCTGTCAAGGATACCGGTATCGGAATTCCGAAGGACTCAATAAAGAAGATATGGGACAGATTCTATAAGACAGATATATCGAGGGGCAGAGATAAGACCGGTACGGGACTCGGACTCAGCATAGTCCGTGAGATCATACAGGCACATAATGAAACTATAGATGTTATATCTACAGAGGGAGTCGGCACCGAATTTGTATTTTCGCTGCCGATGAGTGAGGAAGAAACAGACTGATGATAAAGAAAAATGACGAATTCGAAATATTAATAACAGATATGAGCGATGACGGAGCCGGTATAGGCAAGACCGACGGTTTTACCTGGTTTGTTAAAGATACCGTTATCGGAGATAAAGTTGTCGCAGGCGCAATGAAGCTTAAGAAAAGCTATGGTTTTGCAAGACTTGTGCGTATACTTGAGCCTTCGCCTAAGCGCATCGATCCGGCCTGTCCTATCTCGCGAAGCTGCGGCGGATGCCAGCTGCAGCAGCTCGATTACAGCGCACAGCTTGCCTTCAAAGAGGATAAGGTCCGTAATGACATTCTCCGTATCGGAGGCTTCGACAACAACGATATAGACCCGATATTTGAGCATATAGTCGGCATGGATATACCTTTCAGATACCGCAATAAGGCAGTCTATCCGATAAGACGTGCCAAGGACGGACGTATCATAAGCGGTTTCTTTGCAGGACGTACCCACAGTATAATAGAGTGTGAGGATTGTCAGCTTGGATTTGAAGATAACAGGATAGTGCTTGATACCGTGATAGCCTTCATGGAGCAGCATGATATAGAGCCTTATGATGAAGTCTCTCATCAGGGTGTGGTTCGTCATGTCCTTATCCGCAAGGGGTACTTTACCGGCGAGCTCATGGTATGCCTTATTATAAATGCGCCAAAGCTCAAGGATGCCGAAGTATTGTGCGCTGAGCTTAAGGAAAAGCTTCCGGAGCTTAAGTCATTTACAATAAACATCAACCGAGAGCGAACCAATGTGATCATGGGAGATAAGCTTGTAAATGTGTACGGTCCGGGATATATCGAGGATATTATCCATGAAGCAGACGGTAAGGCCGGAGTAAGCTTCCGGATCTCTCCGTATTCCTTCTTCCAGGTCAATTCGCTTCAGACTGAGAAGCTATACGGAACAGCACTTGAATTTGCGGGCTTAAGCGGCAGCGAAAAGGTATGGGATCTGTATTGCGGTGTAGGAACGATCTCGCTGTTTCTGGCGCGTCATGCAGCCAAGGTCTACGGTGTTGAGATAATTCCGGCAGCAATAGATAATGCCCGTGAAAATGCAGCCGCAAATAATATCACCAATGCCGAATTTTATGTCGGAAAGGCCGAGGAGGTGCTCCCTGACTGGTACGCAAAGGAATATTCAAAAACACATGAAAATATCGATCTTATAGTAGTCGATCCGCCTCGAAAGGGCTGTGACGAAAACTGTCTGCGCACTATGGTAAGCATAGCCCCAAAGCGCATAGTATATGTATCCTGTGACCCTGCCACCTTGTCCAGAGATCTGAAATATCTCTGTCAGAACGGCTATAAGCTTGAGCGCATCCGTCCGGTAGACATGTTCCCACAGACAGTGCATGTCGAGACGGTAGTACTGCTCACTAAGAGATAACAGAAGAGAGATTGTGAATATTCATGTTTTTGCAGACTGATATGCAATGAAGGAGGCACTTCATTTGGAAATTAAAAAAAATGATCGAATATTAAATTCCACTTATAGAGGAACGGACATAACGGAAAATAAAATACCTATTCCACAAGATGGACAAGGAGAATTTGTTATTTATCAGTCAGAGAGTGGAGATACAAAAATAGATGTTCGCTTTGTGGATGAGACGGTATGGCTGACGCAGACACAGATGGCAGAATTGTTTCAATCATCTCGAACTAATATCGTGGAACATATACAAAATATCTATGAAGAAGGCGAGTTAGACGAAGGTTCAACCTGTCGGAAATTCCGACAGGTTCGAATAGAAGGCAATCGTCAGGTGACAAGAGAGCTACCATACTACAATCTGGATATGATCATTTCTCTTGGATACCGTGTGAGATCTAAAATTGCTACACAGTTCCGGCGTTGGGCAACAGAACGCTTGAATGAATACATGGTGAAGGGATTTACCATGGATGACGAGAGGCTCAAGAGACTCGGAGGAGGCAGTTACTGGAAAGAACTGCTGGATCGCATTCGGGATATTCGCTCTTCGGAAAAGGTAATGTATCGACAGGTACTCGATTTGTATGCAACCAGTGTGGATTATGATCCTAAAAGCGCAGAGTCGATCGCATTTTTCAAGATGGTACAGAATAAACTTCATTATGCTGCACATGGGCATACTGCAGCAGAGCTTATCTATGAACGCGCAGATGCAGATAAACCGTTTATGGGACTGACTGCATTTGCCGGAGATTTTCCTACGGTGAAGGATATTGGCATCGCGAAAAATTACCTGTCAGAAGATGAACTGAGAGTTCTGAATGGTATTGTCTCAGGATATTTTGATTTTGCGGAAGTGCAGGCAATCCGTCATAATCCGATGCATATGAGCGATTATGTGGAGCACTTAGATCGTGTGTTGTCTTCAACCAATGAACAAGTTCTGATCGGTGCAGGTAAGGTAAGCCATAAACAAGCCATGGAAAAGGCCAACAAGGAGTACCAACGTTTTCTGGTGCAGAACCTGTCACCTGTAGAAGAAGCATATCTAAATACAATAAAGGCTGTGGAAAAAACAGCAAAGAATAAGTCAAAGGGTAGATAAATCCAAAACAGGACACGTGGAAACAGTAGTACTGCTCACTAAGAAATAACAGAATAGCTGCCGCATTTTCCTTGCACTTGAATTTTGAAAAGGACCCGATGCCTTATAAACACCGGGTCCGTAAAAATTGACTTATGCCTTCCAGAGACTGTGGAGATTACAATAAGCGTAGACTGCTTCTACCTCATCGCCTTCACATAATGCGAAGCAGACCTCAGGCTTCTCACCCGGGTGCAGCTCCTTACGCTGGTTGCCCTGCCTGGTATGAATGGATACCCACTCAATATAGTGTTCCGGAAGCATAGGATGCTCAACCGTGCCTACCTTGACCTTGGCAACACCATTATCTACAGTCCAGACCGGAACGTGCTTTTCTACAGCCGCATCTGTTGTGCCCGGAATGATCTCTGTCATTGCCTCACCACAACAGACTACCGGTACTCCGCTGTCCTTGACCTTGGCAATTATATTGCCGCAATGCTTGCAAATATAAAACTTCTGCTCCATAATGTGTTCTCCTTTCTTTGATGATCAATAGTTTTCCGCGTGCAACTCAAAATAGCTCTGAGGATGACTGCAGGCAGGACATACTTCGGGAGCCTTCTCACCGACAACGATGTGTCCGCAGTTACGGCACTCCCATACCTTGACTTCGCTCTTGGCGAATACCTGAGCCGTCTCAACATTGTGCAGGAGAGCGCGGTAACGCTCCTCATGGTGTTTCTCAATAGCAGCTACAAGACGGAAACGCTCTGCCAGCTCGTGGAAGCCTTCCTCATCCGCAGTCTTGGCAAAGCCATCATACATGTCCGTCCACTCATAGTTCTCACCCTCTGCGGCAGAAAGAAGATTATCTGCAGTCTCACCGATTCCGAAGAGTTCCTTGAACCAAAGCTTGGCATGTTCCTTTTCATTATCAGCGGTCTTCAGGAACAACGCCGCAATCTGCTCGTAACCCTCTTTTTTCGCTTTGGATGCAAAATAAGTATACTTGTTTCTTGCCTCTGATTCACCGGCAAAGGCCGCCAGTAAGTTCTTTTCTGTTTGTGTGCCTGTGTACTTGCTTTCTTTCATAAACGATGCTCCTTTCACTGTATTTTCTTATATCTTTGCTGTGATCAAAATCAATGACAGCCGTGGTTTCCG